>NZ_VIFM01000389.1 GCF_006636215.1 Myxococcus llanfairpwllgwyngyllgogerychwyrndrobwllllantysiliogogogochensis | reverse complement strand
CTCATGGTGCGGGTGCATGCCTACCTCGCTGCTCGCAACGCCCAACGCTCTGCCAGTCCATCCCTGCGCCGAGCCGACCTCAGGCGTGCCGTCTGAGGCCGTTCGAGAATCACGAACTCTGGTTTAGCCGCCACCACTCTGCGCGTGACACAATCTGCAATTGTATTGCACCCGTAAGGGAGGACGCATGAAGCGCATGATCAGTAGCCTGTTCGTACTTGGCTTGTTCGGCTGCGGTGGGGGCATCGACGGCACACAAGACCTGCCAAACCCACAGCTCGACGAGATCGAGCAGGGAGAGGGCGAGCAGCCCCCCGTAGGCGCGCCGGGAGAGGACGAGGACCACCCCTATTGCGACGAACTGCTCGTCGAGCCAGTGAAGTGCAAGCATCGGATTGCCCCACCCACTTTCCCGCGCCCTACGCCCGCCCCCAGCCGTACGTGAACCGCGCACCGACGCCCGCCACGCGCTCGCGGGCGGCGGCCTCGGCGAATCCGAACAGCCCAAGGTCGGCGAGGGGCTGTAGCCGCCCTCCGCCCGCGCGTACCAGCCCGTGAGGGTGGACACACCGGTCGGCGCCTCCAGGTCGTCGACAGACCCAGCAGTAGCGGCGGCAAGGCAGCGCCGTCCACCGAACCGCAGTATCCATGCCGGCGTCCCCCCAGGGGAGTCATGAATCGGCAGAGGGTGTTCGCGCTTGCAGTTGCCCTCCTCCTTGCCGGAGGCGCCGTGGCCTTTGTTGTGCTTCGCGGCGACACGGTGGAGGGGCAAGCCATCGCACCATGGTCAAGCGACGACTTTGCCTCTGACCTGGAGCGGCGCCCTGGGTGCTGGGTGAAGGTGAAGTCATCGGAGCCGGGGAAGTGCCCTCACGGCGTCGGTCGCATCTACAAGGGTGAGTGCTACATGGCCAACTGGGACGTCTGCGCGAAGTACTATTGAAGAGCTGGCCCATGTCCTGGAGCCGGATCGCTCGCCATCAAGCGGCATTCGTCACCCCCTCGCGCCCCGCCGCTTCATGCCTCCGGGCGACCACCTCGAACGAGCGCTCCTCGAGTTCAACGCCCTCGGCGCGCCGGCCGAGCTGAAGCGCGGAACCGCTGCCCCCGAACGGGTCCAGCACCATGCCGCCCATCGGGAGGGCCGCGAAGCCCTTCCAGGCGCGGCTCCGGGCCAAAGAGAAGTGCCTCCTGGCTCGACGGAGAAACCATGCACGTCGCCGCGTCAGAGACCTGGACCCTGGGCTCCACTACACCGCGGACACGGAGAAAATCGCCATGGTGGAGTTCGTGGCGCGGCGGGTCGAGGACTTCGCCTGGATTCTCTCAGCGGCAGGCGGCGCATGCCGCGCCACCATGGATTCCACGCCGACCGTCAATCCACGGAGGCAGCACCTGGTGCCACCGTGCTGACGGGAGCAGCGGCCGACCACCCGACACGAACGTGGCGAAGCACAACGGCAGGCGACAAATAGTTGACTGGAGCAACTACTCACATTCCGCCACATGGAGTTCTCGGACTTGCCGTGATGCTCTTGAATTGCGTCCGAACTCCTGGTCGATAGGCGGACGCAAACCAAAGCGGAGGCAACCATGGCTACCGTGGGACTGCGTCGTTGTGCGTTGTGGGTTGGATTCGTGTGGGTGATGGCGTGCGGAGGCCCTCTCCCTGAGGCGCCAGAGTCATCCGATGCCATCGCCCACGAGGAGATGTCCATCGAGAGCGCCGTACCTGGAGCCGAACTCGCGTGCCCACTTGAGGTCGTGGAGGCCTGCGTTCCGGGCTGGTACACCTGCGGTGTCCGCTGCTGCAACGACACCCTGTGGGACTCTCAACAACTATGTGGCAATTGCCTCACATTTGCACACCGGAGGTGCGTAGACCAGGGCGGCCCGAAGCGAGTTCGCTGGACGCCGTAGAACACCACATCCACCGCACGACCCGCCCGGACACCGCCGACCCGTGAAGTCGCGGATGGCACCTCCGGGCTGGTCATTCCACCTCCACCTGGTCACCACTGACTCCGAATGCCGTGGTGCCGGATGCCGCCTGGCCGAGATGCTGCATCGACTGGCCCTTGCCATCAACGCGCTTCGCCTGCACGTGTCGACGCGGGAGCGCATCATTCCGACCTCCGCAGGCAGACCAGGTAGAAGCCCTGATACGGTGAGTTCGTCAGGGGGTCGGCATGGATGCATTCCCGCTGTGGTTGGGCATCACCTTGAGCGGTACCGTCATTGTCCTCGTGGGCATCATCTTCTCGGAGCGGCACGAACAACTGCGACTCCAACGCTGGGTCCAACCGCTTCGATGTCCGGAGTGCGGTGGGGAGTTCGCCCCCCCGTCGGTTGCCCGGTCTGCTCCGCCGCGAACGACTCCTTCACACGGCGCGTCCATCCCAGAGCTTCCAGCCCTGGTCCAGGCGACGTGCGCCGCGTGCGGACTCACCGCCGTCTTCACTGAGACGGGGGAGCCGAAGCGCACGTACCGTGCGTCTCCCGCAGCCTGAGTCGCGAAGCCGCACAGAGAACCGGCCAGCCAGGAAGTGTCCATGTACGACTTTCTGTATGCCTTCACGCTGTGGCTCGCGCTCACCGGCATCGGCATCCTCCTGCTGTTCGCCCTCATCGGTATCGAGAATCGCGGCTACGAAAAGGAGAGGAAGGCTCTGCTCGATTCTCTCCGCTGCATTGCCTGCGGCGGCGAGAGCGACCCTGACTCCATCTGGGGGCCCGAATCCAGTCGGGTCAAGCGGGGCATGCCACAGCCACCTCCCCAGGTCGAAATGACGTGTGCGACCTGCGGGCTCGTCGCCATTCACACCGACAAGGGGGAATACGTGCGTACTGGCTCGCTCCTCCCAGACAGGGATTGAGCAAGGTCTCTTCAGAGGGAACCTCCAGCACCGCGCGCACAGCCCACTTCCTGGACGCTCTCGCGTGACGCCGCGAGTACTCGCGCAACCCCCGCTGGTGCGCCAGCGACAGGTCAGAGCCGCCGCGACCCAGGAGGACAAGGCCGCTATCGTCCCTGCCCAGCGCGCACAGGGACTGCGTTACGGCTTTGCTCCCCGGCGCAGGTCCCGGTTTCCGCAGTCGGCCAGGTGGAACGTCCCCGGGCGGCTCATGCGGGAGACGACGCGGGCGCCGACGTATGTGGCGAAGTCCGAGGGCCCGCCTTCCCTCCGCTGCACCGAGAGGTGGGTGGTGTACGCCGTCACCATGCCGGCCCTGTCCCGCCTGTCCACCAACTCCTCGAGGAGTTCCCGGTCGCGCCGGCCCAACTCCTCGCCCGGCAACCCATCGACGTCGTCCAGCACCAGGACGCGCACCCGGGTGGCTCGCTGGAGAAGCTGGTCGTCCTCCGCCTCATCGTCGCTGACGCGCTTCAGCTGCGACCAGCGCACGAAGAACCCGGCGGACGCGTCCCACACTGGCAGATGCTGGCCACTGCGTGGCTCGTGGCGCACCGCGGAGCGGAAGAGGTGGCACGCTCCAGCTGTCTTCCCCACTCCGGTGCCGCCAGACAGCAGCAGCGTGCGCAGCCCTTCCTGTAGCACGAGCCTCGCCGCGCGGAGGGCGGCCGTCTCCAACACCTTATCCCCGGTGAGGACTTCCACTGCCTCCGACGGGGCGGCACACAGCTTCAGGTGCAGCGGCCACGCATCGGCATGGGCGACCTCGAGCCGAACCCTTTCCGCCGCCTCGGCCTGCCGCAACTCCACCTCCCGCCGCTTCCAGTCAGCCTCGAGCTGGACCAGCCCCGCCGAAGGCTGCTCACGGGCCTGGGACATGGCCTTGCGCATCAGGTCCGCCAACCGCTGAGGCCCTTGTCGCCGGGGCTCGGCCGGCGCGGTCTTCTCGTCGTCTCGGCTCACAGGCTGTCCACCACTCCTTCCTGGTAGTCACGGGGGTTGAGACATCCCCGCGTGCGCGCGGATGACGTCGACCGCATCGCGGGCGTGGTGGTGGAGTTCAACTGTTCCACCAGGTCGCCCAGGTTGTCATACCGCAGCTTGAGTCTGGCGGGGACGTCGTGCCCTCGTCGGAGCAGCACCTCGTGGACTCCGCCGCTGCCGGGGAGGGAAAGCCGCGTCCGGGTGGTTCCATCGTCGACATACTCCCAGTCACTCCAGACAGGGGGGCACGCCTGCCCCACGCCCCCCCCTCGGCATATCCCCATTGCTCGGAGGCAACACCAACGACCGACTCAGCACGAATCTCAATCGTCCGGACATAGCCAGGGAACAAAGGGGACTCGGAAACATCGACGACACACATTTTCCCTTTGCTGGTCAGCAACTTGCGCCGAAGCACTTCGATTTCCATTCTGGCTATCCGCGTCAAGAGGCTGGACCTCCCAACTCCACCCTGTCTTCGCGGGAACCCTCGGTATGCACCGCCCCCTGAGCGACCATTTCGGTCATTTGCCCGTCAGGAACCACGAACTGCACGGCGGCGCACGGACGGATGCCGCGTGTGTGTCGGAAGTACCTTGGGTGGCGGCACTCCTCAACGATGCCGCCAGCCTTCATGATCTCGTTGGTGAAGACGCCATCGCCCCATTGACAGGACCAACCCTTCACGCCTGGATGGAGGTACAGCGCCTTGCGTGTGCTCATGGATGCCCATCAATGCACGGCGCATTAATGTGTTCCAAACCCAACAGGAACCACCGAGCGGCTCCTTCCACACACCACTCACTTACAACCTCCGTCGCCCTATATGCATGATAAATGTTCGCGTCGGCGAGCCACTACTCCCACACCTCGCCGCGACCCGCCCCATGCTGACAAAATCAGACAGCCCTCCTGTCGATGCCGCATGTGTCCAGCATCCCGACCAGCTTGCCGCGGGAACCTGCATCCGCTGCGGAAGCTTCGTCTGCGAGAAGTGCCAGGAGCGCGACGCGCGAGCGTGCTCCTTCTGCCGTGCGAGCCTGAGGCAACGCCCCCTGCCCTCCTCTACCCCCTGGGCAATCGTCGCGACCTGCGGCATCGGCCTCCAAGCGGTCGCCGAGCTCGCCCACATCGCCGTGAGAATCTGGGTCTTCAGTTTCGTCCAAGCAATCGGCTACACGCGGACCGAGGCCATCTCCATCTATGCAATGAGCATCACGGCCGTGAGCATCGCCAAAGCCGTGATATGGCTGCTCAGCGCGGTCTACTTCCTGACGTGGCAGTACCGGGCGGTCCGAATCGCGGGACTGATTGATGTCAGCCAGGCCTCTCCTCGCTGGGCCATCCTGTCCTGGTTCGTCCCGGGCATGAACCTCTTCAAACCCTATCAGATTCTCCGCGACCTCTGGCTCGACCTGGGGGGCGCAGCCAGCCGAACGACCCTGATACGCGCATGGTGGTGCATAGGGCTGCTCACCTTGACGCTGGGCGTGTGGAACCAGTCGATGGTCCTCCTCGGCGAAATCGTGGGTATCAGCTTCGATGCGCTGCGCCGCACCCAAATCGCGCAGAGCGCCATGTTCCTGCTAGCGACCGTGCTGTGCGTCGGCGTTGTGGTGCGCATCCAGCGGCGGCTCGTCCAACTGAAGGCGGAGGTCCTTCGCGCCCCGTGAGAACGGCCCCCTCGCGCCCCGGGGCATGCTTCGGCCCGCTGGAGGTCCTCGGGTTGTCGTTGGCCAATGGCGCGGTGCTCGTCCACGCACACTCGAGTCCCGGGCTCCTCCAGGCACGTCACGGCACACGTCCCTTCCTGTAGGCCGGCGTCACCAGGCCCGCCCGGGACTTCGTGGGCCCGGCCTTCGTCGCGTTCCGGACCAGCACCTCAGCCTGCCAGATTCGGTTCCGGAGGAAGTCTTCCTCGTAGACCCTGCGCCCGGGTATGGGCCGCACCGCGACGCCTCCTCCCACCATCCAAGTGACATGTCCCGCGTACCGACTCTCCGCCATCTTCACAGAGGCGGGCGAGTTGGAGCGGACGCACCGCGACGCCGCGCGTGGAGCCTGAGCCCTGCGCAGCAGGGCCTGTGGCAGAATTTCACCGACAAGGGGAGTCCTGAATGAGCGAGGTCGACTCGACGCTGTGCCCGCGGTGCAAGGGGGAGCTAATTCCGGTGCGGCATGATGTGTCGCCTGCAAACCCTATCCGCAACGCCGCCACCCAGATTGAAGGCGTTGTCACTGACCCGCGAACAGGGAAGGTCATGGAGCACAGGGTGCTCATCTGCGGATCATGTCTAGATGACCTCGCACGCGACCTGGCGCTGAAGTCCAGCTATCTCCAGGAGCACTACAACCAGCCCCAGCGCCGATAGCAGCGGCCTGGAGCACAGAAGGTGCGCTGACGCATCTGCGACCATCGTTCTCCTCGCCTCCAGTCTCTGCGCATCCTCATGAGAGCGGAGCCGGGCATTCTCGTCTGCCAAGAACAAGAGTGTCCGTTACGCGAGGTTGACCCTGGCATCCCAGACAGTGGTGCTCGCCCCACCCCAACACAATCATAGAGCAGTCAAGCACCACATCCTGTGCCTGACCGCTCTTGGCCGAGACTCTCCGCCAAGGACACCCCCTACCCGAGGTGCAGTCATGGCAAACCAGAGAAGCGCAGTTCTGTACGCGGCGGGCTGGGCATTGCTGTTGGGCGCATGTGGTCCGGCGCTCGACGACGAGGCCAGCGAGTACATCGAGCCTCCAACCGCCGAATCGCCATCTCGTGGAGACACGGTGGCCGAAGAGGACAACGCGGTGTCCCAGGCAACGTTCGGAGGGCACCTCGGAAGCGCACTGGGCTCCCCAGTAATGACTTTCAACAGCTGCACCGCCAACAACGAGTGGCGCACAACCTGTGGCTCCGGGGCGTCGCCGGATATGGCGTATACCTGGACGGTCCCCGTCACGGGAAGCTATGCCTTCTCAACTGGAGGTTCGCCGTACGACACGGTGCTGGAAATTCGCCACGCCGGGGATACGGGCGTTGTCTATGCCTGCAACGATGATCGCTCAAGCGGAGGATACACGTCGCACGTCGTTCTTCGGGATCTGCCTAAGGGCAGAAAGCTCTTGGTCATCATCGATGGCTACGAGGGTGACTGTGGAGTTGGCCGTCTGAACATCGTCGGTATTTGATCCAGTCGAGGCCACGGTCTGCGCCGTGTGAGGCTCGTCCAGGCACGATGGGGTGCTGAGGAGAGCACCTATGCCGGTATCCACTCTGTCCCCGTGCCCCCCACTCACCGCTGCCGCCTGATGCCGTTGTAGCGCAGCCCATCTGGCTGGAGCTGCTCGCCCATCACCTTGAGGACGGCAGCGCCCAGGCCACGTGCCAACTTCTCGGACTCGGCCCTCCCCTGGGCGACAGCACCTCTGACTTCACGGAGCCGTTCTGGGCCCCTGGGCGTGATCCGCTTCAGTCGACACCAAGGAAGAGGCAGGTGCGGTGTCCCACATGAGGGAAGTAGAGAAGCCACCAAGCCCCCGGCGTAGCTACACGGAGGAGTTCAAGGCCGGGACAGTGAGGCTGGTGTTGGTGGAGGGAAAGACAACGTCCCAAGTGGCGAGGGACTTGAAGCTGTCGGCGTTGAGGATGTGGGTGGACCAGGCCCGTGCAGACAAGGGCCAGGGCAAGCCCGATTCGGAGAATTCCTCGGGCTCCGGGTCCGTCGGCGTGGACAAGGAGAGGGCGTCGATCGCGAGCGCTTCGACCTGCTGCGCGAAGACCTGGTGCGCAGCCCCAGGAACGACCCGCAGGCGGCCCACGGAATCGAAGTGGGCGACGGCAACCGACGAAATGGCGGAGAGACGCTGCTCGAGCACGAAGCGCCGCGCCACCGGCGACGTCAGCAGGCCCCTCAGCCAGCCGGAGAACGCCGCCAGCAGAGGAGTCTTCGCGCTCAGGATGCGCGTTAACCGAGCCAGGCCCGGAAGAAGGGCGGCTCATCGCACACCCTCCACCGCATATGGCACATGCGTCACCGCTCTCCCCCTGACCAGATTGGCGGTCAGAGAGCGACTCAAGTGGGCAACAGGTGGGCGGGGTACCGGAGCGGGGGTCAGGGCCCGAGATGCTCGGGAAAAATCCCCAAGCATCCCGGGCGCTTCCCTCTGCGCGCGATACAGGATTCGAACCTGTGGCCTTTGGCTCCGGAGGCCAACGCTCTATCCAGCTGAGCTAATCGCGCAGAACCGCTACAGCGAGGGCACAAGTAGCCGAACTCCCCGGCCGACGCAAGCCCGCATTCCGCCCAGGGCTGACGGGAGAACACCCCACCGCAGGGG
>NZ_VIFM01000388.1 GCF_006636215.1 Myxococcus llanfairpwllgwyngyllgogerychwyrndrobwllllantysiliogogogochensis | reverse complement strand
CCCCTCCCTCCGCCGGCACCTGCTGGACGCGCTACAAAGACTTCCCCCCGACCACCGCGAGGCCGTGGTGCTCAGCAAGGTGGAAGGCTGGTCGTTCGACGAGATCGCCGCGCTCCGGGGAATCAGCGCGGGCGCGGCGCGACTGCGGGCACACCGGGGCTACGAAAAGCTCCGTGAGCTCCTCAGCGGGCTGGGAGAGGCGTGATGAAGGCGCCCATCGACATCGATGCCCTGCTCAACGAGACGCCTCGCACGGACGGCGCCTCGCTCGAACGCGCCCTCGCGAGCGCGCGCGGAGAGCTGGCCCTGCGCGAGCCCGTGCGTCGCTGGCGCACGGAGGCCGCGTGGCTGATGGCTTCGTCCGGAGGCCTGGCCATGGGAGTCGCCGGAGTGATGCTCGCCAGTGGCGCACTCACGGGCTCCGCGCTGCTGGAGCGTGTTCCCCTGCTGCTGCTGTTGCTGGCGACGAGTGCCGTGTGCGCCTGGGGCGCGTTGTCTCCACGAGGGCACGGGTTGCGTCGAGGCGGCGTGGGGCTGGCGATGGCCTGCGCGGCGACGCTCGTGCTCGCGCGCGGCTCTCCCAGCACCACACCTTCGCTGCCAGCCTGGGTCTGCACGGTGAGCCACCTGGCCGTCGGCGCCGCTCCGCTCGTGGTGGCGCTGTGGATGCTGCGCGGCGCGGCCTTCCAGCCCCTGCGTGCCCTGAGCGCCGGGCTGTCCGTTGGGACGACAGGTGCCTTCGTCGGCGAGCTGGCCTGCGAGCAGGACTGGCGTCACGTCGCCAGCTACCACCTGTTCGCCTGGGGGCTCATCTGTGTGATGGCCCTCGTCCTGTCACGTCACCTCAAACCCCGCTCCTACGCCCCATGACCCTGGACCCCTCTCTCATCGTGAGCACTGACGTGGACGGAGCGCCGGTGCGAATCGGAGAGCCCGTCACGGTCATCAGCGCGTCGTCGGACGGAACCATCAGCCCGGGCTTCCTCGGTCGCACCGGCACCGTCGTGGCCCTCGTCTACGACGACCCTGGCCTCCAGTACCCCTCCGACCCGCTCATCCAGGTGCGTGTCGACGGGTTGGGCGAAGACCTCTTCTTCCCGGACGAGCTGGAGCCCCAGTGGGCCCTGCAACGCTCCGCCCGCAAGCACCGCGAGCGGGCCGTGCCGGGAACGCATCGCGTGCAATAGCCAGCACCGCGACAAGCCAGGGCGACAATTCCTGGATTATCAAATTAAGATGAATTGCAGGTCAGGACTCACCCATACTCCCGTGCCACTCCATCGGAGGGGCCTCCGCGCCGGTGGAACGTGCCCGTGGCGGAGGCTGAACGCAATCGGGGGAGTCCATGAGAACCGTCATCCTGAAGTGGGTGCTGCTGGTCACCTGCCTTCAAGGCCCGTTGGCCTCGGCGCAGGCGCAGATCTCCGTCTGGCATGCCTTGAATGGACAGACAGAGGCAGCCTTCAACAGTTCGGTCCAGCGCTTCGAGGACAACAATCCCAGCCACACCGTGGCGGTGTCCCAGTTCTCCAGCCAGGAGGACCTCTACACGAGCCTCATGGTCGCCGTGGCCGGAGGCAACGCCCCGGACGTGGTGGTGGGCAATCACACGATGGCGCCCGCGCTCCTGGAAGCTGGCATCGTCGCACCCTATTGCATCCCCGGTGAGTGCCCCGAGTGCGAGTCGGCGAATCCTCCCCGTTGGTGCGCCTATGCCTCCAATGGGATCTACAACGACTACTCTTCCTACAGCGACTATGGAGGCTTCGAGGCGAGCATGATTCCAGCGCTTCAGCTCGACTCCAACCGCTGCGTCCAGGAGGACTGCGCGGAGTGCGCCGCCCCCACGCCGACAGGCTTCGCTCGCCCCCTGTACTGCGATTACATCCATCGGTCCTCGAACCTCGACATCTTGCAGGCGGGGTTCGCGGTGTGGAACGACGAATGGGAATGGGTGTTCCCCATTGGCAGGCCCGCCTGGTGGAGCCACCTCGCCTACGCGGTGGACCTGAGCTGGCTCGAGCAAATGGGCCTCGAGATGCCCGCGACGATTCCCGACGCGGAAGAGACCCAGTCCCATGCCAGCGGCATCCACGCCTACGACCTGGATGGTGAGTACTGCGGCACCGTGCCCTACCGCTTCAAGATACCCGGGTGGGTGGGTGGCCCGCTTCCGGACCCCTGGGAGAATGCGAACATCTTCATCGTCCCCTCCGAGCAACTCGCGTTCCTGTCCGAGCACCGTCCGGGCTTGCAGGCCGCCGTCATCGAGGGGCACCGACCGGAGATCATCGTGACGGGCGCCTTCGTGCTCTCCACCACCCAGGAGCGGAGCGCCGCGCTCGAGTTCATGTACGAACTGGGGAGCGACGAGACGCAGCTCGAGGGCGCGCTGGGCACCACGTTCCTGCCCACGAACAACGGGGCCTTCGAGAACACGTTCGACCTGGTGCCAGGAGTCCGGGACTCCGCGCTGGGCGGAGTGCTCGCTCCGACCTACCAGCAATAGTCCGACGCCGAGGGCATAGTCAGGGGGTGGTGACATCCCCTGACGACGCTCCGCGCCCGCTGGGTCGAAAGGCCTACGGCTCGATTCCCCACCTGCCTGGCTCCCGCACCGGCCCCGCGGACAAACACCTGTCGCTGGAGCTTGCGCGAATCTGCACCGAGCGCCTCCGCGATGCGCGTGATTCCGTCATCGTCCTGGAGAAGCTGGACGGCTCGTGTGTCGCCGCGGCCCGACTGGGAGACGAGGTCATCGCGCTGGGACGCGAGGGTCGGCTCGCCGCCCACTCTCCCAACGAGGCCCGTCAGCTCTGGTCCTCGTGGGTCTCCACCCACGCCGAGCGCTTCAAGGCCGTGCTCCAGCCTGGAGAGTGGCTCGTGGGCGAGTGGCTCGCGCTCGCCCACGGCACCCGGTATGCGCTGGCACACGAGCCCTTCGTCGCCTTCGACTTGATGCGCCAGGGTGCTCGCCTGCCCTGGGCCGAGCTCACCTCCCGCGTCCGCGCGGGTGGGTTCACCACGCCGGGCGTCATCCACGAGGGTGGCCCCCTGAACATCGACACAGCGATGGCACTGCTTCCACCCGGCGGGTTCCACCACGCCCTGGACCCCGTTGAGGGGGCCGTGTGGAGGCTCGAGCGCCAGGACGGCGCGGGTGTCAGGGTGGAGCTGCTGACCAAGTATGTCCGTCGCGACAAGGTGGATGGGAGCCTCCTGCCGGAGAACACCGGGCGTCCCGCCATCTGGAACTGGCGCCCCGCGGCGCTCCCATCGAAGGACGTGCTCCCGTGACTCGGGCCCTCTTCGTCACCGGTAACCAATACAAAGCCGACGAGGTCTCCCGCTTGCTGGCAGGCCTCGACATCACCTGGAAGAAGCTCGCCCTGCCGGGGCTCACCTCGGCGGAGGACGGCACTTCCGCCCCGCTGGACCTCGGCGGCATCGCGAAGCGCAAGGTGCTGGCCGCCCATGCACACCTCGGCGAGCCCTGCTTCGTGGAGACCACCGCCCTGGAGCTGGACGACGGAGAGTGCGTCACCGGCGCCCGCTTCAAGAAGGAGCTACTGGCCCTGGGTGAGCGCGCCTTCTTCGCGAAGCACGGCGGCCGCCGGGGCCGCACCCGCGTGGCGGTGGCCTTCTCCGAGGAAGGGGACCCGGACCGTGTCACCCTCTTCGAAGACGCCATCGAAGGCATGCTGCTCACCGCGTCCCGAGGCGACGGTGGCTACGGCTGGGACGGCGCGTGGTTGCCAGACGGATACCAGCGCACGCTCGGGGAGATGGCTCGCAACAAGTTCTTCCTCAACATGCGGCACCGCCCCTATCTGGAGCTGGCCGATCGACTGCGAATCGCGTCCCCGGGTGGCGCTTACGAGGCGCACCTTACCGTCTCCGCCCGCACCGAGGAGGACCTCCAGCGCTTCCGCGCGTTCTGCGACGCGGCCTCGGTGAAGTGCATCTTCATCGAGCTGGGTCGAGGCGCCGAGCCCTTCCAGCCCATGACGGCCTCCTACCACCACGGCACGCTCCGACAGGCGCTGGAGGAAGTCAGGGGCATGGCGCGCGCGCTCGCGAGCGAGGGCTTCGACGTGACGCGCATGAAGCTGGAGGCCCTCGGCAAGAACCGCGACATGCCCGAGGACGATGAGACCGCGCGCGCCCAGCCCGCCAACTACTTCGAGTTCCACGTGAAGGCCCTCATCCCCGCGAGCGGCGAGGGACTGGACACGCTGCATGCCCGCTGCACGCGGCACGGCGCCCACCTGTCACGCAACGCACGCAAGCTTCGCGAGGACGGCGCCAGCGAGCGCTTCGTCACGCTCCGCGTCCACCACCTGGGCAAAGCGAACGCCGACGCACGCTTCAACGCACTCCTCGAAGACCTCTCCGGGCTGGGCCTGACGCTGACGCAGCGACTGCGGGAGTTCACCGTCTACGACTCCAACCTCGGGCTCGACCGGGGCTGGCTGGAGACCGCGCCGTGAGCGCACACACCCTTCCCCTGCGCGCGGGAATCGCCGTCCTGCGCCGCCTCGCGCGCTCGCCCGACGCACCCGAGCTCGTCCTCCGGGGTGGGCTGATGATGCGCCGCTGGAGCGGCCCGGTGCCTCGCCCCGTCGAGGACCTCGACTTCCTCGCGGGCTTCCCCTTCGACACACGCGAGTCCGTCGACCGGCTGGAGCGACTGCTGCGGGATGACACCGGAGACGGCTTCACCTTCGGCGCCCTCCGCTCCGAGGTCATCTGGGAGGAGACGGAGTTTCCCGGCGTGCGCGTCCACGTGGAGACTCAGTTGCCCGGGGTGCAGTCACCCTTCGAGCTGCGCATCGACCTGGGCTTCGGCGACCCGATGGAGCCTCCCCCTGAGTGGATCGACTACGAGTCCTCGGACGCGGTTTCCGCACACGTCCTCGCCTGTCGCGCGGAGACACTGTTCGCGTGGAAGGTGCATGGCCTCTTCGAGCGCGGCAAGGGCCGCTTCCGCCCGAAGGACCTCTTCGACGTGTACCTCCTCACGCGGTACGCGCCCCTGGACGCCGCGCTCCTGCCTCCCGCGCTGCGCCTCGCGTTCGACGCACGCGGGGACTCGCTGGCGCTGATGGAGCGGCTGGTCGACAACGACTTCGGTCGCAGCCCGTGGAGCCTGGAGAAGTGGGCGCGCTACCGGGCCAGTGAACCAGAGGGACGCCCCGAGCAGCTCGCGGACGTGGTGACAGCCGTCGCCCAGGCGCTGCGCCCCGTGTGGGAGGTGGCGCGAGCACTACCGCCCTCGCGCCCCGAAGTCGCCCGCCGTGTCAGTACGACGCGGTGAGGCCCCAGTGGATGCTGGAGTACGTGTCTTCGGCCACGCCCCCGTTGTCCCAGCCCGTCCGCGTGCCAGGGCCACTGAAGGTGTCCTTGTAGCGCGACACCTTGAAGCGCACCTGGTAGCCGAACGGGCCCCACAGCTCGCCGGCCACGCCCAGCTCCGCTTCCCAGCCGAACGTCGACACCGAGGTACCGTAGTCACTCACTTCCAGGTCCAGCGCTCCGCCCTCGTCGTCGAAGCCGTGGCCGGGCTGAGGGCTGATGAAGAGCTGTCCCGCCGCCTCCAGGCGCACCTGGCGAATCAACGGCACCGACACCTCCAGGCCCACCGCGGGATACAGGCGATGGGTGCCCGACAGCGGGCTGTCCGCGGACTCGTCCACGTCGAAGGAGCGCGTGAGCAGGCCCGCACGCGCGCCCGCGTAGCCGAGCAACTGCGACGAGCCCAGGCCGAAGTAGTAGCGATACATCGCCTGAGCGGTGAGGACCGAGTCGGTGGCCACCACCTCGCGCGTGACGGACTGGCCCGCGTCGTTGAACAGCGTCACGTTCGTGGACGCGTACCCGCGCCGATAGCCCAGCACCGCGCCCAGGCCCCGCAGCGGCGAGGCGTGTCGGGCCAGCGGCAGCAGCTCCAGCTCCGCGGAGATGCCCAGGTACGGCACCGTCGACTCGTAGTCCGAGCGGTCCCCGAGCTGCTCGTCCTCGCTCTTCCGGTCGAACTCGTCGCAGGACTTCACGCCCGGACGCGCGCAGTACTTGCGCCACGTCGTCGTGCCACCCAGCGTGAGCCGGGCCAGCGGCGGTCGCACGGGCTCATTGCCCACCGTGCCGCCCGAGCCGGTATCCAGCGCCACCTCGAGGAACGGGTCCGTGGTGGTGTGCGACTCCGGGTCCTCGTCCATCGGCGGGGGACCGTCTGTCGGCTGCGGACCGATGGCCACGACCTCCGGCGTCTGCTCAGGCACCTTCGCGGGGCGCTCCGCCGGGGGAAGCGGCTTCGGCGACTCGACGGGGCGCTCCGCGACGGGAGCGGGCACCTCCGGCCTGGGAATCATGATGGAGCCGCCCTCGCCCGGGGCGGGCGGCGGCGTCTTCGGCGGCGGGGCCTCGGCCACGACGGGAGGAGGCGCCACCGGCTCGGCGGGCTGGATCGGCTCGGTCGGAGTGACACTCGCGGGCGGCTCGAAGGCGCGGGGAGCGCTCGACAGCGACTCGACAACGGCGAGCACTGCCCTCTTCGCCTCGGAGGAAGACAGCTTGCCTCGGGTCAGCTTCACGTCCTTCTCACCGAGCACGGTGCCGCTCGCATCCAGCACTCGCACCGTCAGGCCCGAGGGACCCACCGTGCCCGTGACGGCCGCGTCCAGCTTCATCCTCGGCGCCACGGCGACGAGCCCTGCATCCGTGAAGAGGGCGGCGCCCTTCAGCCCGTCCTTCTTCGCCAGCGTCGCGTACTGCTTGAGCGACTGCACCTTCACCTGCTTCGCGCGGCGAAGGGCGGACTCGAGCTGTCCGCGCACCTTGCCGCCGCGATCACCCTCCACCGTCAGCACGACGAGGCGCTTGGGCTCCTCCTTGGGCGCGGCCGCCTTGCGAGTCTTGACGGCCTTGGGCTTTGCCTTCGCCTTGGGCGCCACCACCTGGGCTGGCGCCGCGCGCTTCTTCTTGACGACCTGCGCCGACGCCCCCGGAGAGGCCAGCGCCACCGCCACGAAGAGCACCAGGCCCCAGCGAACCATCGCGTGTTGGGTGTTCATCATTCAGGAGTGGAAGGTTCACCCACCCCGCACGCGAAGTCCAGGCTTGCCCGGCCGTCCGGTCAGGCGTTGAGGTGCGCCGGAGCTCCCACCACCGTCTGGCCGGACGCGGAGGACGGCTCCGAATCCAACCCACCGAGGTCCTCCGAGCGATCCGTCTCCGCGACGTATTGAGCGCGGCCGATGCCCAGGAAGTCGCGGCGGTAGATGCGCACCATGGCCATGAAGATGGAGGCGATGAGCGGCCCCACCAGCAGGCCCATCATCCCGAACACCGCCAGCCCGCCGAACATGGAGAGGAAGACGAGCAGCGGGTGCAGCGCCATGCGAGAGCCGCACAGCCGGGGACGGATGACGTTGTCGATGCTCCCGACCAGGAACGTCCCCCAGGCCAGCAGGAAGACGCCCTCGCTCACCTGGCCCACCGCGATGAGCACCGCGCCAATGGGGCCCCACACCAGCGCCGTGCCGCCCACCGGCACCAGCGCCACCAGCACCATGGCGGCGCCCCACACCCCGGCATGCGGCACACCGGCGATGAGCAGGCCCACGAAGCCCACCGCACCCTGGATGAGCGCGGTGATGGTGTTGCCGTAGACAATCGCGTAGGCGACGTCGGTGAACTCGCGCGCGAAGGCCTCGAAGTAGCGGCGGTCCAGCGGAATCAACCGCATGACCTCCGCCACCAGCCGGCGACCATCCAGGAAGAAGTAGTACATGGCCACGGTCATCAGGAACATGTTGATGATCAGCTCCGTGCCCGCGCCCACCACGTCCTTCAGGAGCGCCGCGCCGCCCGTCACCGCCGCCATCAACGTGCGCTCCGTCTCCGCGCTCTCCAGATCCAACCGGATGTAACGGCTCAAACCCCGGGGCAGACTGGACGCGAACTGGTGGCGCAGGTCCACCTGCTCCAACAAATCTTGCGCCTGCCCCACGAACTGGAACACCTCACGCGCCACCATCCACCCCACCAGCGCCAGCGGTGCGAGGATGAGGAAGAACACCGTGAGGGTGGACAACCCGGCGCACAGGGGCTTGCGGCCCCGCAGCTTCTGACACAGGTAGTCCTGCACCGGCATGAACAGGACCACCAGGAAGCCGCCCAGCAACACGGGCATCAGGAACGGCAACAGAATCCTGGAGAACAGAATCAGCGCGAGCGCAAACAGCGCCGCGAACACGTAGTTCGACCACCGCCGCGAATCAGCCACCGCCCCACCCCACCC
>NZ_VIFM01000387.1 GCF_006636215.1 Myxococcus llanfairpwllgwyngyllgogerychwyrndrobwllllantysiliogogogochensis | reverse complement strand
CTCCGAGTCCTCCCCCACCAGCAACGAGAAGTCGAACTTCGACGTCTTCGTGTCCGTCTCCAGCCCTTTCAGCACCAACCCCTCCCCCAGCTTCACCTCCACCCCAGGCGTGTTCTGCAACGTCAACGACACCTGGAAGAGCGGACTGCGGCTCATGTCCCTCCGCGGCACCAACTCCTCCACCAACTTCTCGAACGGCACGTCCTGGTGCGCGTACGCACCCAACGTCACCTCCCTCGCCCTCCCCACCAATTCCCGGAAGCTCTCCTCCTCGCGGACTCGCCCCCTCAGCACCAACGTGTTCGCGAAGTACCCAATCAGCCCTTCCGTCTCCGCGTGCGTACGTCCCGCTATCGGAAACCCCACCACCACTTCTTCCTGCCCCGCGTACCTCGCCAGCACCACCTGGTACGCCGCCAGCAACACCATGAAGGGCGTCGCTCCCTCCCTCCGGCTCGCCTCCTCCACCTTCCTCCACAGCTCCTTCGGCCACCGCCTCTCCAACATGGCCCCTCGGAAGCTCTGCACCGCCGGCCTCGGCTTGTCCGTCACCAACTCCAACGCCTTCGGCGCTCCCTCCAATTGCCTCCGCCAGTACTCCACCTGCTGCTCCAGCACCTCTCCCTGCAACCACCCTCGCTGCCACTCCGCGTAGTCCGCGTACTGCACCGGCAACTCGCCCAGCGGTGACGGCTTGCCTTCCGCGTACGCCTCGTAGAGCGCCGCCACCTCCCTCACCAACACCTCCGTCGACCACCCGTCCGACACGATGTGGTGCAGCACCACCACCAGTACATGTGCTTCCGCTGACAGCCTCACCAGCGTCACTCGCAACAGCGGCCCCACCGACAAGTCGAACGGAAGCAACACGGCTTGCTCCACGTGACGACGTGCTTCGGCCTCACGGCGCTCCTCGGGAAGCCCTTCCAGATCGACGTCGTGCAACACCACCGGTGACTCCGGCGCGACGATCTGCACGGCGACGCCGTTCACACTTCGAAATGTGGTGCGCAGCGCTTCGTGACGCCGAACGAGTTCCTGGAACGTTCGAGCCAGCGCATCCCGGTTCAACGGCCCCGTCATCCGCACCGCGCCAGGCACGTTGTACGAAGCGCTCAACGGCTCGAGCTGGTCCAGGAACCACAGGCGCTGCTGCGCGAAGGACAGCCTTGGAGGCTGACTCCTGTCTTCCCTCGGCACCAGCGGCGGCGCCACCTGCGCAGCCCCCGCTCGAATCAGTCGATCCACCCGACTCGCGAGCTCCGCCACGGTCGGGGCCTCGAACAGCTCACGCAGCGGCAGCTCGACTCCGAACGCACTCCGCACCCGGGAGATGGCCCTCGTGGCCAGCAGCGAGTGGCCTCCCAGCTCGAAAAAGTGGCCGTACAGCCCCACCCTGTCGAGTCCGAGCACCTCCGCGAAGAGCCCCGCCAGCAAGTCCTCCGTCGCGGTGCGCGGCGCCACATAGGCACTCACGCCCTCGCGCCCCGCATCCACCACGGGCAGCGCCTTGCGGTTCACCTTGCCACTCGGCGTCAGCGGCAGCGCGTCCAGCGTCACGAACGTGGACGGCACCATGTACTCGGGCAGATGTGCCCCGACATGCGCGCGCAGGGCCTCCCGCTTCGCCCCCTCCGGCTCCGAGAGGACGACGTACCCCACCAACCTCCGGTCCCCGGGAACATCCTCACGCACCACCACGGCCGCATCGCGAACACCCGGCGCGGCACGGAGCGCTGCCTCCACCTCGCCCAATTCGATGCGGAAGCCTCGCAGCTTCACCTGGCCATCCAGGCGGCCCACGAACTCCACCGTCCCCTCCGCCGTCCATCGGGCCAGGTCTCCCGTGCGGTACAACCGGGCTCCAGCCACCTCGCTGAACGGATGCGGAACGAACTTCTCCGCCGTCAGCTCCGGCCTACCCACGTACCCGTGCGCCAGATGCGCGCCACCGATGAACAGCTCACCCGAAATCCCCACGGGACAGGGCTGTCCCCATGCATCCAACACATAGAGCTGACAGTGCGGCAGCGGCGCGCCGATGGACGGAAGACGCGGCCACGATGAAGGCGCCCCCCGCAACCGGTGCGCGGAAACGACATGCGTCTCCGATGGCCCGTATTGATTCTCCAGCACGCACCCGGGGAGACGCTCGAAGAACGCGACCAACGACGGCGTCACCTGGAGCTGCTCACCCGCGGTCACCACTTCGCGCAGCGCTCTGGGCACCGTCCGGCTCTGGACCGCGACTTCCGCCAGGGCTTGAAGCGCCACGAAGGGCAGGAAGAGGCGCTCCACCGCGTGCCGGTCCAGGAACGTCAGAAGCGCTGACAAATCCTGACGCACGTCCTCCGAGGGCAGCACCAACGTGCCACCGGCCCACCAGGTGGAGAACATCTCCTGGAAGGACACATCGAAGCTGAGCGCCGCGAACTGCAGCGTCGTCGCCGTGGGATTCACGGACCGCTCGAGCTGCCACGTCAGCAGATGTGACAGCGCACGATGCGACAGCGCCACGCCCTTGGGCCGCCCCGTGCTGCCCGACGTGTAGATGACGTAACACGCCAACTCCGGAGGAACCTCTCGAGCAGGAGCCCGGGTCGGCTGACGCGCCAGTGCCTCGGACTCCAGGTCCATGAACACGCGACGCGCGCGCGAGTCCACCGGCAACACCGTGCCCAGCCGGGAGTGACTCAGCACCACCACGGCGCCCGAGTCCTCCAGCATGAACGTCAGTCGCTCCGCCGGATAGCGCGGATCCAACGGCACATACGTGGCCCCCGCCTTGAGCGTTCCCAGCACGGCGACGGCCAGGTCCAGGCTCTTGTCCAGACACAGGCCCACCTTGCTCCCGACGGAAACTCCCAATTCCGCCAGGTGATGCGCGAGCTGATTCGCCCGAGCCTCCAGCTCCGCATAGGTCAGCGCCCGCGTCCCATCGGTGACGGCGATGGCCTCGGGAACCCGAGCCACCTGGGCTTCCACCGGACGGAACACCGCCACGGGCACATGTGCATCACGCGCCAGGGGATTCCACTGGGTGAGGACCTGTCGTCGCTCCTCCACGTCGAGCAACGCCAACTCCGACAACGGCCGCTCCACCTTCTCACGCAGCTCGCGCAACACGTGACGCAGGTGCGCCAGCATCCGCCGCACCCCCGTCGCGCCGAAGCGCCTGGCGTCATAGGTCAGCCGAAGCACCAGCTCGTGTCCCGGCAGCGCCATCAACGTCAGCGGGTGGTGGTCCACCTCCATCGACGTGGGGTTGCGCACCACCAGCTCATCCGACGGCGTGGAGAGCCCCGCTTCCATCGGATAGTTCTCGTAGATGACAAGGCTCTCGAACAGCGGCTCGCTCGAAGGCACCTCGCTCCAGCGGCGCACCTCCACCAGCGGAGAGGACTCGTACTGACGCGCCTCCTGCAACCACGACTGCAGTTCCTTCAGCCACGGCCCCACGGGCCGTGAGGCGGGCATCCGCACGCGCACGGGGATGGCATTGATGAACATGCCCACCATGCTCTCGATGCCAGCAAGCTCGGGCGGCCGTCCGGAGACCGTCAGACCGAAGACCACGTCATCGCCGCCGCTGTAGCGCCCCAGCAGCACCGCCCAGGCGCCCTGCAGCAACGTGCCCGGTGTGAGCCCCTGCTGCCGGGCGAAGGCGACGAACGCCGACGTCTCCTCCGCTCCCAGCCGCACCTCCTCGTCCCCCCGCTCCCCCTGTCCCCGAGGCACACCTCCCACATTCAACCGCGTGGGCTCCGCGAAGCCCACGAGCGCCTTGCGCCAGAAGTCCCTCGCGGCGCCCTGGTCCTGCCCCTCCAGCCACGCGATGAAGTCCCGGTAGGGCCGGACATCCCCTCGCGGCGGCGTCACTCCACGCCGAAGCGCCTCGTACCGGGTGAACACATCCCGCGTCACCAACTGCGTGGACCAGCCATCCAGCAACAGGTGCGTGACGCTGAACACCACGCGCCAGACGCGCTCGTCCGTGCGAAACAGCGCCAGCCGGAACAGCGGCGCGACGGAGAGTTCAAACCCGCGCCGACGGTCCGCCACGAAGAAGGCCGACACCCGGGCCTCCAGCTCCTCCCGAGGCACCGTGCGCCAGTCCTCCACGGAGACGGTGGGCTCCACGTCGCGCATCACCGCCTGCAGCGGCGCGTCCAATCCCTCCCAGAAGAATGCCGTGCGCAGGATGGTGAAGCGCTGTGCCGCCTGTCGCCACGCCTCCGTCAGCGCCGTCACATCGAGGACGCCATCCAGTTCGAAGGCGATCTGGTTGAAGTAGGGCTGGGTCTCGTCCTCCTGGAGGTGGTGGAACAGGATGCCCTGCTGCAACGGCGATAGGGGATACAGGTCCTCCACGTCGCGAAGCCGCTGTCCCTGGGAGGCCAGCCGGTCCGCGAGCCCCTCCAGCGCGCCCTGCCCCAGCTTCGCCAGGGGGAAGTCCAGAGGTGACAGTCCACGAGGGTCCTCGGACGTCCCATGCGCGATGAGTTCCCGCAGGGCCGCTCGCAGCGCGTGAGCCAGCCTCTCCACGGTTTCGGTCCGATGAATCCCCGAGCCATGGGTGAACATCAGCCGCATCCGGCCGCCGCTGACGGCGCAGTCCACGTCGAGAAGATGCGCGCGCAGCCCTTCTGGTGCGTGCGTAGGCCCCGCCGAGCCCTCCGACAAGCGCAGCGGCGCCGTGGCGGGCAGCACATTGTCGAACTGCCCCAGATAGTTGAACCCCACCTCCGGCACGGGCAAGGCGCTCAGTCGCTCGCGCAACGCCCGGTCCGGCGACAGGTAGCGCAGCACACCGAACCCCACGCCCTTCGACGGAGTGCGCCGCACGGCCTCCTTCGCCGCTCGCACCCACGCCCCGGGCCCATCCCCCATTGACTCCACCAGCACCGGGTACAGGCTGGTGAACCAGCCCACCGTGCGCGAGAGGTCCACCTCTCCGAAGAGGTTCTCGCGCCCGTGCCCCTCCATCTCCACCCGCACGCACGATGCCCCCGTCCAGCGACGCAGCACGTGCGCGAGCGCGGCCAGCAACAGCTCATCCGGCTTCGCGCGGAACGCCTTCGCCACGTCCTGGAGCAACACCTGCGTCTCCCCGGGCTCCAGCGTCACCTCCACCAGACGCGAAGCACCCTCCGTGTTGGCGACGCCTCCCTCCACCTCACGGGGAAGCGAGCCCACCCGTTCCCAGGGGAGCCCGAGCCAGAAGGTCGCCTCCTCCCGCGCGGACGGCGTGCGCGCATGCTCCACCAGGCGCGAGGCCCAGGACTGATAGGACAGCGTCTTGGCGGGAAGTCGCACGGGCTCGTCCGCGCGAAGCCGCTGGTAGGCAGACAGCAGATCCTCCAGCAGCACCCGCCACGAGACGGCATCCACGGACAGGTGGTGGATGACGAGCAACAACTCCTGCGGCACCTCCGGCCCCAGGTCGAAGAGCACCGCTCGCGCGACGTCTCCCGTGGAGGGATTCAAGCGCTCCTGGACCCGCGCCGAGTACGCCTCCACCTCTGCACTCCGAGCCCCCGGCTCGCACCGCGAGAGGTCCACCGTCTCCAGCGGCAGGGTTCCTTCCAGCCCCATCAGCTCTTGATGCCAGCCGCCCTGCCCGTCCCTCGTGAAGCGCAGGCGCAGGGCGTCGTGGTGCTCGCGCACGAGTTGGAGGGCTCGGTCCAGATGCGCGGCCACCATTCGCTCGCGCAGCGTGAAGCGCAGGGCTTGATTGAAGTGGTGCGCCCCCGACAGCTCGCGCGCGAGGAACCAGCGCTGGATGGGCGTCAACTCCACCGGACCCGTCACGGGCCCCTGGGCGATGACTTCCCTGGGTGCCTCGGACACCACCGCGGCCAGCCGCGCCACCGTCGGATGGTCGAAGAGCTGCTTCGCGCTCAGGTGCAACCCCGCCTGCGCGGCGCGAGAGATGACCTGGATGCCGAGGATGGAGTCGCCCCCCAGCTCGAAGAAGTCCTCGTGCACGCTGACCTGGGGACGCCCCAGCACCTGGGCCCAGATGCTCGCGAGGGCTTCCTCCTTCGCGTCACGTGGTGCGATCTCGACGGTCCGCTCCACCACCGTGAGCTCCGGTGCCGGCAGGGCTCGCCGCTCCACCTTCCCGTTGTCCGACAGCGGGAACGCCTCCAGCACGACGAAGGCCGCGGGCACCATGTACTCGGGCAGCCGCTCCTCCAGGAACTCGCGCAGCGCGGAGGACTCCGGTCGCTGTGCGCCGGAGGGCACCACATACGCCACGAGCCTCGCGCCGGAGGGCACGTCCTCGCGAACCACCGCCACCGCGTCGCCCACCGAGGGGTGTGTCCGCAGCACGGACTCGACCTCGCCCAGCTCGATGCGATAGCCGCGCACCTTCACCTGGAAGTCCGCGCGGCCCAGGTACTCCAGGCGTCCATCCGCGCGCCAGCGCACGCGGTCTCCCGTGCGATACAGCCGCGCCCCCGGCTCGGTGCCGAAGGCATCCGGAATGAAGCGCTCCGCCGTCAGCTCCGGCCGCCGCCAGTAGCCTCGCGCCACGCCGGCGCCACCGATGAACAGCTCTCCCACCACGCCCACCGGCACCGGGCCCAGGCGCGCATCCAGGACATACAGGCGCGTGTTCGCGATGGGCCGACCGATGGCCACCGGGCCACTCACCGGGTCCGCCGCGCTCACCGTGTACACGCAGCACCCGACCACCGTCTCCGTGGGGCCGTACTCGTTGATGAGGCGCGTGTCGGGCGCGTGCTCGCGCCAGAAGGCGATGCCCTCGGCCGTCAGCGCCTCACCGCCAATGACGAAGGCCCGCGTGCGTCCCGCGGCTTCCTCCGGACGAAGCTGCGCGGCCAGCATGCGCAGGTGGGTGGGCGTCAGCTTCACCAGACTGAAGTGGCTGCCCGCGCGCAGGGCTTCACCCAGTCCCTCGATGCCCACGTCTTCCGGGACCAGCACCACCGGCCGCCCCGCGACCAGGGGCGCCACCAGGCTCGTCACCGTCAAATCAAACGACAGCGGCGAGTGCACCGGCGAGCCGCTGCCCTCCGCGAGCCCATAGGCCCGCTGCGCCCAGGTCAGGTAGTTCACCACGCCCCGGTGCTCGACCATCACCCCCTTGGGTCGCCCCGTGCTTCCAGACGTGTAGATGAGGTACGCGAGGTCTCCGGCTCCGGCCAGTGGCTCTGGCGGCGTCACGGGCTCGCGACCCGCGGTGCGCGCCCAGTCCGTGTCCAGGCAGAGGAGGAACTGCGAGGTCGCCGGCAGCGCGTCCGCGAGCATCTCCTCGGTGAGCACCACTGGCACACCGGTGTCTTCCAGGAGGAAGGACACCCGTGTCGACGGCCAGGCCGGGTCGATGGGCACATACGCGCCCCCGGCCTTCAGGACGGCCCACAGCGCCACGACCATGTCTGGAGAGCGACGGAAGCACAGGCCCACCAGCGTTCCTCGCCGGACGCCCAGGCCGCGCAGGTGGTGCGCGAGCTGATTCGCCCGCGCGTCCAGCTCGCGGTAGCTCCAGCGCACATCTCCCATCGACACGGCCAGCGCGTCCGGGGTGCGCGCCACCGCCTCCTCGAAGAGGCCATGCACGGTGGCCTGCTCCGGGAAGTCCGCACGTGTGTCGTTCCAGGTCACCAGGAGTTGGTGCCGCTCCGCGCCGGACAACAGGGACAGCTCCCCCAGTCGCCCCTCCGGCCGCGCCGCGATGGCCTCCAGCACGAGGACCATCCGCTCCAGTCGCGCATCCGCGAACGCCTGCGTGAAGCGGGTCTGGTCGTAGCGAAGGAGCAGCGGAAGTTTCGCGCCCGAGGTGGAGATCAACGTGAGGCCGAAGTGGTCCGCCTCCCGGGCCCGTACGTCGCGCACCTCCAACGCCCGCGCGGAGGACGTGAGCGCGGCATCCAGCGGGTAGTTCTCGAAGACGACCAGCGTGTCGAAGAGCGAGGTGCCCGCGGGGACGTTGCTCCAGCGCTGCACCTTCACCAGGGGCGCATGCTCGTGCTGGCGCGCCTCCACCTGCGTGTCCTGGATGCGACGCAGCCACGTCGACCAGGTCAGGTCCTGGGACCAGCGCACTCGCACGGGCTGGGTGTTGATGAACAACCCGACCATGTCCTCCACGCCCGCGAGGTCCGGAGGACGACCGGAGACCGTGGTGCCGAAGATAACGTCCTCGGCGCCCGAGAGCTGTCCCAGCACCAGCGCCCACGCGCCCTGCACCAGGGTGCTCAGCGTGAGCCCGTGTCGACGCGCGAAGGTGTTGAGCGCCGCGGTGGTGGACTCCGACAGATGACGGGTGCGCGTGATTCGCCCCGTGCCCTGTCTCTTATACACAGC
>NZ_VIFM01000386.1 GCF_006636215.1 Myxococcus llanfairpwllgwyngyllgogerychwyrndrobwllllantysiliogogogochensis | reverse complement strand
TGCCCCCGCCGCCCCCCGCCGCCGTTCCCTTCGACTCCAATGCCGCGCGCGCCCACGTGGAGCGGACTTTCGAGCACGAGTCCTCCGACAGCGGTTGGGCCTCTGAAGCGCAGCGGGAGATTCGTGAAAACCTGTCGTCCCACCTGCCAGCGACCGCGTCCGTGCGCGACTTGGATTGTCGCGCGACACTCTGCCGTCTGGAGGTCGACTTCCCGGTGGAGACAGACTTCCAGGAGGCCATGGGCCGGCCAGGCGCCATGGCGCGCCTTTGGAAGGGACCGAGCATGGCCCGCATCGACAGAGACAGCACTCGCGGGTCCGTGACGGTCGTCGGGTATCTCGTCCGTCCGGGACATCCCATGCCGGTGGAGGCCCCCAAGGGCTCTCTGTCCACTCTCGAATAGGGCCTCATCTCAAGGCCTGATTGGCGAACGACGTCACGCATCCCACCCTCTGTCGGTTCTGGGCCGGAGAGGAGCATGAGATGAGAGCCAGTCATTGGTCTGTCCTGTTGACGGTGGGCCTCGCGGGATGTGGTGCGCCCACCCGACTCGAACTCCAGGGAGCGGGCCTGACGCCGCTCCCGGAGAATGCCTCGGTGGCCCGCACGAGCGAGAGCGCTCGCGAGGACTCCCGCCACGCGTGCCCGGGCGCCGCATCACGCCTGAAGATCGTCATTCCCCCGGGGTCCGGAGGCTCCATCAATGGGCCATTCCCGGAGTCGTTCGTCGACGTGCGGGGAAAGCTCTACTTCGCCACCAACCTGTTCGACGGCAGCGCGACCCTGTGGCGCAGCAACGGCACGGAGGCCGGCACCGTCCCGGTGAAGTCGTTTCCCGCCGCCCCTGTCGGCGTCCCCCCGCTGAGAAACCTGTTCCCCGTGGGCGACCAGGTCTTCTTCCAGTTCGACGAACCCGCCACCGGCCGGGAGCTGTGGGTCAGCGATGGAACCGAGACCGGAACCCGGCTCGTCAAGGACCTCACGCCCGGCCCCGAGGGCACGTATCTCGCGGCCGTCGCCGCGCAGCACGGTCAACTCACCTTCCTGAGGCTGTGGTCCTTCGCGCCCGGCAATCCTCAAGTGGAGCTGTGGCGCTCGGATGGGACGGCCTCGGGCACGGTGCGGTTCGCGAACTTCGGGACCAGCGCGACTCTTGGCAACGTGTCGCTGCGGGTGGGCGACAACCTGCTCTTCTTCCTGGCCTCGCCCGAGCAGGGCACCGCGCTGTGGCGCACCGACGGGACCGCGAGCGGAACCCAATTCGTCAAGAAGCTGGATGCCCAGGTCGTCAATCTCACGACCACGGGACAGGCGGGGGCCGTGGGCCTGTTCCTGTTCAAAGACGGCGCGAACACGGAGGTGTGGAAGACGGACGGCACGGCCTCGGGCACCCTCCGGCTGGACGCGTTCGGAAAGAGCGTCAACCTGCTCGGGGCGCTGCACGACACCGTCTACCTGTCCTCGGTGGACAGCACGACGATGCTGATGCGCATCGAGAGTCTGTCCCTCCAGGGCGGTGGCAAGGCCTCCGTCACCACGCTCCCCAATCCGTTCGCGGGCCAGGAGGCCGCCTACCCCTACCCGCAGCAGATGGCCGTCTCCGGGGACCTGCTCTACTTCTCCGTGGCCATCGCCAGCCCCGGCCCCCCGCCCCGCGCCGCGACACTGTGGGTCTCGAACGGAACCGCCGCGGGCACCCTCCCGCTCTCGGAGGCCCTGAGCCTGAGCGACGAGTACGCCTCGCCCTTGTTCCCGACGGGCGACGGTGCCGCGCTGTTCGTCGCGTCGACGACGCACACCAGCCTGGAGCCCTGGTTCACCCAGGGCACTGTCGCGACGACCCGACTCCTCGCGGACATCCATCCGGGTCCTGCTTCATCCATCCCCGATGGCTTCGCCCGCGTGGGTGATCGCATCTACTTCCGCGCCGTGGACGACACCGGCTCCTATCAGCCGTGGTTCGTGTCCTGTCCGCGAAGGTGACGCGGCGCCTGACTCAATGGCAGCAGCCTGACCGAAAACCCCTCCGAGTCTGTCCTTTCGGAGGCCGACCCAAAAAGGCATGACACCTGTCCGGCTCGAATTGCGCAAACACCTCGTGAATGCTTGCGCAGTGAAGGGCTGTCAGTCCATGACATGAACACCGTCAGGAGCCGCGGTTAGGGTGTGAATTCCTAACGCTCCTTGGAGGTCTTCATGCAATTGCCGCGATTTTCTGTCGTACTGGTTTCAGCCTGCGCCGCATGGCTGGTGGGCTGTGGGGATGCACCCGCGGACTCGATGGAACTGGCGGACGGGCTCTCCACCATCGACCCACGGTCGGGCCCCACGGGGGATGGGACCTGGATGGGCGAGCCCACTGGCGCGGGCTGCGAACCCGACGCAGGCACTCCGCCGCCCACGGATGGCGGACCGTCTGCCGACACCGTGCTGGTGACGAGCACCACGCGCTTCTTCACCTCGGTGGGCATCTCCGAGCAGGTCGAGGACCTGTCTGCCAATCCCCCTGAGATCCTCGTGCCCCAGGGCGCGACCTTCTCGCTGATTCTGGGCTCCGCGGTGCCCGGTGGCTGGGAGTTCCGGGGCGTGCCCCAGGGGCCGTACTACCTGCACACGGGGACCACCCACGTCATCACGTCCGCGCGCCACGTGGACGTCGGCAGGAACCGGCTGGGCCGGGAGGATGCCATCTACTCGGAGTTCAACTGGGCGCCCCTGCAGATCAACCTCTTGAACCTGGCACCGTGGACGCCATCCGGGTCCGGAAACCTGCAGCCCGGCTCCAGCCTCCAGCTCACCTCCGGGCAGGTGGACCTGTTCGGCTGGATGGACCTCTTCGAGAGGGTCCCCGGGGGTCAGACGTCCATCCTCACCAACCAGGCCAGCCTGTCGCTCGGCAGTGGCTACAACATCCCCATCTTCGAGGCCGCGCGCGGAGACAGGATGTATGTCAATCAGCTGAGCCAGTTCAGCGCGCAAGCGCTGTCGGATGGGACACCCGTGGGCTACGCCGCCGTGGAGCGCTCCCTGGAAGTGGGCGCGTTCGACTTCGCGCCGGACGGGGTCAACCCGCTGCCGGTCTCCGGCATGCTCCAGCCCGTGAGGATGCGCGAGTTCCCCGTGGAGTGGCGCCTGCCCGCGTTCACGCGCTTCGCCTCGGAGGTACACCCGCTGGCGGCGCCCTGGACGCCCACGCTCCAGGTCCTGCCCGCCGCGCATGGGCTGTCCGAGGGTTGGATCGGCTACTCGGGTGAGCTGCTCACCCTCCGCCTGCCCCGAGCCTCCTCGTTCGACTACACGACCCGCCTGAAGTTCGGCAATCCGTTTCCCCAGAACTGGGGTGTCGTCGGCGCCTCGGGCTACAGCTTCCGGCACTCCGTCCTGCTGCCGGACGGCTCAGGCAAATCACTCGCCATCTCGGGCACCATCTCCACGGTCGACACGCTCGACAATCTCATCGCGGGGCCGCTGCAGCCCCGGGTGTCCCCGCCCCGCTCACTGACCATCGACGGCGTGCCCGCGAGCGTGCCGCGCGAGGTGGGCTCCGTAAGCCCCGTCATCGCCTGGGCACCGCCCACGCTCGGCACGCCCAATGCCTACCGGGTGGCCTTCTACCGGTATGACCCGGACCTGAACTTCGCCTTCCAGACGGCGAGCCTCTATGTGCCCGGCTCGGCCACGCAGGTCCGACTGCCGCCCGACGTGCTCCAGCCGGACAGCATCTACTACCTGCGTGTGGGGGCCATCGACGCCCCTGGCTTCGACATGGAGCGCCACCCGTTCACGACCCACGAGCAGGTGCCCTACAGCAGCGCGGATGCCGTCAGCTCCCTCATCACCACGCCGTAAGCGGCTTCGGGGGAGCTGAAACGTTTCGCCACCTCCCGGCCACGCGGCCCGGGTCCGGACGGGGTCAAACCTCACCGGGCCCGGGCCGTGGTGTCAGGAGTTGCATCTTCCGCCACACCAAATTGCGGACCTCCCTCGTCTTCCGTGCTAGGCAGCGCCCGCCGAAGCGCCTCGGCCGGGTGACAGCTCGAGGGCCCTGGGGTGTTGAACCAGTCCAGAGCCTCCAGACCTGACCCACGGCACCGCGCCGAAACAGGGGGACCGCATGTTTCCGAAGACCGGGTTCACGAGTGCCGTCACCGCGGTGCTGCTGGCGTTCGCTCCGCGAGTCGCCGCTGAGCCCCCCGTCCAGGCGCCGTCCGCCTTCTTCCTCTCCCGGAGCGAGAACCGGAACCAGGTCCACTACGCCGTAGCCCTGGATGAGGGCTGCCGCCCTGTCGGCGCGCGTCCCGTGCACGTGTACTGGCGGATGCTGGAGCGGGGCGAAGCGGAGGTCGAAGCGCTGCTGAGCATCGAGCTTCCCGCCTATGGACTCGAGGATGCGCAGCAGGTGGAGTCCACCGCCGAGGGTGGGCGGGTGCGCATCCGCCTGCGGTCATTTCCGGATCGCCCCATCGACATCACCACCACCCTGGTGCGCGGTCAGTGCTCGGTGCAGGCCTGGACGAAGTTCGGCGCCAACACGGCCCAACTGGTCCACATCTTCGTGAAGACGTCCTGGCCCTTCTCGGTCGACTTCGTTCGGCTGGATGGCGTGGGCGCCGAAGGTCAGGCCCTCTCCGAGCTGATCCGCCGGTAGGACGTCCCGCCCGCGCCGGAGCCATGAAACACCGGTGTGATACCCCTGGAATTTCCAGCGGTTCCGGCTGCGTCAAAAAATCCGCGCGGAAGTGACAACCTCAGGGGGAACGGGGCCGATAATGCCCGCATGACCAGTGTCGTCGGCCCCCGCCGCTCGCCCCTCTCCGCTCGCCCGACCGAAACTGAAACCGCGCGTGAAACGTCTTCACCCCGGGCACCTGCCCCGGCGCGCAACGAGTTCGAGCCCTCGCGGCAGGGACTCGCGGGCCTCACCCCCTCCCTCCTGACGAAGCTCGGCTCCGTCTTCGTGCCTGGCGCCCCCACCGTCGCGAACGCGGCGGCCCCGAGCGCGAAGGCCGCGACGGGAACGGCGGCGACGCCGCTGACCCCCAGCACGAGCCCCAACGCGGCCATCCAGGACAACGCCACCGTCACCAGCACGCTGGACGTCGCGGACGACGCCAAGGTGGAGTCGCTCAAGCTGGACCTGGACATCGCGCACACCTACCGGGGTGACCTGACGGTGACGCTGACGTCCCCGTCGGGCAAGAGCGCGGTGGTGTCCAACCGCCAGGGCGGCTCCGCGGATGACCTCAAGGGTTCGTTCGACCTGAAGGACTTCGCGGGAGAGCCCACGAAGGGCACCTGGAAGCTCGAGGTGAAGGACACCGCGAAGGGCGACATCGGCACGCTGAAGCAGTGGGGGATGAACATCGTCCCCGAGACGAAGGCGCCCGAGCCGGACCCGGAGCCCTCGGATGACCCGTTCGACGGCCTGCGCGACGACGCGCTGCTGAAGGCCGTGAGGGACTCGGCCTCCGGCAAGAAGGTGGTCAGCTACAACGAGGCGCGCAACATCATCTTCTCCAGCCTGGACGTGAACGCCGCTGGCAACGTGGAGTGCGTCTACACGGGCGTGGAGGTCAAGGGCGGGAAGATTCCGAACAGCTCCGTGATGAACGTGGAGCACACCTGGCCGCAGTCCAAGGGTGCCACGGGCGCCGCCAAGAGCGACCTGCACCACCTGTTCCCCACCGACAGCAAGGCCAACTCGCGGCGCAGCAGCTTCCCGTTCGGCGAAGTGGTGAACGTGAAGTGGAGCCACAACGGCGCCAAGCTGGGCACCGACGCCAAGGGCAACACCGTGTTCGAGCCGCCCGACTCCCACAAGGGCAACGTGGCGCGCGCGATGTTCTACTTCTCGTCCACGTACAACAAGCCCATTCCCGCCGATGAGGAAGCCGCCCTCAAGGCGTGGAACAAGCTGGACGGAGTGGACACCGCGGAGATCGAGCGCAACCGCCGCGTGGCCAACATCCAGGGCAACACCAACGCGTTCGTCGACAACGCGGACCTCGCGGATCGCGTCAAGGATTTCTAGACGCCCGCTGAGCCGCACCGGTGATGAAGCACAGGGGTTGGATGGCGCGAGCCGTCCAACCCCTTTCATTTGGGCCCGTCCATCCGCCACCGCGACATCGCCGCCCGGAACTCGTGGTGTGGGGAGTGCTGACAATCCTGTCGCGATGGCTGCTCGCCCACTCCCTCGGCTCCGGGGAAAAGCGAGGGGCATCGCGAGGCATGGGTGTTGCTTGGAGACAATCGCCACCCAGCCACAGGAGCGACTGTCTGACTCGCCTCGCCTTCGTCGCGCTGCTCCTCCTCGCCCCGGCGGTTCGTGCCCAGGCGGAGTCCCCCAGGCCCCAGACCGAGTCCACGGCGGCCATTCCGAAGACCTCCCTCTGGCTGTCGCCCGTGACGCACGCCTTCTTGTTCTTGGGAGGGCCGATGACGGAGCGGCTCCACGTCGCCGTGCCCATTGGCGTGGGCCGGAGCTTCTCGGAGACAACCACGGGGGTGCTCGAAGTCACGCCAATGCTGACGCGCAACAGTTGCAACCGCGAGTCCATGCGCTGCGACACGATACGGCAGCTCAAGGTCACCCTGGGCCTGGCGTGGAAGCCCGCGCCCAGGGCTCGTGGGCAGGGCTTCTTCTTCCAGCCCAGGTTGAGCGGCATGTGGACCTTTGACAGCCAGCATTTCCGCCCCTTCGGAAGGGCCTCCGCGCTGACGTATGAGCAGGAACATGGCTTCCAGGTCACCCTGGGGATGGACGTGGGCTACCGCGTCGTGACGCGACGCTCTGGATTCTTCTTCGAGCCCATGCTCGGACTCGGCATGGGCTACAGCGTGAACCAGCGACGCAAGGCCATCGACGTGAGCTTCCAGTATGGAAATCCCATGACGGAGGACCGCACGGACCGCGCCATCACCGACCTGGACCTGGACCTGGTTCGCCTGGGCGTCACCTTCTGAATCCAGTGTCCCGGTACTCGATACGGAGCAGGCTCTCGCGCGCCAAGAACCATTCGCTCACGACGCGAGATATTCGTGGAAACCTCCGCGCATGAAACAGGCTCGGTACATCGGGCTCGTCTGAGATTTCCCGGTATCAACGACTGAAACATACGTCATCAGGCGGATACCCCTCGCCATGTGGGCGGCTTGGGTATACCGGTTGATTCATGAGCCGCTCGTCAGCTTCGGTCGGGACATTGCTGGGTCAGAAGTATCAGCTGCGCCAAAGGATTGGCGTGGGGGCAATGGGCATCGTCTACGAGGCGGCGGAGCTCGACGAGACCGACGCGGTGGCCATCAAGGTGCTCCAGCAGCACCTCCTCGACAACGAGGCCGTGCTCGCGCGCTTCCGTCGGGAGGCGCGCGCCATCGCGGGGCTCCAGCACCCGCACCTGGTCGAGGTGAAGGACTTCCAGTGCAACCCGGACGAGCCTCCGTTCATGGTGATGGAGCTGCTCCAGGGTCAGACGCTCCGACTCCTGCTGAAGCAGCAGGGTCCCCTGCCCGTCGCGCGCGCGGTGGCCATCGCGCTGCAGACGTTGTCCGCGCTGGAGACCGCGCATCGCGCTGGGGTCATCCACCGCGACATCAAGCCGGACAACCTCTTCATCGTCTCGAGCGAGACGGGTGACAAGGTGAAGGTGTTGGACTTCGGTGTGGCGAGGCTGCTCCACGAGGACGACGCCTCGGCGGTGGGCGCGGAGGCGGGAGCCTGGGTGGGGACGCCGTCGTTCATGGCGCCCGAGCAGGTGCGTTGCCAGCCCGTTGACGCGCGCGCGGATCTCTACTCGCTGGGTGCGTGTCTGTACCAGATGGTGACGGGGAAGCAGCCCATCGACGTCGCCGACACGGTGGCGCTCTTCTCCGCCATCGTGGAGCGGGTGCCGCCGCTCGCCTCAGCGATTCGCGCGGACGTGCCCGAGGACTTCTCGCGAGTGCTTGCACGCGCGCTGCACAAGAAGCCCGCGGAGCGCTTCGCTGATGCCGAGGAGATGGCACAAGCGCTCAGGCCGTGGGCCACCCCGCCCTGGACTGAGACCGCGCTTCAGCTCGACGCGGGGCCTGAGCTTCAGTTCGACATTGCGCATGAGCTTCCGCTCGACACTGCGCCTCACCTCGACGCCGTGCCCGGGCCGCAGCTCAGCGCCGTGCCCGCGCCTCTGCTCGACACCGTGCCCGCGCCCCAGTTCGACGCCGCCCCTGCGCCTCGGCCCAACGCCGCGCCTCAGCTCGATGCCGCGCCCGCACCGCAGCTCGACGCTGCGCCTGCGCCTGCGCCTCAGCTCGATGCCGCGCCCGTGCCTCAGCCCAACGCAGCGCCCGTGCCCCAGCTCAGCGCCGCGCCTGCGCCAAACCTCGCGCCTGTGGATGAGCGTGCGCCGGTTGTACCGGT
>NZ_VIFM01000385.1 GCF_006636215.1 Myxococcus llanfairpwllgwyngyllgogerychwyrndrobwllllantysiliogogogochensis | reverse complement strand
GCCTCCGCCACCGCCAAAGAAGCGGTCGAAGAGCGGGTTGTCCTCCATGCCCCTCGGCCCTCCGCCACCGCCACGGGCCTGCACGTCCACGTTGACGACGGCGGACTTCACCGAGTCCACCAGCGGCGCCAGCGAAGGGAGCGCCTGCGCCTCCCGGGTCGCCGGCTGGAGGTTGCCGGGCTGGCCCTGCGCGGGAGCGGGCGCCGGAGCCTGCGCCCACGAGGCCGACGGGACGGCGAGGAGCAGCGCGGTGGCCAGGGCTCTCCGGAACGCGACGGAAGAACGGTTCATATGCTCCCCAAGCTAAAGCCGAAATGCTGTCCCGCAAGTGAAACGGCCCACGGTCATCCATCGAAACATTCGAGCCCGACGCCCACGTGCCGGAAGGTCACCCCGGGCGATAGAGACGGTAGTCGAGTTCCGGAAAGACGTTGTCGCGGCCCTCCAATTGAGCAAGCCAGCCCTCGTCGATGGTGCCCGCGCGCAGCTCGTCGTGCAGCCGGAGGAAATGCCGCACGTGCTCCTGGGTGCGCCGCCTGGCGTACTCCACCATGGTGCCCGTCTTCATGATGAAGGCCCAGTCGGAGCTCTGGGCGAGCAGCAGTTCCCGCGCCGCCTGGTTGAGCGCGCGACGTTGCAGAACCGTGGCGTCGGGGAAGTCCCGCGCGAGCTCCACCATCTTCCGCGCGCAGTGGGTCAAGTGGCGGTAGACCCAGTCGTTGGTGCCATCCAGCCACATATGGGCGTAGCCGCCCGCGCCCCAGGAGGACATCGGCGGCGTGGCCACCTGGTTCTCCGGCGTCTCGCGCAGGTCGTCCGACGGCGTCACCAGCTCGAACGTGGACTGCTCGCGCGCCGCCTTGCGGATGAGGGCTTCCAGGAACCACGGGCCTTCGAACCACCAGTGCCCGAACAGCTCCGCGTCGTAGGGCGCGACGACCACGGGCTTGCGAGCTCCAAGACGCGAGGCGAGGTGCTCGATTTGTCGCTGGCGGTTGAAGAGGAAGTTGCCGGCGTGCACCGCGGCGCGCTCGCGCGCCAGCTCCGGGTCATAGGGCTGCTTGTCGTTCGTCTTCCCGGTGATGCGGTAGTACTTGAAGCCGGTGTTCTTCCGGTCCCCCGTGGGCTGGATGAAGGGACGGATGTAGTCCAGGTCCAGGTCCCAGCCGATGTCCCGGTAGAACTCGCGGTAGTCCGGGTCGCCCGGATAGCCGTGCTCGGAGCTCCAGACCTGCTGACTGCTCTCCGGGTCTCTCGCGAAGGCGGCGACACCCGACTCGGTGAAGATGGGTGCGTAGGGGCCATGCAGTGGACGCGGCGTGGCGTCCGTCAGGCCGTGCGTGTCCACGAAGAAGTAGCGGATGCGCTCGGCGGCCAGGACGCGCTCCAGGCCCGGGTAGTAGCCGCACTCAGCCAGCCAGATGCCCGCGGGGTCCCTGCCGAAGTTCTGACGGTAGTGGTTGGCGGCCACCGTCACCTGGGCGCGCACGGCCTCCGGCACCTGCTGCATGAGCGGCAGGAAGCCATGCGTCGCGTTGCACGTGAGGATGTCCAGGTGGCCCGCGTCCTGGAGGCGCCGGAACGCGGCGACGAGGTCCCGATGGTAGCGGTCGTGGAAGGCCCGGCGCAGGGACTCGAAGTGGTCGCGATAGAAGCGCGCCAGTCTCCCGAAGGTCGCGTCGTTCCGGGTGCGGTGGACCTCGCGGTCGCCCAACTCGCAGAGCTGGTCCAGCTTGCGCGAGTAGCGCGTCATCAGTAGCTCGTCACGGAGCATGGTGACGAGTGTGGGAGACAGCGTCATCGACAGCCGGAACGGGATGCCGTCTTCCGCCAGGGAGTCGAAGGCGAGGAGCAACGGGAGATAGGTCTCGGAGATGGCCTCGTAGAGCCAGTCCTCTTCGAGAAAGTCCTCGTGCTCGGGGTGTCGGACGAACGGAAGATGCGCGTGAAGGACGAGTGCGAGAGAGCCCAGGCTCATGGTCGGTCGAAGTGTCCTTGCGGGTTCACGAGCGGCCCCCACCCGAGGGCGGCTTCCGGTGCGCGTCCTGTTCCGAGGTTCCTGACGGGTGTGTCACCGCGCCAGGGGTCGTGTTGCCCGACAGGTCCGAGTAGCGCCGGTCCGAGGCCCCGTGAGCACGAGGTGGTGACTCGAAGTAGCGCAGGTCCGAAGCGCCCGACGCACGAGGCGGGGACTCGAAGTAGTTCAGGTCCGAGGCGCGGGGCGCGGACGCGAATTCCTCCGGGCCCGTGTTCGCGGGAGCTCGCTGTGAGGGCTCGGCGTAGCGCATGTCGGAGGCACCCGGCGCACGACCGATGTCCAGGTACTGATACGCGGGACGGACGCCCTGCGCTTCTCCGCGCACCGCTCCATCCTGGTATCGCTGGTCGGAGGCTCCAGGAGCGCGCACCTGCCCCAGTTCGAGATACTCGAACGCATGCGGCGACGACGTGGGCTGCACGACGCCGTCCCCGTACCGCATGTCCGACGCACCCGCCGCGCGCTCCTGCGCCTCCAGGTAGCGATGCGAGGCGAGGTAGCGCTGGTCCGAGGCACCGGGTGCGCGCTCGACACCTTGCAGATAGGTCCCGGAGCCCACCTGGGCGCCCGGTCCTCCGGGGGACGGAGGAACACCGGGCCCGACACCTTCACGGTGGACGACGGGAATGTCCTTCGCACCCGCGCTGCCGGGCAGATTCACGCGGTGCCACGTGACGTACTCGCGCTCGCGGTTCTCCTCAGTCGGGGTGGCGACGGGAGACACCACGGGTGCCTCGGGCTCCACCGGAATGGGCCGGCGAAGGAAGCGCACCGAGGTATCGGTCGACACGCCCGCTGGCGGAAGCGCCACGCGATTGCTGGAAGGACCGATGCGATGATTCCGCCCGTCGTGCCCGACGAAATGCGCCTCGAACCGGTACGGCCTCCCGGGTGAGAGCCCGTGGATGTAGTAGCCGCGCGACTCGAGTGCGCAATCCACTTCGCGCACGAGCAACTCGCCGTCGAAAACGCGCAGGACGGCTCGCGGCTCCTCCAGTCCGTGCATCGCACGCGCGCGCGTGGCGGGACTGAAATCCCACAGGGCGAAGAGGGTATGCGGGTCTCTCGGGAGGAGCAGCGCGGTGTCGTCCTGATACTCGACAGGAAGCGGCTCCAGTCCTTCGGACTCCGCATCAACGCGGGGAGCCGAGGTTGACGCAGCTTGCTCCTGGAGGTGATGCCGGCGGGCCTCCGCCTCACCTCGGACGCGCGCGACGAAGAAACCCTCGATCAGCGGCTCGGCGGGATGCTGTTCCACCGGAGGCACTGAGGGAGGTGTCCCCGAGCCTGGCTCGGACGGGGTGGCAGGGGCCGCTTCAGCACGAGCACCAGTCTCGACCTCGGGCTCCGCGAACGTCGCCGTGTCGCGCGAACCGCGGGGCTTGGGTGGAAAGTTCACGATGTGAGCCGGACGCGCGGAGGGTGGACTGTCCGGCTTCTCGGAAGCGCGCTTGGCCGCCACGCGTTTGGGTGCGGAGACACGTCCCTGCTCCGACATCTCGGTGGCCGCCTTCCGTGGGGTCTTTGCACGCGGTTTGTCAGCGGAGAGCGAATCCGCGGGCTTCGCCGTCTCGATGATGGGTACGGCACTCTCGACAGGGAAGTCGCTTCCCGTCGAGGGGACCGACTTCGCGGCGACTGCAGGCTCCTGCTCCGTTTCCGATACCGTCGAGCGATTCACCTCCGTGGGTGCCTCGCTCGTCGTGGTCGCAGCGGCGGAGACCTTCGGTGCTCGCTGCGCCTTCACCTTGGCAGATGCGGCCATCTCCGCCGTGGGCTCGAACTGGGGCCTTGCCTCGGACGATGCGGCGGCGACCTTCACCTTGGACGGTGCGGCGGCAACCTTGGCCTTGGGCTCAACCTGGGGCTTTGCCTTGGACGGTTCGGCGGCGACCTTCACCTTGGGCTCAACCTGGGGCTTTGCCTTGGACGATGCGTCGGCCGCCTTCACCTTGGGCTCAACCAAGACCATTGCCTTGGACGGTGCGTCGGCGACCTTTACCTTGGCCTCGTCCTGACGCTTCGCCTTGGACGAACTGGCGGCGACCTTCACCTTGGGCTCGTCCTGACGCTTCGCCTCGGACGAACTGGCGGCCACCTTCACCTTGGGTTCGACCTGGGGCTTTGCCCTGGACAATGCGGCGACCTTCACCTTGGGCTCGGCCTGACGCTTCGCCTCGGATGAGCTGGCGGCGACCTTCGCCTTGGACTCGACCTGGGGCTTTGCCTTGGATGAGCTGGCGGCGACCTTCGCCTTGGACTCGACCTGGGGCTTTGCCTTGGACGAACTGGCGGCGACCTTCGTCTTGGGTGGCGCGGCCGGAACTTTCACGGGGGGCTGTGCTTTCGCCCTGGATGACGCAACTCCAGCCTTCGCGGTCGGCCTGGCCGATACTGGTCCCGCTTTCGCTGACGGTTGCCCCTTCGCCTTCGAGGTCACGGTCGGCGCCTTCACTGGCGGAGCGGCCTTGGAAGCAGTCCGGGTCAACGCCTTCGATTTGGCGGAGGGCGTCATGACCTTGGCCTTCGCCGCGACCTCCCGAGTGGATTCGGGCTTCTTGGGGGCCTTGGCGGGCTCGGCCGAGGCTTTCTTCGCGGCGGGGCGCTTGCGCGGCAGCTCGATGCCCGCCAACCGGGCAAGCTTCGCGAGCGCGGGAACGAACCCGGCAAGGGCGGCGATCAACTCTTCCTTATTGAGCTTGCTGTATCCGCTCCCCAGATGCTTCCGGGCCAGCTCTCTCAGGGAGCCGACGGTGACGCTCTTGAGGTCGTCCATGGGCAAGGTCGCCTTTAGGTCGCCGGCCGTGGTGGGTCAACGTGCCAGCATTGCTTGTGTTCGTCGCCCGACCCCCTCCCCACCACCTCACCCGATGACACCCAGGATGCACCTGGGTATTCTGCCCCCGCTTTGAGCGACCTGCCCAGACTGCTCCTGTGCAGCTTCGACGTCATCCCCGGCCCTTCCGGCTCGTCACGTCGTTTGACCGAGTACCTCAAGGCGTTGCCGGATCGCTTCTCCGTGGTGGTGCTATCGGCGAAGACGCCTGACCACTCCCACATCGAGAAGTACCAGGGTGCTCGACTGCTGCGCGTCCCGGTAGGCTCGGGCGACCTCGCCTCTCGAATCCAGGCGTTCGAGCGGGCCGTCCGCCGCCAGCTCGAGAGCGAGGACTACGCGCTCGCCCACTTCACGGACCCCTTCGGCGGCTATGCCCTGTGCGAGCTGAAGGGCGACTACGGCTACCGCCTCATCTACGAGGCCCAGACCTTCCCCTCCCAGGAGCTGCGCTACACGCATCCGCAGACGGAGGGCGACCGGCGCTTCCTGTCGAAGGTCCGCAGGCAGGAGCTGTTCTGCCTGATGAACGCGGACCTCATCGTCACCGGCTCCCAGACGACGCGCTCGTACATCCAGTCGCTCGGTGCGAGCGAGGAGCTCATCCGCGTCGTGCGCGCCCCGGTGGACCTCGCGCCGTTCGCGCCCGATGTCCTGGGCGCTCCGGATGGCGAGCCCCTGCGGTTGATGTACCTGGGCAGCCACGTGGGCTGGCAGGGACTGCCGACGTTGCTGCGCGCCGTCGCGCTGGCGGGGCAACAGGTCGAGGTGCGCCTCACGCTCGTGGGAGCGCAGCACCCAGACTGGCAGCCCCATCTGGATGACCTCGTGAAGGACCTCGGCCTGAAGGACCGGGTGGAGTTCCAGCCGCCGGTGCATCACGACGACGTGGCGAAGGTGCTCGCGCTGGCGGACGTGGGAGTGCTCGCGCTCGACGACGTGGAGCGCAATCGGCTGCAGGGTGGCCCCCTGGCCAAGGTGTCCGAGTACTTCGCCGCTGGCCGTCCCGTCATCGCCGCCGACCTGCCCGTCTGCCGCGAACTCATTCCAGAGGACGCGGCGCTCTTCTTCCCGGCCGGGGACAGCCGTGCCATGGCCGACCGCATCATCGAGCTGGCGCGGAACGTTCCCCGTCGTGTCGAGATGGGCAATCGAGCCCGCGAGCACGCCGAGGCCGCGCTCGATGCCGGCGTCATCCGGGGCCAGTTGCTGGACCTCTACGACTCGCTGTTGGAGAAGCGAACGGGTCCGGTGACGAGGTCGAGCGAGGACGATCTACCGGCGGCGACGATGGTGACGGGGACCCCCACCAGCCGGCTCGCGACGCTGCTGCCTCCGGACAGTGGGCGGGTGAAGATTCCCCAGCCCGAGAAGCGAGAACCTGTCGCGGAGAGTTCCGCCGAGCCCCCTGTCGACGCCTCCAGTGACGACCCTCCCGTGGTGATGGGGATGGTGCTGGACGACGGGTTCGATACGCGACTCATCAAGACGGAGCCGGACGCACGCCCCATCGAACCGCCCGTCGTGATGGGTCTGCCCCTGCGCGAGAGGGCTGTCGTTCCTCCCGCGGCGACATCGAGTCCCGAGGTCTCCACCTCGAATGGAGCAACGAGTCCCGCGCCGTCAGAGCCGACGCCCCTGACGTCGACGGCCATCTCCGCGGACCCGACGCCCGTCACGCCGATTCGCGCGGCGTCGACCGAGGCGACGGGGTCCGAAGAGAAGCCTACCGACCGCCAGATGGAGGCTCGAGAGGAGGACGAAAAGCCCGAGGAGCCCAGCAAGTCCGCGACACCGCACCTCGAAGATGCTCCACCTGGCCCGACGCCGGTGGAGCCACAGTCGTCCAGGACGGACGAGGAATCACGTGCCCGTCCTGAGGCTGGCGAGCCCTCGAATGGGGACGACCGCGCGGATGAAGCGCCCTCGCCCACTCCGGTCGTCCGTGCACCTGCACCGCTGAGTCTCGACGAGCCCCCTTCGCCCACGCCCATCGTTCGGGCTCCAGCGCCGCTCCAGAGGGACGAGCCGCCCTCACCCACGCCGATCGTTCGGACTCCAGCGCCGCTCGAGCGGGATGAGCCGCCCTCGCCCACGCCGATCGTTCGGACTCCAGCGCCGCTCGAGCGGGATGAGCCGCCCTCGCCCACGCCCATTGTTCGGGCTCCAGCGCCGCTCCAGAGGGATGAGCCGCCCTCGCCCACGCCCATTGTTCGGGCTCCAGCGCCGCTCCAGCGGGAAGAGCCCCCTTCGCCTACGCCCATCGTCCGGGCTCCAGCGCCGCTCCAGAGGGATGAGCCGCCCTCGCCCACGCCCATCGTTCGGGCTCCAGCGCCGCTCCAGCGGGAAGAGCCCCCTTCGCCTACGCCCATCGTCCGGGCTCCCGCTCCGCTCCAGCGGGATGAGCCGCCCTCGCCCACGCCCATCGTTCGGGCTCCCGCTCCGCTTCCGTTCGACGAGCCGCCCTCGCCGACGCCCATCGTCCGGGCTCCGGCGCCGCTCCAGAGGGACGAACCGCCTTCGCCCACGCCCATCGTCCGCAGCCCTATCGCCGCAAGGCACGAGGACGAAGCACCTGCTCCGACGCCGATCATCCCTGCTCGCTCCGTGCTCGCCAGTCGGAGCACATCGTCGCGAGTGGAGACGCCTTCCCGTCGGATGTCTCAGCTCACCACTCCGACAAAGGGGACTCAGTCCGTCGACTCGGAGCGAGGAGCAGCCCGTACGGATGCGGTCCGCGAATCGGAGCGTCCGTCTGGGCGCACCAACTCCGTCTCCGAACCTGAGCGGTCCACAGGTCGCGCCGGTTCCTCCGCCGAATCGGACCGCCCGTCGGTTCGCGGCGCTGCCGTTCCCGAGCCAGAACGTCCTTCTGCGCGCGGCAGTTCCTCCACTGACTCTGAGCGCCCATCAGTTCGTGGCGCTGCCGTTCCCGAGCCAGAACGTCCTTCGGCGCGCGGCAGTTCCTCCACTGACTCTGAGCGCCCATCGGTTCGTGGCGCTGCCGTTCCCGAGCCAGAACGTCCCTCGGCACGCACGAGCGGCTCCACCGACTCGGAGCGCCCATCGGTTCGCGGTGCCCCGGTTCCCGAGCCTGAACGTCCCTCGGCACGCACGAGCGGCTCCACCGAATCGGAACGCCCGTCGGCTCGCGGTGCACCGGTTCCCGAGCCGGAACGCCCCTCCACACGTACGGGTTCGTCCACTGACTCGGAGCGTCCCTCCGTTCGCGGTACTCCCGTCCCCGAGCCGGAGCGCCCCTCTGGTCGAACCCCATCCGTGTCCGACGTGGAACGTGCGTCAACGCGCACGGGAACCACCGACTCGGAGCGTCCCTCTGTTCGCGGAGCCACTGCCCCGGATCCGGAGCGTCCCTCGGGCCGAACCACGTCCGTGTCCGAGCTGGAGCGCGCTTCAACTCGCACGGGAACCACCGACCCGGAGCGCCCCTCGGGCCGAGGAGCCGTCCCCGAGCTCCCGCCACGAAGCACCGACCCGGAGCGACACACCCCGCGCCCCTCGGGCATCGTCGAACCCGAGCGTCCGCGCGGCGCCTTTGACGCCGACCGACTCCCGCCCCTGGTCCGCCCGAC
>NZ_VIFM01000384.1 GCF_006636215.1 Myxococcus llanfairpwllgwyngyllgogerychwyrndrobwllllantysiliogogogochensis | reverse complement strand
GGGCGGGGGTGTCATCGGGAGGAGGCAGCTCGGCCGCGGGATGGGGCGGCGCTTCCTCTTTCTTCGAGCAACCGGTGGCCACGAGGCACCCGGCGAGCCACAGCGACGACAGCCATCGTCCGGCACGCTTCATCGTTCCTCCCCTGTCGGCCCCCACAGTGGCCGTGAGGAACTCCCTCTCTCACGACAGGAGGCGCGGTGCCAGCCTCCCGCCAGGGACTCGATGACGAGAAGACGACAGACCCTCCGCCCGCGCACTCGGGGCGAAGGGTCCTTGGACGCCCGGGACTTCAGTCTGCCGAGGGCGTCGCGCGCACGAAGGCGCCCAGGTCCGCGTCGCGCAGGAAGTGGACCAGCACGCCGTCAATCTTCCGCGTGCCGTTCTCCACCACGGTGGGCTTGAGGAAGAAAAGGTTGTTCCAGGCGAAGTCATACAGCGCCTGCTCGGCGGCGTCGGACCAGCTCCCATCCATGCGGCCGTGGTAGTAGCCGAGCTTGCGCAGCACGCGCTTCACGTCGCGCGCCGTGTCGGCATCCAGCGTCACCCGGTCCGCGGGAAATACATCCGCGAGCGTGCCCTGGTAGCGATTCAGCTCCACGCCCAGCTCCTGCAGCGCCCGGGTGCTGCCGTGGACGACCGCCTCCGCGAGCACGTGGGTATAGAACGCGGTCTCGATGGTGGAGTTCCAGACGCGGATGACGCCCGAGCGCTCTCCATTGCGGTCCCCACCCACGCGCGCCCCGGCCTTGAGCGAGGCATACAGTCGCTGCGGCAGGCTGCCCCGCGCCTGACGAAAGCCGTCCGCCATGGCCCGGCACATGTCGGGGGTGCTCATGTTGTTGGCCTGCACCACGAACGTGTCGCCCTTGATGGAGCAGGTGTGCTCGCTGTTCTCCGAGCCCGAGCGCTGGCCCACCGTCACGCTGCCATCCGGGTGGAGCTTCACCGCCGCGAGCTGGCGGATGGGGGCATACGGGTCCGAGGCCAGCACCGTGTCGATGGCCTCCTGGGGCGCGGTGCCCGAGTCGATGCGCGCGATGACCGCCTGCGCGTCATCCACCGAGGGCAGCGCCATGGTGGCCACCGCCACGTCCGAGCGACCATAGGGCACCAGTCCGCTGACGCCGCTGGGGAAGGAGATGACGGCCATGCCGCACGACTTCTCCACCGGGTCACACGCCACGACGGCGCGCGTGCCGAAGATGCTCGGGTTGAAGGGGCGGTCCGCCGCGGACGCCTGGGTGGAGCCAAGCAACACGGACGCAGCGACGAGCAGGCCACGCTTGAACGGCTTCATGCACGTACCTCGGGGCAGGGCTCCGCCGGGGCCGAGCAACCACCGCTCGACGCGGATGAGACCCTTCATGTCTGGGGTTTGATGTGAGTTCGGAACTTCTGGCTCCATGAACGCCACGTCGCTTCAAGGCATATCGGGAAGACTCGGAGACCCGTGCCGGCCGTCAAGCTCCGGATTCAGGGCGAGGACCGACGACCCGAGGAGGGCCCGCTGGCCCGGGTGCCCCGCGTATCTCGCTTCCGGGAAAATTGTAGCTGTGGCACTCCCCCAGAAGTTTCAGACGCGCCCCACAAGGGCCCGGGTGGCGGGTATGGTCCGCGCCCGGCCGCAGCCCGCGTCCCCCCTTACGCGCACGAACCGGAGACAGATTCCCCATGGCTCTCGACCTCACCTCCCTCCCACGTCCCTCGCGGGACGACGCCTCCATTGGCACGATGGCGCGGGGCCTCGTTGGCAGCGAGATTCTCCGCATCGCCGCGGAAGTCCGTGAGCTCGTCGCCAAGGGCCGCAAGGTGTGCAACCTCACCGTGGGCGACTTCAGCCCTCGCGAGTTCCCCATCCCCGACGGCCTGCGCCAGGGCATCGCCACCGCGCTCCAGGCGGGCGAGACGAACTATCCGCCCTCCGACGGCGTGCTGGACCTACGCCAGGCGGTGCAGCGCTTCTACGAGCGCGCCCTGGGCCTGAAGTATCCGCTGGAGGGCATCGTCATCGCGGGCGGCGCCCGGCCCATCATCTACGGCACCTACCGCGCCGTGCTCGATGACGGGGAGACCGTGGTCTACCCGGTGCCGTCGTGGAACAACAACCACTACGTCCACATGATGAACGCCAAGGGCGTCGTCGTGACGACGGACCCGTCGCACGGTTTCATGCCCACGCTGGAGCAGCTCGCGCCGCACCTGGGCACCGCGCGCCTGTTGTGCCTGTGCAGCCCGCTCAACCCCACGGGCACCATGATTTCGTCCGACGTGCTGGGCGCCATCTGCGAGCGCGTCGTCGCGGAGAACCGCCAGCGCGAGAAGCAGGGCAGGAAGCCGCTCATCCTGATGTACGACCAGATTTACTGGGTGCTGAGCTTCGGCGCGGTGAAGCACGTGACGCCGGTGGAGCTGGTGCCGGAAGTCGCCCCGTACACCGTGTTCGTGGACGGCATCTCCAAGGCGTTCGCCGCGACGGGCGTGCGCGTGGGCTGGGGCGTGGGCCCGCCGGCCATCATCGCTCGGATGCGCGACGTGCTCGGCCACGTCGGGGCGTGGGCGCCCAAGGCGGAGCAGGTCGCGGTGGCCCGCTACCTGGACGACGTGCCCGCCACCGAGTCCTTCCTGACGGAGATGCGCCAGCGCGTGGACGCGCGCCTGGAGGCGCTGCACACGGGCCTGACGCGCATGCGCGACGCGGGGCTGCCGGTGCGGCACATCGCGCCCCAGGGCGCCATCTACCTGTCCGTCCAGTTCGACCTGGTGGGCAAGGGCGGGCTGAAGACGAATGACGACATCCGCAAGCTGCTCCTGGAGAAGGCCAGCTTCGCGGTGGTGCCCTTCCAGGCGTTCGGCCTGAGCGAGGACACCGGCTGGTTCCGCCTGTCCGTGGGCGCGACGTCGGTGGCGGAAATCCAGGAGGCCCTGCCCCGCGTGGAGGCCGCCCTGCGCGAGGTGCTCGCCGCGAAGTAGTCGCCGTCGGTGCCGGGCCCCGCGCGGCGTCCTGGATGGGCGCGGGGTTCGGGAATACACGGAAAGGGCTGGAGTTCAGCCGGGTACTTCGTGCCAATGCTCAAGCGATTCGTGGATGTACGTGACGAGGAAGTTCGCGCGGTCCTCGGGTCCTTCGTCTATTTCTTCACGCTGATGTGCGGCTACGCCATCCTCCGTCCCATCCGCAACGAGATGGGGACGGCGGGCAGCGTCAAGGGCCTGCCGTGGCTCTTCACCGCCACGTTCATCGTCATGTTGCTGGCGGTGCCGGCCTTCTCCGCGCTGGTGGCGCGCTGGCCCCGGCGGGTGGTGCTGCCGCGCATCTACCGCTTCTTCCTCGTCAGCCTCCTGGCCTTCTTCGTGCTGCTGAAGCTGGACGTGGCGAGGGAGCCGGTGGCGCGGGTCTTCTACATCTGGCTGAGCGTCTACAACCTGTTCGTGGTCTCCATCTTCTGGAGCTTCATGGCGGACGTGTTCGCCGGCGAGCAGGGCAAGCGACTGTTCGGCTTCATCGCCGCGGGTGGCACCACGGGCATGCTGGTGGGGCCCTTCCTGGTGGGGCGCCTGGCGGAGCCGGTGGGGCCGGTGAACCTCATCCTCGTGTCCGCGGTGCTGCTGGAGGTGAGCGCGCAGTGCGTGCGCTGGCTGAGCCGCTGGGCCCGGGACGTCCAGCATCAGCCCCTGTCGGCGGAAGCGCCGGTGGGCGGCGGGGTGCTGGCCGGGTTGCGGCTCCTGGTCGCGTCGCCCCTCCTGCTCGCGCTCGGGCTCCAGGTGTTGCTCTACGCGGCCACGTCCACCTTCCTGTACTTCCAGGAGGTGAAGCTGGTGGCGGAGGTGGGCAAGGACGCGGCCTCGCGCACCGCGCTGTTCGGCGACATCGACTTCTACGTGCAGCTGTTGACGCTGGCGCTCCAGACGCTCGTCACCGGGCGCATCATCTCCAGACTGGGATTGGGCGCGGCGCTGGCGGTGGCGCCGGTGCTCACGGGGCTGGGCTTCCTGGGGCTGGCGGCGGTGCCGGTGCTCGGGGTGCTCGTGGCGTTCAAGGCGCTGCGGGGGGCCAGTCACTACGCGCTGGAGCGGCCCTCGCGCGAAATCCTCTTCACCACGGTGGACCGGGAGGCGCGCTACAAGTCCAAGAGCTTCATCGACACGGTGGTGTACCGGGGCAGCGACACGGTGAGCGCGTGGTTGCAGGGTGGGCTCACGGCGCTGGGCCTGGGCATGACGGGGTTGTCATTGGCGGCGGTGCCCCTGGCGGGGCTGTGGCTCGGCGTGTCGCTGTACCTGGGGCGGGAGCAGCGGCGACTGTCCCGGGAGGCCGGGGGTGCGCTCGCGCCCGTCGCCGCCGATAATGCCGCCGCCCGCTGAAGTGTGCCTCGCAGTGCTTCCTCGTCGCTCCTCGGGATGGTCGTGGGGAGCGGGGGTTGAGACGAACCTCGCAGCAGGAGACGACACGACATGAAGCTGTCTCGCAGAGACCTGATTCAAGGCGCTGTGACGGTGGGCTCGCTGTGGGCCCTGGGGTGTGCGACGTCGGGCTCGTCGGGTGGCGCGTCCGGTGAGTCGGACTCCCAGGAGAAGGGGGCCTCGGGTGCGAAGGCGAGCAAGCCCTTGAGCATCCTCATCCTGGGCGGCACGAAGTTCCTGGGTCCGGCGCTGGTGGAGTCCGCGCAGGCGCGAGGCCACACCGTCACGCTGTTCAACCGGGGCAAGACGAATCCGGGCCTCTTCCCGAACGTGGAGAAGCTGCAGGGGGACCGGGACCCGACGAAGGCGGAGGGCCTCAAGGCGCTGGAGGGCCGCAAGTGGGACGCGGTGGTGGACACGTCGGGTTACGTGCCGCGCATCGTGAAGGCCTCGGCGGAGCTGCTCGCGCCCAACGTGGGGCACTACACCTTCGTGTCCACCATCTCCGTCTACAAGGACGCGTCGAAGCCCGGCCTCACGGAGACGGCGCCCGTCGCCACGGTGGCGGACGTGACGACGGAGGACGTGGACACGCACTATGGCGCCCTGAAGGCGCTGTGCGAGCAGGCCGCGGAGAAGGCGATGCCCGGCCGCACGTTCAACGTCCGCCCTGGCCTCATCGTCGGGCCGGATGACCCGACGGACCGCTTCACGTACTGGCCGGTGCGCGTGGCGCGAGGGGGCGAGGTGCTCGCGCCCGGCACGGGGCATGACACCACCCAGTTCATCGACGCACGCGACCTGGCCGCGTTCATCATCCTGGGGGTGGAGCAGAAGCTGTCGGGGCCCTACACCGCGACGGGGCCCTCGAAGCCCCTGGTGATGCGCGACTTCCTGGAGCGCAGCAAGAAGGCGCTGAACAGCGACGCGCGCTTCGTCTGGGCGCATCCGTCCTTCCTGGAGAAGCACAAGGTGGAGCCCTTCGGTGACATGCCGGTCTGGGTGTCTCCCACGGGTGAGGACGCGGGCCTGTTGCGGGTGAACATCGACAAGGCGCTGGCGGCGGGGCTCACCTTCCGCCCGCTGGAGGAGACGGTCCGCGACACGGTGGCCTGGTTCAACGCGGAGCCGCCCGAGCGTCAGGCGAAGCTGCGGTCGGGCATCAAGCCGGAGCGGGAGAAGGAAGTGCTCGCCGCGTGGCACCAGGAGCACGACAAGGGCAACGCCCACGCGGGTTGAGACGCGCTCGGGCGCGGAGCCTCAGAGCCTCGCGAGGATTTCGGCCTTCTTCTGCTCGAACTCCTCGGTCGTGATGAGGCCCGCGCCGGCCATCCGCTGGAGGTCCGTCAGGGCCTTCACCGGGTCGGCTGGCGGCGGGGGGACGGGTGGCTGGGTCATGAGTCGGACCAGATGGCCCAGGTCCTGCGGAACCAGGGGCCCCATGACGGCGACCCGGTTCGGGTCTTCCGGAGCGACCTTGACCTTGAGCTCCAGGCCCGGCTCCATCACCCGCACGTTCCAGTCGTGCGCCCGGCTCCGCAACCACACTTCATAGGGCGCGCGACCTGGCACTCTCACCTGGAGCAGGTGGTTGTAGACCGTCGCTTTGTTGATGCGCATCGCGGTCCGCTCCAGGCGCAGCAATGTGGCCTCGGCGGGTATCCCGTGCTGGCGGACCTGCTCGTGCTTCCAGCGGGAGTGGAGCCAGTAGCCGAAGAACCAGCAGCACCCCACCGCGAAGACCGCCCAGCCCCCCATCAAGGAGAGACGGACGTTGTCGAGCTCCATCATGACCACTTCACCTCGAAGAAAGAGCCGGGCCTGCTGGGGCGTGCCGTCCGTCCACGAGGGCGGCGTCCCGCGACTCTAAGCGGGCCGTGCCCGAGGTGAAACCCACGGTGCGGACCCCATGCGATGATGGTCCGCGATGCGTCCGCCGGGGATGAAAGCGCGGGGCATGGTTTGTCGCGCGGGAGCGCACTCGAAAGGACTCACGATGATGCCTCAGCGGGCCCTGCTCGCGCCCGGGCGGCGCGGCGCCGCCGTGCTGCTCGCCGTGTCACTCGTTGCTTGCGGCGGCAGGGACGTCCGTCCAGATGCGGAGCCCGACGCTGGGATTCCGGATGCGGGCTCCGGGCAGGCGCATCTCTGCGCTCCGTTGAGTCTGGAGCGGAACGTGGACCTGGAGGGCTTCCACACGGACCGCTACACGTGGCGCGACGGAGACTGCGCGCCGCGCTCGGCCTTCCTGGTGCGCAATGACTCCTTGGACCCCGCGGGTTGGCACGGTGGCTACGTCCGTCGCTACGTCTACGAAGCGGACGGCGCCGCGCGCACCTGTGACGGCGCGAATGACGGTGTCCCCGGCTGGGGCATGGTGACGTGTCACCTCCGCGCCGGGGCCACCTGGGGCAACTGGACGGAGGGAGTGACGGGCACCGGCCGCACCCTCTTCGCGGGACGTCACCACGCGCTGCACGAGTTCCGCTGGCCCTTGCCGCTCGGTGGCCACGTCGTCCAGGTGACGGTGCACTACCTCTTCGCCACCGGCAGGGACCACCCGCTCTACGCCATCACCCACGACGTCTCGAGCGTCCCGCCGGATGCGCTGGAGGCCGACGTGCGCTCGCCCTATGGCGACCTGCTCTTCGACGGCAACGCGAACGCCGAAATCGCCGGCCTTGGCTGGGGAGACCGTCACCGCTTCGTGACGCTGTCCTCCCCCGTGACGAGGGCCAGCGGCTGGGACTACCGCGAGCCCAACGTCGTCCCCTACACCCGCATGTGGACCACCGCGCCGGACGCGGAGATGGGCGTGGTGCAGACGCAGCCCTGGCTCCAGAAGCCCGCCGGTGGCTACTGGCTCTACCAACAGGGCTGGGGACAGCGCGACGCGGACGGCCCCCTGCCCGACGACTGGAACTGGACCTACCAGCTCAACCAGTACCAACTGCCCACGACGACTCGCTCCCATCGCATGGCCTGGGGCAGCAACTACGGCGCGCTCGGCTGGCGCCAGTACGCGCGCTACGGCGATGACGGCATGCTCTCCGGGCACCCCTACCAGAGCTACTCCGTCTTCATGGTGCTGGGGCCACATTCGGAGGACCCGGTGCGGCGGCGCGCCTCGGAGGTCGAGTCCTGGCAGGCCGTGCGCCTGTCCGCCACCGAGGGCACCGTGGCCACGCACGGCCCTGGCGGCGTCGGTCGCTCGGACTCCGTGCCCTATGACGTGCCTGGCTACAACCCCGTCTACGCGACGTGGGAAGCCCGCGTGACGGGCAACCGCGCGCGCCTGCGCTTCGACGTGGGCCGTGGTTCCCTGGTGCACCCCGTGGTGGTGCTGCGCGGCTACACCGCCTCCACGCCGCCCGCGCGCGTGCTGCTGGACGACCAGGTCCTCGCCGCCGACGTGGACTGCTTTGCCTCCGTGGACGACGCGGGCGATGCGCTGTGGCTCACCCTGAACCGCACCCTCACCGGCACCGCGACGCTGCGAGTGGAGTGATTCGGGGCCCTGAAAAAGCAACGGGGGATGCCCCGATGAACTCGGAGCACCCCCCGGTATGACCCTTGCTCAGGTTCGCTCTCCCCCTCTGAAGAGCGTCACCCCCGGGTCCCCCTGCCACAGATGGCGCCGCCCCCGCGACGCCATCCTCCTACCCGCCGTGCATCTTTTCCGGAGGGCCTTGGACCCCTCCAGCGAAGCGAAAGTGCGCTCCCCCCGGTGCGCATGCTGACTGCACTGCTTTCGGGATGTCTCGAGTGCCCCCAAGCACCCACACCCCTTTGAATCGGGCCTAGGGCCAGTACTCCGCGGGACGCGAGACCGCTCGCAATCGCGCCAGGGTCTGCGCCCAGCCAAACGTCTGCGGGCGCATGGACGCCACCCGCGTGACTGTTTCCATCTCCCCCTGTAGCAACCCCAGCGCGCTCGACTTCGTCAGCACCGCCAACTGCCTGCGCTTCGCCCCCGCGAAGACGGCAAGCCCTGGTGCCGCGATGTCCCCCTCTGGTGCTTCAAGCGCTGTCTCTTATACACATCT
>NZ_VIFM01000383.1 GCF_006636215.1 Myxococcus llanfairpwllgwyngyllgogerychwyrndrobwllllantysiliogogogochensis | reverse complement strand
TCACGCGCAACTGGACTCCCGCGGGCTCCGTCCGCCTGGGCCCCTCGCCCAGCCGCATCTCGGCCGTGCAGGAGATGAAGCGCATCGGCTGAACCCTCTCACGCGACATCTACCTTGACGCTCACCGAGGGGGCATCAATTATCCAGCAAGCACCCTGGCCAGGAGCCTTTACCGCCAGCCACGGCCGAGGACCGGCAGTGCGGACCGCACACCCGTCCGGCCAACCGGCTGTCGGAGGCGGAGCGGCGCCGAATCCTGGCGGTGGCCAACAGCGAGGAGTTCCGGGACGCCTCGCCCAAGCAGATTGTCCCCAGGCTGGCGGACCGGGGCGCGTACGTGGCCAGCGAGGCGAGTTTCTACCGGGTGCTGCGCGAAACGGGGCAACTGACCCACCGAGGCCATGCCAAGGCGCCCACACCCAGACGCTCCTACCTGCCGGGCCAGGGTCGAGGCATTCACCGCGCTCGCGCCCATCATCCGCTTCACCATCTGTGCCTTGAATGCGTCTGTGTACGGCACTTCAACCACCTGCACTCGCCCCCATCGGGTGGTCAGCTCGGCACGTCAGCCGAGGCGACTTCTTGCCTGACACAGGGGGGCGCGCGTCACCCGCTCTACGCGACAGCCAAGAAGGGGATGCATCGTTTCCATTCCGAGGGTGTATTCGCCCCGCTGACCGCCTGCCGCGTCTGCCGATTCCTCCGAAGGGAACCACACGAAGTGTGGGAGAGCCGCGAAATCGGGTCAACTTCAGAATCAGGCTTTGCTTCCCGTCAGGCGGCCCGTTGTTGCATGCTTGGCGCGAACGGTCTGAACGGGGGACACGTGGCGCGGCTAAGCTGGCTTCACTTCTCGGACCTTCAACTGGGGACTCGCGGTTCACGGTTGCTGCAACCCGAATACCGAGATGCGCTCGAAAAGGACCTGAGGAAGCTGCATGCGCTCACAGGCCCGTGGGACCTAGTGCTCATTTCGGGGGACTTGACGAAGACGGGCTCGGAGCGGGAGTTCGAGTTGGTGAACTCGACGCTAGGCTCGCTCTGGAAGTTTTTCAATAGCCTGGGCTCCACTCCATGCCTGCTCACAGTGCCTGGCAACCACGACATCCTGCAGGGCAGCGCAACCTCAAAGCTGAACCACTTGCGTGCCTTAGACGTGAGGAATGCGCATCACGATAGCGGGACGAGCGTCCAAGAACAGGAGGTTCGGGCGGGACTCGCCCCATTCTCCGCTTGGTTCAGCGCATGGCGAAAGGAGCATCCCGTTCCCCTAATCCAGAGCTTCCATCCGGGCTTGCTCCCAGGAGACTTCGTCACGACACTTAGAAAGGAGCGCTTGAAGATCGGCGTTGTCGGTCTCAACTCCCTCTTCCGGAGTTCTCCCGACGATGCTCTTGAGAGTCGTCATGAGATTCATCTCCAGCAGTTGGACGCCGCCACTAGAGATGATGTCCGTCGGTGGGCCAGGGAGCATGACATCCTCCTGCTCTTGACACACCACGCTCCGCGGAAACTGCACACCCAGTCCCTGGAATTGCTGTTGAGCGCCCTGACGCCGCCAGCCGGAGCCGTGCTGCACCTATGTGGCGGCCGGCACGAAATGGACATGCCTGCCATCCAGAAGACGACCGAGGGCGTCCTCCTTCATGCGCCCTCTCTTTTCGGGTGGGACGACGCCAGCAAGCATTCCTGGGGATATATAGCGGGGAACATCGACATGAATATGTCCGAAATGAGCGGGCAACTCTCGCTCTTCTCCCGCGTGACCGCCCACACCCGCGTCGGCCTAGAGATGCAGCAGGATAAGCAACTGCACCCCTTGAACGAGGGCCCTGTCTCAATTGATTTCTCTCCCTCCGGTCTGTCCTTACCGAAGTCCCAAGGGTCCTTGGCGAGCCCCGGAAGGGATACAGATCAGGGGCCGTCAAGCCTTCTTCGGACACTCGGGGATGGAATACAGCCCGCGCCTGAGGAACTGACAGCCTTCAAACCGGAATCTTTCACACAAGACGCTGCGCACGATGACAACATCCTAGCTGTCGTGAACCAGCGGCAAGCCTCGATCCTGCCACGGGGCGTGAAACTTCGGGAGACATTATTCACCGGTCGCGCGGCGGTGGGTTGGATGGCGTGGGCACCTGCGGGGGACTTGCTCGCCGTGGGCTTGTCCGATGGCCGACTCATGTCCTGGTACCCTAGCCATGGGAGCCCCCGCTGGGTCATCCAAGCACACGAGACTGCCGTCACAGATCTCTGCTTCGAACCCAGCGGACAGCGGATTGCCTCCTGCTCCGGATCTCAACTGCGCCTCTGGAACGCAAAGGGAAAGCAGTTATTGGAGGTCCCGCTTCTGGCGCTCCAATCCACCGTGGCTTGGTCTTCCTCGGGACTGCTTGCGGCTTCAACCTTTGACGGGCGCATTATTTTTTGGTGGGCAGACTCGGGAAGTGAAGAAGTTAGATCAGTGCCCCGCGGCTCACCCTCCGAGATTTACTGCATGGCGTGGTCGACCAATGGTCAGCGACTGGCTTGCGGCGGCGAAGGAGATGGAACGTTATTGCTCTGGGACATCCGGACTGACGACTCACTTGACATATCTTATGAATTACACCGAGCCGGCAACAAAGGTGCAATACAAGACATAGCCTGGAAGCCCGGCTCGCCCCTATTGGCATTGGCGTGCCGAGACAAGAGTATCCGCATCTGGAACACGAAGACGCAAAAACTAGTCGGGATGCTGGAAGGGCACACTGACGTAGTGGTGAGTGTCTCGTTTTCTTGTGATGGGCAGTTGCTTGCATCTAAGTCCTTGGATGGTACGGTCTGTCTGTTTCGAACAGATACGTGGAAGGAAGTAGCGAAACTCGATGAGCCTCCCTCTGCGCTGGCATGGGCCGGCCTGACTTTCTCCGCGAGCAAGCCCCTTCTGGCGACCCTGTCCCCTGGATCCCGCGGCGTGCGAATCTGGGACATCGACGTCGAGGCCTTGCTGACTGCCCAGACTCCTGCATCTACCACTGTCCATAATGCCAGCGCCAAGGTGGTGTTAGTGGGGGAAGGCCGCGCGGGCAAGAGTTGCCTCGCGCTGCGAATGGTGAAGGGCGCATATGAGGAATTGGGCTCTACCCACGGCATACGATTCTGGTCAATGCCCGTGGAGGCCACGGAGCAGGGGCGCCGCATACAGAGGGAAGTCATCCTGTGGGACATGGGTGGGCAGAGCGAGTATCAACTCGTGCACCAGCTCTTCCTGAGTGACTCCACGGTGGCGCTGATGGTTATGGAGCCTGGACGAGGGAAACCGGCGCTCGACGAGATTGAGGGGTGGAACCAACGGCTGCTGGCCCAAACGCGAGCGCATCCAGTTCGTAAACTCCTGATTGGCGCCAAGATGGATGACGAGAATGCCCCTGTTGACGAGGGAGCCATCGACCACTTTATCCAGCGCCTCCAGTTTTCAGGCTACGTGTCGACCAGCGCCCGCACTGGACGGGGGCTTCCCGAGCTGAAGAACGTCCTGGCTAGCACTATCGAGTGGGATGCTATCGAGAAAGTCAGCCGCCCTGAACTCTTCCAACGCCTACGCGAGCATATCCAGCGGCTGCGCAATGCGAAGAAGGTAGTTATCACCTTCACGGACCTGGAGGACGAACTGCGACGGGACACCGGAGGTGCCGTGGACTCCAAGGCGCTCCAAGCGGTGGTGGCTCAGTTGGCGTGGCAGGGGCTGCTGGCGGACACGCGGCTAGCGGACGGGACCCAGGCACTCGTGCTAGAAGTCGAGCAGGTGGAGCGCTACGCAGGTTCGCTTGTCCTGGCTGCGCGTGACAACCCGCATGGGGTGCCCGCAATAGACGTGGCAAAGGTTCGTTCCCGCAACATGCTGTTCCCACGCATACGGCCCGAGGAGCGGCTCCGTTGGGACCAGGAACTCATCGTACTCGACTGCGTCACCCAGCTCCTCCTTGAGCATGGGCTGTGCCTTCAGCATGAAGGGCTGCTCATCTTCCCATCGCTCTTCCGGCCCACTCAGCACGGGCCCGCGGCGGATTTCCCTTACTCCGTCTCGATGCACTACGACTTCACCGGCCCCGTGGACAACATTTATGCGTCGCTCGTTTCGTCGCTAGCTATCAGCAGGGGCTTTGGCTCCATGCGGCTGTGGGAGGATCGTGCCGAGTTCGGCCGGGCTGGGGAGGCCACCGCCGGCGTCCGCCGCGTCCAACATGGTAGTCAAGGGGCACGCGGTTTCGCTCGGTTGGACCTCTTCTTCGACACGGAGACGCCGAAGGATAAACGCGACCTATTCGTGAACTTCGTAGAGGAGCACCTCGCAGAGCATGGCGTGGAACTGCTAGAGCGGCTGTCCGTCACTTGTGCCTGCGGCCGGGTGTTCGTGGAAGACATTGTCCTCGCGCGAATCGAGTCGGGGCAGGCGGACATTGGCTGCCAAGTGTGCGACCGCCGGACGCCTCTCACGCTCGGGGCGCAGGCTTCGCGTGCTCAGGACCCAGGGCTGGCAAACAAAACTCGCGCTTTGCGCACCCAGGTCCGGGAACAGCGCTCCCAGACTATTTCCGAGACGAAGGTTATCATGGCAGAGGCAGAGAAGACAGCGCCAGCCCAGGATACCCCCCTCCGTATCCTCCACCTCAGCGACCTGCACGTCGGCGCAAAGGAGGATCCGCTCAACCTCTTCCAGCCACTCGTAGCTGACCTGAAGGATAAGACGGAAGGACTGGGCCTGTCTCGACTGGACTACTTGGTCATCTCCGGCGACATCACTAATCGGGCGACTCCGGAAGAGTTCGAGCAGGCTCGGAAGTTCGTATCCGAACTCATCCAAGAGTTCGGCCTGACGTCGGAGCGCTGCATCATCGTTCCTGGCAACCACGACCTACACTGGGACACGGAGGTCTACAGCCTCAAGAAGAAGCGGCAGGTGAACGAGAAGGAACTCAAGCTGGGCATGTACCACCAGGAGGGAGACGTGTTCTTCATCCGCGAAGAGACAAAGTACGCGGAGCGCTTTCGCAACTTCTCCCAGCACTTCTATCACCCGCTATTGCAGAAAGAGTACCCGCTGTCAGCAGAGCAGCAGTGTCTTCCATTCCTCTTCCCTGAAACGCGCCTCCAGTTCCTTTCCATGAACTCTGCCTGGGAGATCGACGAATACTTCAAGGAGCGCTCCAGCATCAGCGAGCATGCCCTTTCCCGAGGACTTGCCGAGGCGGACAGCCAACTCGCCGACGCGCGTAAAGCTGGCACCCTTGCTGCGGGTGCCAAGGTGTTGCGGCTTGGCGTCTGGCACCACCCAATCACAGGCAACGAGAAAATTCAGTCCGATGCCTTCATGGGTCGACTGCAGCAGGCCGACGTTCGGATCTGCATGCACGGCCATGTCCACGAAGACCGTGCGGATCTCGTCGGATACCTGAACCCAACACGCCGGATTCACGTAATGGGAGCTGGGAGTTTCGGTGCACCCACGGCAGAGCGACCCGAATCGGTGCCGCGGCTGTACAATCTGCTGGAGGTGAATCGGGATCTTGGTGGGTTCCGCGTCAACACGAGGAGCATGCCGAGGCAGGGCGGGGCATGGCGAGGACATGCGATTTGGAGGGGCCCGGAGCGAGCTGTAATGCGGACGTTCTATGACGTGTCGTTGATCTAAATACAGACATGACGGAATGGCAAAAACAAGCGGCCACGATAAATTGCCACTTCATCCCATTGCACCGCTGCGCCTCAGCAAGCGTCCGCCGAGCAGTTGCATGGCGCGGTGTCTGGCTGGGCCGCTCGCTGCAATTCCATGAGCGCAAGTTGTTACCTTTCCTTCTCGAATGGCGTGTGCCATCGCCGAGGAAAGCCTCGTGATTCGCCTGGGTCCGAAGCGACATTGTGTCCGCCGCAACAGCCCGGTGCAGACGACGAAACAACGTAGGCGGCCGGCATCCAAGTAGTTGGGGCGGTGCCGACTTCAAGCAGCCCGGAACCCATCGGCCAATTAGAGTTCTCACCGGCCCGGGATCACCCCGGGCTCCGTCACGTCCGCGCCCATCGGCCACCCAGAGGCTTCACCGGCGATCTCGGCTACATGACGACGCACGTTTCCATCGGCAACCGCAGCACAACGATAACCGGCAGCTCTCAAGAGGGCAGCGGGGAGCTGAACACCGCCAAGCACAACTCGACTGACTCCCCTCAGCGCTCTCCCTCGCCGTCGTTGTTGGCCTCCACTGCCTTCACCACCGTTCTGGTGGGCCAATCCTTCTTGCGGCTCTTGCGTTGGTGGCAGTTGGCGCAGAGGCAACGGAACGTCGAGATTGGGTCCTTCCGTCCCTCAACATGGTCGAGCTGCAGGCACCGTACATCCGGGAGCCCACAGTCTGCGCATCGGTACTGTGCGGTTCTTGCCGCGTGCAGTGCGTTCTTCCCATACTTCTTGCGCTCTGACCCGCTGGCCCGCGTGGAGAGCCACTGGGCGACAATCTGCTCGCGCTCCTCAAGGAAGTCCCATGCTACTGTCTTGCGGTCCGGCGGAAGATTCTTGGGGCCCTGAGTCTCGTAGAGGAAGCACAACGCCGTCTTGAGACAACCCTGCACGTCGGCTGGTGCGGCACCAACACGTGCTTTGATGAACGACGGGTTGTCGAACCGCTCAGAGGGAATCACGAACTCGTCGGGTACTTCGATTCGATGATCCACGGGTCCTCTCTTGGTGCAATGCCAGGCTTCCATCGGTTGAAATGATCTGAGTTTCGCCCTTGCCATAGATCGGCCGCGAGCGGCAGCGATGATGGCCCAGGAGCGCATTCGTCAGCGATGGCGATCTCCTCTGGCTGCCACTCATCCTTCAACATCGCCACCATGAGCCTCGTCTTCACGAGGTTCAAATGCAGGACGGGATTCATTTCAGCAGCGACGACGGGAGGCCACGATGTCCAGCGCAGAAGCCGGGCTGCGTGACCTTATCCGCGCCCAGGTGCGCGAGGAACTGGTGGCGTTCCACGCGGATGCAGCTCACCGCGAGCCGGTGCAGGCAGGGCCTCCCGGGAGCACCAGCCCAGACGGCCAGCCCCCTCTCGACAAGGCCGTCTACACCGCCGAGGAGGTGGCCCGCTTTCTCGGGTGCAGCCCCAAGGCAGTGTACGCGAAGGTCTCGCGCGGCCAGCTCCCAGGCATGTTCCGCGTGGGCCGCTCGCTGCGATTCCGTGGGCGCGAGTTGTTACCGTTCATTCTCGAAGGGCGTGCGCCGTAGCCGAGGAGGTCTCGGAGATGAGCGTGAAAGTCAGGGAGTACAAGAAGCGCCCCAGGAGCGGATGGAAGGTAGACATCATGTTCAAGTGGCCCGATGGCAAGCTGTACCGCGAGCGCGTGAAGGCGCCGGTGGGCTCCAAGTCGGGCGAAGGCGTGGGGTGAGCAGCGGCAGTCCGAGCTGCTCTCACGAGGCCGCAAGGCCGTGAAGAAGAAGGCGGTGCCGGCGTTGAAGGAGTTCTCGCCCCGCGACCTGGACGAGGGCGCCAGGGCAAACCGGCAGAAGCCCAGCACCATCATCCAGAAGAAGCGCAGCCTCGACTTCTGCCTACTACCACGGTTCGGAGGGCTGCGGCTCGACGCCATCAGCAACACCGAGGTGGCGAAGCTCAAGGCGGAACTGGTGGTCCGCAGTCCGAAGGCGGTGACCAACGTGCTCGTGGTGATCAACAAGGTGGCGCCCGCCAACCATGGAGTTCTACGATCCGCACGAGTTCGAGCGGCTGGTGGACGCGGCGGCGAAGGTGGACCACCAGCACCTCGTCTTCATCCTGCTCGGTGGAGAAGCGGGGCTGCGCTGCAGCGAAATCATTGCCCTGGAGCAGACGGACGTGGACTTCACTCGAGGCGTCATCCACGTCCGCCACTCGGAGTAGGAAGGGCACGTCACACTGCCCATGGGCGGACGGGCCCGGCAGGTGAACATGACCGCCCGGCTGGCAGACGCCCTCCGCAAGCAGTGGCACTTCCGGGGCGAGCGAGTCCCCTGGCGGGCCGACGGCCACCCGAAGGTGACCCAGGTGCTGCTGAACAAGTGGCTGAGCCGGATCCAGCGACTGGCTGGACTGAATCACGGGAGGTATCCACATCCTCCGCCACACCTTCTGCGCGCGGCTGGCGATGGCCGGCGCCCGGTGAGAAGAGCATCCAGGAGCTGGCCGGACACCAGAACCTCGCGACTACCCAGCGGCACACGCACCCGAGCCCGGCGGCCAAGTCAGCGCCATCCAGATGTAGAGGGTGAAGCAGGAGGCCCAAAAACGGAAACGGGCTGGAGATCCGTGAAGATCTCCAGCCCGTCAAAAAATGGTCGGGGAGACAGGATTTGAACCTGCGACCCCTTGGTCCCGAACCAAGTGCTCTACCAGGCTGAGCCACTCCCCGATACGTCCGTCCGCCGGTGGTCTTCCTCGGGACCGGCGAAAAGTGCGGGCGGTAATACCCGTGCCCCTTGGCTGAGTCAACGTCCTCGGATCACCTTTTCGTTCCCCGCCCCCTCGCCTGCCC
>NZ_VIFM01000382.1 GCF_006636215.1 Myxococcus llanfairpwllgwyngyllgogerychwyrndrobwllllantysiliogogogochensis | reverse complement strand
GCGGTGAAGTGGTGGGCGAGGAGTCGGTGGGGGCGCTCGCGCCCGGGGGCATGGAGCAGTCCCGGGAGCGGCTCTTCCGGTTGGGGGCACAGGCTCTCACCGACTCGGAGCTTCTGTGTGTCACGTGGGGTCTGGCACCGCGCTCGCGAGGCGGGCTGGAGGCGGCGGGGGCGCTGCTGAAGCGATGCGGAGGACTCAAGGCGCTCCTTCAGGCGGAGCCTGTGGAACTCCGCGGAGTGCCGGGCCTGGGGCCTCGGAGGGCCGCGCAGGTGCTCGCGGCGCTGGAGCTGGGCCGTCGTGCCCAGCGTTCACCGGAGCGGCGTCCCAAGCTGCGCACGCCCCGGGAGATTCACGCGTACCTCACGCCCGCGCTGGGCGCGCTGCGGCGGGAGGTCTTCCACGTGCTGTGCTTCAACGCGCGCAACGTGCTGGTGCATGACGCGCGGGTGGCGGAGGGCACGCTGAACACGTGCCCGGTGGACCCCCGGGAGGTGTTCGCCGCGGCGCTCGTCTCCCGCGCGACGGCCATCGTCCTGGCGCACAACCACCCTTCGGGGGACCCGGAGCCCAGCGTCCAGGACGTGGGGCTGACGCGGCACCTCGTCGCGGGGGCGAAGCTGCTCAACCTCAAGGTGCTGGACCATCTGGTGGTGGGAGACGGGGCCTTCGTGTCGATGCTGGAGCGGGGACTGCTCCCGGACGGGGAGTGGGAGTCGAAACGGGAATGGAACGTGGCGGGAGGAGATGGGTGATGGCGGGGTGCCTTGTGGGGATGGTGCAGGTGGAGCTGCTGGAGGACACGCGGGCACAGGTGGTGCGGCTGGAGACCGGGCGGGCCTGCACGGTGGAGCGCGTGGAGCTGCCAGCGGACGCCCGTGAAGGGGACGTGGTGGTGGATGGGCGCCGGGAGCCGGACGCGACAGCGCTGCGCGTGCTGGAGGTGGCGCTGAGGAGGGCCCGCCTGGCTGTCCCCGTGCCGCCGGGGCTCGAGCTGTGAGGGGCGGCGAGGCGCCGTTTCCGTTGACGGCCGGGCCAGGATGGTGAACATGCGAGCGATGCCGTTGGCCCTGCCCTACTTCGAGGAAGCTCAGCAGGGCCTGGTGCGCCACTTCGGACTGACGCAGTTCCGTCCCGGGCAGGCGGAGGTCATCTCCACCGTGCTGAGCGGGCGCAACACCGTGGTGGTGATGCCCACGGGCGCGGGCAAGAGCCTGTGCTACCAGCTCCCGGCCACGCTGCTGCCGGGGCTGACGCTGGTGGTGTCGCCGCTCATCGCGCTGATGAAGGACCAGGTGGAGCAGCTCACCGCGCGCGGCATCAGCGCCACGTTCATCAACTCCTCGCTGTCGGACCTGGAGCGGGCGGAGCGGATGCGCCGGCTGCGCGCGGGCGAGTACAAGCTCTTGTACGTGGCGCCCGAGCGCTTCCGGAGCGCGAGCTTCGTGCAGACAGTCCTCGACGTGGGCGTGGACCTGCTCGCCGTGGACGAGGCGCACTGCATCTCCCAGTGGGGTCACGACTTCCGGCCGGAGTACGCGCAGCTCGGCCAGGTGCGCAAGAAGCTGCGCCCACCGCGCACGGTGGCGCTCACGGCGACGGCGACGCCGGAAGTGCGCGCGGACATCGTCCGGGTGTTGCTGATGAAGGAGCCCCGCGAGTTCGCCATGGGGTTCGACAGGCCCAACCTGTTCCTGGGCAAGCAGGAAGTCGGCGGAGACACGGACCGTCATGAGGCCTGCGCGCGGCTGGCGGCGCTGGGGGGCAGCGGCATCATCTACTGCTCCACGCGCCGCGCGGCGGACGGCATCTTCGCGGAGCTGCATGGCCGGGGACTGAAGGCGGTGCTGTACCACGCGGGCATGGAGGACGACGCGCGGAGGCGGGCGCAGGACACCTTCATGTCCACGAAGGACGCGGTGGCGGTGGCCACCAATGCGTTCGGCATGGGCATCGACAAGTCGGACATCCGCTTCGTCGCGCACGCCAACATCCCCAGGGCGGTGGAGGCGTACTACCAGGAGATCGGCCGAGCGGGCCGGGACGGCGGCGACGCGCGCGCGGTGCTGCTGTTCAACCACTCGGACGTGTACACGCAGGAGCGGCTCATCCAGGGCAGCCACCCGTCGGAGACGGTGCTCGCGGACGTGTGGGGCGTGCTCCAGTCGGTGGAGGAGTTCGAGCGGGGCGTGCACGTGCTGGCGGGAATGGTGAACGCCAGTGAGTTCGAGGTCTCCGCGGCGCTGCGCATCTTCGAGCGCGCCGGGAAGCTGGAGCGCGGGGGACGGGGTGAGGGCGAGCACGGGCTGACGCTGACGGAGAAGGCCCAGGCCGCGCACCCGCATGCGGCGGACGCGCAGCGACTGTTGAAGTCCCTGCTGGAGACGTTTCCCCTCGGGCGGCAGGTCACCACGGAGCTGACCATCCTCGCGCGGCGCGTCGGTCTGTCGGTGGACGAGGCGCGCCACGCCCTGGGCCTGCTGGAGAAGTCGGGCGTGGTGAATGTGCGGCGGCCCTTCTCCGGGCGCTCCATCCGAGCGCTGGCGCGGCTGCCCTTCCGCGAACTGGGCATGGACCTGAGCCACGTCCGGGAGCAGGAGCGGCAGAACCTCCAGCTCCTGCGGCGGATGACGGACTACGCCTACGCGGACCGGGAGCAGCGCTGCCGGCGGCGCGCCGTCCTCCACTACTTCGGTCAGCAGGACGTGGAGGCCTCCTGCGGCAACTGCGACGTGTGCACACCCGCGAAGATGCCCGTGCTGCTCTCGAGCGGGCCGACCGCGTCCCGAGGCCGCACGTCGGCCTCGGCGCAACCGGTGCTGAACTACAGCGAGCTGGCCTCCACGGAGCTTCGTCGCTGGCGCAAGGAGCTGTCGAAGGACCTGGGCGTCGCGCCCTTCATCATCTTCAACGACGCCACGCTGCTCGGGCTGGCGGCGACGCTTCCCATCGACCGGGAGGCCTTCCTCACGGTGAAGGGCACGGGAGAGAGTCGCTGGGAGCGCTTCGGCCCCAAGGTCGTCGAAATCTGCCTGATGGCGCGCGCCGCGGGGCATGAGCCCCAGGCAGCCCCCCTGGCGGCGCCACGCAAGCCGCGCGTCCGGCGGGCCCTGGGTACGAACTGACGAAGAGCCCCGCGGCCGGTGCCCCCGTCTTCGCGACGGAAGAGGCTACGGGCCGTTGCCTCCGCCTCGGCGCATCCCTCGGGCGATGAGGTAGCGCAGGCTGCCCATGACGGTGCCGACCACCAGGGCGAGCAGGAAGATGACCGCCACCGTGGTGAGTCCAAAAATGAGGCGCACCCCGTACTCGGGAATGCGGCCGTTGAAGAAGGCCGTACGCAGCGGCTCCATGGCGCCGACCAGCTCCAGCGCACGAGCCGGCAGCGAGTCCAACGACAGCGACAAGCGCTGGAGGAACTTCGAGGGGAACAGGCGCAGGGCGCCCTCCACCACGACGCCCACCAGCAGGTAGAGCGCCGACAGCAGGAAGGCATTGCCCCACATGATGCGCAGCAGCGGGGACTCGGGCCCGGGGCCAGAGGGAGGGTGGCGCACGCTAGCGAGCCGCTTTCTTCTTGAGGGACGGCAGCGCCTTCTTTACGCGCCCCGCCTCCTCGCTGCCACCCGCCAGCCGGAGAAAGGCTTCGTAGGACTCCACCGCCCGATTCAGCTCCGCCGACTCGCGCACCAGCACATCCGCCAGGGCCAGGTACGCCGGGCCGTCCGTGGGCTCCAGCTCCACGGCCTTCAGCAGCGACGCCTTCGCCACGGCCTCCTGCCGCTGCTTCAGGGCCACCAACCCCAGCGCCAGGTGCGAGCGGCCCTGGAACGGCGCCAGCCGCACCGCCTCCTCCGCCGCCGCCCGCGCGTCCTTCAACACGCCGGCCCCCAACAGCACGCGGGCCATGGCGGCCTGGGCGAAGGCCTTGTCCCAGACGGTGGGCGCGCGCGAGGCCAGGTCCTCCAGCGTCCGCGCCGCCCCTCGGCCTCCGCCGGGGAGCTGCACGTAGAGTTCGCCCACCCGGCCACAGGTGGCGTCAGACCCCTCGCGCCGAGCCGCCGCGAAGGCCGCGTCCGCGTTGTCCACGTTGCCCTGCCGCAGGAAGGCGTGGGCAATCTCGCAGAAGGTGTCCGGGTCCTTCGGGTCCAGCTTGTTGGCGCGCTCCAGCGCGGAGAAGCCACTCTTCGCGTCACCCGAGGCAAACAGGATGGCCGCGCGCAGCCGGTGCGCCTCCGCGTCGTCGGGCGCCAGCTTCGCCGAGCGACCCGCGGCCCCTTCCGCCTCCTTGCGGCGTCCGGCGTGGAAGAGGGCCAGCGCGAAGCCCTTGTGCGCGGCGGCGCTGCCGGGGTTGTCCAGCTGCCAGGCCTCGAACTGCTTGAGGGCCTCCGGAGTGCGCCCCATCGCCAGCAGCGTGCGGCCCAGCGCGTCGCGCGACTCGCCGTGCGCGCCGTTGCGCTCCACCGCTTGCGTCAACGGCTTGAGGGCCATGTCCGGCAGGCCGCGAGACAGGAGCAGCCGCCCCAGAGAACAGGAGGCCTCGTAGTCGCGCGGGTCCTTCTGCGCCTCCTCGAACTGGGCCTGCGCCTTGTCGAAGGCGCGCTCACGCCAGTACACCTGCCCCAGCGCCAGTCGCATGTCGTTGCGCGGGCGCTTGGAGGCGGCCAGCGCCTTCTCGAGCAGCTCGCGGGCCTGGGGCGCGTTGCCCTCCGCCGCATCCGCCAGGGCCAGGAGCGACACGGCCTCCGGAGGGTAGCGCTCGTTCACCCGCGTGCGCGCGAGCTCCGCGCGGGCGCGCTTCCAATCCCCGAGCCGCGCGTACGCCGCGCCTCGCACCAGGGACACCTTGCGGCCACTGTCGGCCTCCAGGCGCGTCAACACGTCGCGCTCGCGGTCCCTGTCCAGCAGCGTGCGGCCCAACCCCTCACGGGCCTCGTCGCTCTTGGGTTGCAGCTTCAGGGCCGCCTCGTACGCGGCCTGCGCCGCATCCAGCTTCCCCGCGGCGCGACTGGCGGCCCCCAGCGCGAGCTGGAAGTCGAAGGCCAGTGCCCCCTGCGTGCCCTTCCCCAGCAACGTGCGCGCCTCGTCGTGCTTGCCCACGGCGGACAACAACCGGCCGTGAACCAACTGCTGGCGCGACTTGAGGTCCGCCGGCAGCGCCTTGTCCTCCGCGAGCGGCGCCACATCCGCGAGCGAGGCGTCCAGCTCCTGCTCCAGCGCGAGCCGGGCCTCCGCCTGACCGATGCGCGCCACGGGGTGCTTGGGAGACTTGGTGCGCGCCTTCTCGAACATCTCGATGGCGTGCGGGAAGTCCTCCGACGCCAGGTAATAGCCGCCCAGCGCCACCAGGGCCCGCACGTTGGCGGGCGAGGTCCGCAGCGCGCGGTCGAACCGCTCCAGCGCCTTCTTCTCGTCCTTCGACGCCAGGAGGATGCTCGCCGCGAGCGCCTGGGCCTCGGTGCTCTCGTCCATCGAGGTGAGCAGCGCGCGACGCGCCGGCTCCCGTCCCCGGTCATCCGCCACGAGGACATTGGTGGTGAGCACCAGTCCCGGCGCGGCCTCCTTCACGCCCGGCTTCTCCAGGGCCTCCAGCGCCTTGAGACGGTCCTCCGGAGACATGCCGTGGTCCGAGAAGAGGAGCGCATGCGTCCAGGCCGTGAGGGCCCAGGCGCGGCTGCTGCCCTCGTCCATCTCCAGGGCGCGACCCAGTTGCTGCAACGCCCCATCCAGCGAAGCGCGCGTGTCCTGGGTGATGAGGTCCTCGGCCCGGGCCAGCGCCTCGTTCAGCGTCTGGCCACCGGTGGCCGCGCGAATCCGGAGGAAGCCGACGACGATGGTGATGAGCACCATCGCCAGCGCCGTCACTCCGGCGACCTTCACGCCGTTGCGCTTGAGGAAGGACGTCTTCGCCGCCTCGCGCACCAGCTTCTGGCGCAGCTCCTTCTCGTAGGCGGCGGTGAGTGCTTCGGTGTCCTGCTTGGGCTGACCCGCCTTGGGTTTCGCGGCGCTCCCGGCGGCCTCGGAGGCCTCCGGCAGGTCGTCGAGCAACGAGCGCTTGGAGCCCGAGCCCCGCGTCGCGGGCTGTGCGCGAGCGACCACGGGATTCTGCGCGGTGGGGTCCGGCGGAGGCAGATCTCCGAGGAGTCCTCCCGAAGCGGCGGGAATCACCGGCTTCGCGGTGGTGAACTCGCTGGAGCGCAGCAGCACGTCGTCGTCGGAGTCGGCGGACGCGGCGGGAATCACCGGCTTCGCGGTGGTGAACTCGCTGGAGCGCAGCAGCACGTCGTCGTCGGAGTCGGCAGGCGCGGTCCCCGCCTCCCCTTCGCCCGTGGACGTCGGGTCTTCAGAAGCCCCCGCCGTGTCGGAGGCAGCTCCCAGCGAATCCTGGGGCGGGGGCTCGTTGCCCTCTCCCGTCCGCGCGCCAGACTCAGGCTCCGAGCCCGACGGCCGAGGAGCGTCATCCTCATCCGACAACGACAGGTCCAGGCTCGGCAGCTCGGAACCGAGCGAGGGCACCAGCACCGGCACGGGCCGGTCAATCAGCCCCAGCGAAGACCCCGCCGCGGACGCGGCAGGATGCTCACCCGAGCGGGTGCGAGCGCCCCCGGTGCCCGCCGCCGTGTCCTCGGAGGTTCCAGCGTCAGCGGTGGAGCCGGAGGCACTCACGCCCCCCGCCGAATCCGCGTCGCCCTCGCGAGCGGGGACGTCCCCCACGCTCGCGCGCCCACCCGCCGCCGCGGCGCTCGCCAGGTCAGCGGCGGCACGGGCGCCCGCGTTCCTCGCGGCCCCGGGACCCGAAGCCGTCGCGGCCTTCGCGGTATCTCCGAGCGCGGCGGCCCGGAGCCTCGCGGCCGCCATCGGAGACGCGGCCACTGGCGAGGGCTCGGCGGCGTCGCCCTCGGCCTTCGCTTCTCCGTCGGACTCCCCTTCCGACGACGGCGCGGTCTTCTCCAGCCCCATCAGGTCGGCGAAGACGGGGGCCGGTCCACCGGCCAGCGCCTGCTGGGCCTGCTCCAGCCACAGCTTCACGCGGCCGTCATTGGGTTGCAGCGCCACCGCCTTGCGCAACAGCGGCAGCGCCGAGCGGTACAGCCCGCGCTGGAGCAACACCTCGCCAATCAGGTTGTAGGCGTAGGGGTTGTCCTTCTCGATGGCGATGGCCCTGTCGAACTGCTCCATCGCCTCCGCGGGGCGGCCCAGGTGGATGAGCGCCTTGCCCCAGAGCACGCGTCCCACCGTCGAGGACGGATGGTGGGAGATGCCCTGTTCACACACCTCGATGGCGCGTGCCGCGTCCCCCTTTTCCAGCAGGGCCTTGGCCAGTTCGACGAAGACGGAAGATGTGGGGTCCTGCCGGAGGAGCTGCTCGTAACGCTCCACCATCGACTTGGCCATGTGGGCTTGCGACTCCGGTGCTCGGGCGGGGGAGCGGGACCATACCACCGTGCTCTCGTCCCGGGCGGCCACCGGATGCTACCGTTCCCCCTGTGAATCGCCTGCCTGCCCTGTTTCTCGCGCTCGCCCTGTCGGGATGCGCAACCGTATCCAAGAAATCCGACCTGGAAGAACTCAAGCCCACCGTGGACAAGTTCCACCAGCTCATCCGGTGGAAGGATTTCCGGAGCGCCTCCCGCCTCCTCGTCCCGGAGCGCCGCGCGGCGTTCTCGCGCGCCCGCGTCGAGCTCCATGACGAGCGGGACCTCTCCATCACCGACTACGAAATCGAGGAGGTGCGGCTGGCCGAGGACGGGGCGCACGCCACGGTGCAGAGCCGCATCCAGTGGATGCGCCTGCCGTCCGCCTCGGAGAACACCGCCGTCGTCCTCTCGGAGTTCGTCTTCCGGGACGGCGTGTGGCTCCTGGAGCGGCAGGACGCGGGGCCCTTCGTGGACGAGCTCAAGGGCGCGCTGCCCTGAAAAGAAACCGCCCACCGACTCGGGGCCGGCCGAGGCGGTGGGCGCCGGGAGCTCCCCAATGGAGCGCCCTACAAGAATCCGCCCATCGGCTCGGGGCCGGCCGAGTCGATGGGCGTCGGGAACTCCCCAATGGAGTGCCCTACAAGAATCCGCCCATCGGCTCGGGGCCGGCCGAGTCGATGGGCGTCGGGAGCTCCCCAATGGAGCGCCCTGACATGTGAGCGGGGCGACGGTGTTGTTCAGGCCCGCGTCGCCGCGCGGTGACGCCGGAACCTAGAGCAATGGCGATGCCACTCCGCGCACCGGGGGTGGCGTGCGGGGCCCTGCATTGGAGATTCAAGGGCTTGCACTCGCGGCCGCCCGACAATGAGGGGGGCAGGCCGTCGGGGTGCTGACACTCCTGTCAGAGGGTTCAGCCTCCGGCGTCGTGCCATGCACGACAACCGTGTCAGGGAACCCTCGGACTTTCCTTCCCTACTCGGCCTGCACCGCGCGGATGGTTTCCCGCATGGAGTAGTGGGGCTTCCAGGCCACGTCCTGCACCCAGCGGCTGCCGTCCACGGCGCACAGGAACTGGATGTGGTCCAGCTCCGGGGGCGGGAAGTTGGCGATGCGGTACTTGAAGAGCATGCCCAACAGGGGCCGAGCCAGGGGGTGCGGGACGGGGA
>NZ_VIFM01000381.1 GCF_006636215.1 Myxococcus llanfairpwllgwyngyllgogerychwyrndrobwllllantysiliogogogochensis | reverse complement strand
GGTGTGTCTACGAGACAGGGATTCGGTGGAGCCATGAACACCATTCTCGCTGATTGAGGACCGGCTGGAAGGTTCTCAGGCCCGGGTCGTCCGAAGTTGTCCACGTCCGGTGGATTCCGGGGTCATCCCGGCACCGAGGACCTCGTGAATGCTGGCCTGTTCAGGGACCGCGAATCTAGAGTGGCGGCCACACGCACAAAGACGGACCCCTCAGGAGGAATGGCGCAAGTGACTCCCCCACCCATCCGGCTCTTCAATACGATGACCATGCAGAAGGAGCTGCTGGAGCCCGCTGTCCCGGGCTGCGTCGGGGTCTATGTCTGTGGTCCTACCGTCTACAGTTACATTCATATCGGGAATGCTCGCACCTTCACGTCCTTCGACGTGGTGGTCCGCTATCTCCGGTACCGGGGCCTGAAGGTTCGCTACGTCCGGAACTTCACGGACGTGGACGACAAGATCATCAAGGCCGCGCACGAGACGGGCGAGGCCCCCGTGGCGTTGGCCTCGCGCTTCGTGGACATCTTCCACGAGGACGTCCGCGCGCTCCACATGCAGGACCCGGACGTGGAGCCGAAGGTGAGCGACCACCTTCCCGAAATCATCGCCATCATCCAGAAGCTGGTGGACAAGGGCTTCGCCTACGCGTCCCAGGGTGACGTGTACTTCTCGGTGAGCGCCGACAAGGACTACGCGAAGCTGTCCAAGCGGCACCTGGACGAGCTGTGCGTTGGCGAGCGCGTGCAGCCGGGAGATCAGAAGCGCGAGCCGCTCGACTTCGCGCTGTGGAAGGGTGCCAAGCCAGGAGAGCCCGCGTGGGAGAGCCCCTGGGGGCCCGGCCGTCCTGGCTGGCACATCGAGTGCTCCGCGATGAGCGCGAAGTACCTCGGCGAGACGTTCGACATCCACGGCGGGGCGTTGGACCTCATCTTCCCCCACCACGAGAACGAAATCGCGCAGAGCGAGTCCGCCAACGGGCAGCAGTTCGCGAAGTACTGGATGCACTGCGGCTTCCTGGACCTCGAAGGCGCGAAGATGTCCAAGTCGCTGGGCAACGTGGTGCGCCTGCGCGACGCACTGGAGAAGGTGGACGCGGAGGCCCTGCGCTTCTTCTTCCTCTCCACGCACTACCGCCATCCGCTCAGCTTCTCCGACAAGGCCCTGGCCGACTCGGAGGCGCGCATGGAGTACTTCTACGAGACGCTGCGCAAGGTGGATGAGCGCCTCGCGGGCAAGGACTTCGGCACGGGAGCGCTCCACGGCGAGCCGCACCGCTTCCTCGCGGAGTTCGAGTCCTCCATGGACGACGACTTCAACAGCGCGGGAGGCCTGGGCGCGCTGTCCGGCCTCTTCGGCCTGATGAACGAGCTGACCGACAAGCCGCCGGTGAAGGACAAGCCGATGGTGGGGCGGACGCTCCTGGCGTTGCGTGAGGACGTGCGCAAGGTGTCCGGCGTGCTCGGCCTGTTTGAAGACGACCCGAGCGCGTGGCTCCTGCGCCGTCGTGAGCGCGCGGTGCGCGAGCGCGGCATCGACGTGGCGGAGGTCGAGCGGCTGCTCGGTGAGCGGACGACCGCTCGGGCCGCGAAGGACTTCGCCGCGGCGGACCGGGTGCGGGCCGCGCTGAAGGAGAAGGGCGTGGAAATCATGGATACGGCTGGCGGCACCTCGTGGAAGGTGGCGACCGCGCAGGGCTGAAGGGCTGCGGTGCCCCGGGCCTTCGTGTTAGGGCTCGGGGCACCATGAAGCATGTGCTGTCACTGTTCCTGGCCCTGACGTCCGTTCCCGCGCTCGCCCAGCGAGTGCCCTTGAGCACTCCCGCGGAGAAGGCCGCCGCGAGCAGCATCGACCCGGATGTGTTGCGCGCGCACGTGCGCTTCCTCGCGAGTGACCTGCTCGAGGGTCGAGGCCCTGGCACCCGGGGCGACGCGCTGGGGCAGGCGTACATCGCGGCGCAGCTGGAGGCCCTGGGGCTGAAGCCCGCGGGCACCGACGGCACGTTCTTCCAACCGTTCGACCTGGTGGGTGTCACCGGCCATCCGGAGACGATGTCCATCCGCGCGCCGCTGGGCGCCGCGGAGCTGAAGTTCCACGAGGACTTCATCGCGGTGTCGGGCGTGCAGGTGCCCGAGGCGAAGCTGGACGCGTCCGAGCTCGTCTTCGTGGGCTACGGCATCCAGGCGCCCGAGTACGCGTGGGACGACTTCAAGGGGATGGACCTGCGCGGCAAGACGCTGCTCATCCTCAACAGCGACCCGGAGGATGATCCCCGGCTCTTCGGGGGGCGCACGCGCCTCTGGTACGGCCGCTGGGATTACAAGTACGAGCAGGCGGCGAAGGTGGGCGCGGCGGGCGCCATCATCCTCCACACCACGGCCAGCGCGGGTTACCCGTGGCAGGTGGTGCAGTCGTCGTGGACGGGCGAGCAGTTCGAGCTGCCCGCGACGTCGGGCCCCCGTCTTCAAGTGAAGGCCTGGGCCACCGAGGACGCCACGCGCCGGGTGTTGCAGCTCGCGGGGCGGGAACTGGAGACGCTCCGTGCCGCCGCGCAGTCGCGCGACTTCCAGCCGGTGCCGCTGGGGGTGACGGTGTCCACGCGCTTCGCGAACGACGTCCGTCGTCGCCCCACGGCCAACGTGCTGGCGATGCTGCCCGGCAGCGACGCGAAGCTGTCAGGCGAGGTGGTGCTCTACAGCGCGCACCATGACCACCTGGGCAAGAAGGAGGGTGGCAAGCCGGGTGAGGACACCATCTACAACGGCGCGCTCGACAACGCGGCGGGCGTGTCCGCGATGCTGGCGGTGGCGCGGGCGTACCGTGCGATGCCGCAGGCGCCGCGCCGCTCCATCCTCTTCGCCGCCGTGGCGGCCGAGGAGCAGGGGCTGTTGGGCTCGCAGTACCTGTCCGAGCATCCGCCCGTGCCGGCCGGCCGCATCGCCGCCAACGTCAACATCGACGGCGCCAACATCCATGGCCGCACGCGCGACATCACCGTCATTGGCCTGGGCAAGTCCAACCTGGATGGCGTCATCACCGCGCTGGCGAAGACGCAGAACCGCGTGGTGAAGGCGGACCAGCTTTCGGACCGGGGCTTCTTCTACCGCTCGGACCAGTTCAACTTTGCGCGGCGCGGCATCCCCGCCGCCTACTTCGGCAGCGGCATGGACTTCATCGGTCGCCCGGAAGGATGGGGCCGCCAGCAGCGCGAGGCCTGGGAGGCGAAGCATTACCACCAGCCGTCCGACGAGCTGCGCCCGGAGTGGGACATGACGGGCGCGGTGGAGGACGCACGCCTTTTCTTCCTGCTGGGGGCCCATGTCGCCCGCGCTCCGGAGCTGCCGCGCTGGAACAAGGGGGACGAGTTCGAGGCCGCTCGCCTGGAGGCGCTGGAGGCACTCAAGGCCCCCCGGACGCCGCCCTCCGAGGGGGCATCGAAGTAGGGCTGGAAGCGCTCCGTCCGCCGCTCGACGGGCGGGTACAAATGTCCAGTGTTTCGCCCCGCGAGGGTGTTAAACCTCGCGGATATGCCTGAGTTCCAGATCGTCAGCGACCACCAGCCCGAGGGGGACCAGCCGAGGGCCATTGGCGAGCTCACGGAGGGCGTGCTTCGGGGCGACCGCTACCAGACGCTCCTGGGCGTCACGGGGTCCGGCAAGACGTTCACCATGGCGAACATCATCGCCAAGGTGCAGCGGCCCACCCTGGTCATCGCCCACAACAAGACGCTGGCCGCCCAGCTCTACGGTGAGTTCAAGAGCCTCTTCCCGAACAACGCCGTCGAGTACTTCGTCTCGTACTACGACTACTACCAGCCCGAGGCCTACGTCCCGTCGTCGGACACCTTCATCGAGAAGGACTCGTCCATCAACGACAACATCGAGCGGATGCGCCACTCGGCCACCCACTCGCTGCGCACGCGCGACGACGTGGTGATTGTCGCCAGCGTGTCCTGCATCTACGGCCTGGGCGCGGCCCGGAGCTACGTGGACCTGGCGGTGCGCGTGGACGTGGGCGGGGAGATGGGGCGCGACACGTTCATGCGCCGCCTGGTGGAGGGCCAGTACGACCGCAACGACATGGACTTCCACCGGGGCACCTTCCGCACGCGCGGCGACACCGTGGAGGTGTTTCCCGCCTACGAGGAGGAGCGCGCGGTGCGCATCAGCTTCTTCGGCGACGAGGTGGAGCGAATCACCGAGTTCGACCCGCTGCGCGGCGTCACGTTGGGCACGCTGGACAAGATCGTCATCTTCCCCGCCAGCCACTACGTCGCGGGCGAGGACGTGCGCACGCGCGCGCTGCAGACCATCCGCGACGAGCTGTCCGAGCAGCTCCAGACGTTCAAGCGCGAGGGCAAGCTGCTGGAGGCGCAGCGGCTGGAGCAGCGCACGATGTTCGACCTGGAGATGATTGAACAGGTCGGCTACTGCAACGGCATCGAGAACTACTCGCGGCACTTCTCGGGCCGCGCCACGGGCGAGCCGCCCCCGTGCCTCATCGACTACTTCCCGCGCAACCTGCTGGTCCTCATCGACGAGAGCCACCAGACGGTGCCGCAGATTGGCGCGATGTACCGGGGAGACCGCGCGCGCAAGGAGACGCTGGTCACCTTCGGCTTCCGCATGCCCAGCGCGCTGGACAACCGCCCGCTGAAGTTCGGTGAGTTCGAGGAGCTGGTGCCCCAGGCCGTCTTCGTCTCGGCGACGCCTTCCGAGTACGAGCTGCAGAAGTCCCAGGGCGTGGTGGTGGAGCAGATCATCCGCCCCACCGGCCTGACGGACCCGGAGGTCGAAACGCGCCCTGTTGGCAACCAGGTGGATGACCTGCTCGAGGAGGTCCGCCTGCGTGTCACGCGCGGCGAGCGTGTCCTGGTGACGACGCTCACCAAGCGCATGGCGGAGGACCTCACCGAGTACTACGCGGACGTGGGCGTGCGCGTGCGCTACCTGCACTCGGACATCGACGCGATTGAGCGCATGGCCATCATCAGGGACCTGCGCAAGGGCGAGTTCGACGTGCTGGTGGGCATCAACCTCCTTCGCGAGGGCCTGGACATCCCCGAGGTGTCCCTGGTCGCCATCCTCGACGCGGACAAGGAGGGCTTCCTGCGCAGCCACGTGTCGCTCATCCAGACCATCGGCCGCGCCGCGCGCAACCTGAATGGCCGCGTCATCATGTACGCGGACTCCATCACCGACTCGATGAAGAAGGCGCTGGAGGAGACGACTCGCCGCCGCGAAATCCAGCGGCAGCACAACAAGGCTCACGGCATCACCCCTCGCTCCATCAAGAGCAACATCCTCAACTTCTCCGACCACGCCTACGACGCGGAGGGCGGCGGCACGTTGCCCATGGCGGCCGAGGGTGAGGACGACTTGCTCGAAGCGAAGGAGATCCGGCGGCTGGTGAAGGAGTTCACCGAGGAGATGCAGCGCGCCGCCGAGTCGATGGAGTTCGAGAAGGCCGCCGAGTACCGGGACAAGGTCCAGTTGCTCAAGGACATGGACCTGGGGCTCAAGCCCGCCTCGCGCTTCCTGCTGAAGGGGCCCACGAAGGCGCCGGACGAAGCCCCGAAGCGTGGACGGGGCAAGGGCGGCCGGGCGCGAGGGCGCCGTTAGGAGGCGTCTGCCATGGACGTGAAGCTCCAGGAGAAGCTCGACGCCCTTCCCACCGAGCCCGGCGTGTACCTGATGAAGGACCGCCGGGGGCAGATCATCTACGTGGGCAAGGCCATCAACCTGCGCAGCCGCGTGCGCTCGTACTTCACGCGCACCGGGGACACGCGCGTCTTCGTGTCGCTGCTGGATGAGCTGCTCGGCGACCTCGAGACGGTGCTCGTCCACAACGAGAAGGAGGCGCTGCTCCTCGAGAACGAGCTCATCAAGAAGCACCGGCCGCGCTTCAACGTCCTGCTCAAGGACGACAAGCAGTTCATCTCCCTGCGCCTGGACCGCACCCACGCGTACCCGCGCCTGGAAGTCGTCCGCAAGTACGAGCGCGACGGCGCGCGCTACTTCGGCCCGTACTCCAGCGCGGGCGCCATCCGCGAAACGCTGCGCATCATCAACCGCTACTTCCGCCTGCGCACCTGCACGGACCACGTGCTGGCCAACCGCAAGCGGCCCTGTCTGCTGTTCCAGATCGGCCGCTGCCCGGCGCCCTGCGTCCACCCGGTGCCCGAGGACGACTACCACCGCAGCGTGGACGAAGTGGTGATGTTCCTGGAGGGCAAGGCCAGCGAACTGGTGGAGGGTCTCCGCCTGCGCATGAAGCGCTCCGCCCAGGAGCTGAAGTTCGAGGAGGCCGCGCGGGTCAGAGACCAGCTCCTGGCGATTGAGCGCAGCCTGGAGCGCCAGAAGATCGCCACCACGGACTTCAAGGACCAGGACGTCTTCGCGCTGTTCCGCGAAGGCGACCGCATCATGTTCTACGTCCTCTGGGTGCGGCAGGGCCGGCTCAACGGCGGCCAGGCGTTCCCCTTCGGCAACCAGGAGTTCCCCAACGAGGAGCTGCTCGCCTCGTTCGTGAACCTCTACTACGACCAGGGCAGCTTCGTGCCGGAGGAGGTGCTGCTTCCGCTGGACCCCGAGGACGGCACCGACGGACTCGAAGGCCTGCTCTCCGAGCGGAAGGGCGAGCGCGTGCGCGTGCTGGTCCCCAAGCGGGGGGAGAAGCACGAACTGGTGCAGATGGCGGTGAAGAACGCCGAACAGGCCTTCGTGGAGCGCCGCCGCACCAAGGACGAGACGGACCAGGTCCTCTCACGCCTCCAACAGCGGCTGAACCTCAAGAACTTTCCGCGCCGCATGGAGTGCTTCGACATCTCGCACTTCCAGAGCTCCGCCATCGTCGCCTCGCAGGTGGCCGTCACGGATGGCGACGCGGACAAGTCCCGGTACCGGAAGTACAAGATCAAGACGGTGGAGAAGCAGGACGACTTCGCGAGCATGTACGAGGTCGTGACGCGGCGCCTCAAGCGAGGGCTGGAGGACGGCGACCTGCCGGACCTGCTCGTCATCGACGGCGGCAAGGGGCAGCTGGCGAGCGCGCACGCGGCCATGAAGGACCTGGGCGTGGACTCCGTCGACGTGGTGGGCCTGGCCAAGAGCCGCGACTTGGAGGTCTTCGACCGGGATGCGGAGAGCGCTCGCAGCCCCGAGCGGGTGTTCGTCGTGGGGCGAAAGGACCCCATCGTCCTGGCTCAGAACTCGGCGGAGATGTTCATGCTGACGCGCATGAGGGACGAGGCGCACCGCTTCGCCATCACCTTCCAGAAGCAGGTGATGCGCAAGAGTCGGGTGCGTTCGGCGCTGGAGGACATCCCGGGAGTGGGGGAGGTGCGGCGCAAGACGCTCTTGCGGCACTTCGGTTCACTCAAGCGCGTGGGCGAGGCGAGCATCGAGGAGCTGGCCGACGTGGTGGGCCCCGCCGTCGCTGAGCGTGTCCATGCGGGGCTTCACGGACACCCCGACGAAGAGGAGGAAGACCCTGTCCGGGAAGCATCCCTCGACGATGCCGTCGAACCGGCGAACGAAAAATCGCAGGGAGGGTCGCCACCCGGTGCCGCGTGATTAATTTCCACTTCGGACTGCGGGGGAAGTGCGCTGGAACCGCGACGTTCCTGGGGTTTTTAATTGCGACTGGGCTCGGCGCTGATTTATAGCGGTTGACGATTCGAGCCGTCCAAAGAGGGCGAGGGACCGACATGAGGCTGTATCCGAAGGTGATCCCGATCATCTCGCGAGAGGCGATTCAGCAGCTCATGCAGGATGGGGACATCGAGGTGGAGCCGATGCGCGTGGCGGACGCCGAGATGGACCTGTCGGCCATCATGCGTGAGTACCTCGCGAATGAAGAGCGTGTGAACCAGGCGACGCGCGAGGCGTTGGAGCGTCGCGGATATGACTACTCCAAGTTCAACCAGGTGAAGCGCGAGATGGCGGATGTCCGCGGCTTCAAGATGGGCGACGAGGGCATCGAGTACGTCATCAACCAGATGATCGAATTCCTCCTCATCAGCCGGAACGTGGAGGAGGTCTACTCGGCCGACAACTCGCTGCGTCAGAAGATTTTCGCGGTGATGAAGCGGCACCTGGACGTGGATGATGAAATCGACAAGGAGGCTCGCTCCCGCCTGAAGCACCTGCAGGAGGGCACCAGCGCCTTCGACATCGAGTACAACAAGACGGTGGAGCAGATCCGCCGGGCTCGAGGCCTCATCTAGTTTTCTTGGGGGAGAGGGGACTGCCGTTCCCCGCTCCGCTGCCTACCTTGTTTTACAAGGAGGCAGCGTCGATGGCGGGACCTCTCACCGCGTTTCTCTTGTCCGGGTTGCTGGCCGCGGGGCCAGGCGGGTTCACGTTCGAGGGCCGGCAGGCCAGCGCGCGGACCGAGCAGCCGGACGGTTTCTTCATCCAAGGACCGCTGCCCTTCACCGACCTGGCCGAAACCGGCCGAGGGAGCGCGGACCTCACCGTCGAGGACCGGGTCGACGCCCCCGAGGCCACGTACGGCGACAAGGCGAGCTTCTCCGCGTCTTTCCGCCTGGGGGCCACCGACTACCGGGTGGAGCTGTCCCAGGCCGGTTTCCCGCC
>NZ_VIFM01000380.1 GCF_006636215.1 Myxococcus llanfairpwllgwyngyllgogerychwyrndrobwllllantysiliogogogochensis | reverse complement strand
GGCCTGGGGCGAGCGGGAGGGCTTCAGGCGCGCCGTGTCCGCGAGCGGAACTCGGTGGCCCAGCGTTGGGCGGTGGCCGTGGCGCGCTCGCGCTCCGACGCGAGCTGATTCGCTGCCGGCTTCCCGGCAGGCGTTGGCGCCCTCGGGCCGGAGGCGGCGTCCGCCCGCGTTGCTCCGTTCGGCCCTGCGGTGCCGGGCAGTTGCCCCTTCTTTCGCACCCACATGCGAGGGGTTGCGTTGACGGCGGGCGGTGGCGTGACAGGCGCGGCGTCGGCCTTGGGCCTGCGCCCGCGCGGGAGAATGACGTCGGGGATGCTGTGGGGCGCGGCGCCCTCCACCCACGCGGCATGCAGGCGGCCCGAGGCCAGCATGAGGCGTCGCTTCTGGTAGTGCGCCCCGCAGTAGCCCTGGCTGCGGTGAGGGTGCTGGCAGCCGATGACGGCGCATGCTCTGGCCGTAGGCGCGGGAGGCGGGAGCGGGGGCTGGCGCTGTGGTTGAGCAAGGGGCGGAGGAGTCCGCGCGTCGTGGCCTGGGCGCTGGCGTGGCACTTCCTGCTGGGGCCCCGGGGCGAGGCGCTTCACCACCTGGGCCAGTCTCGCGACGAGGCTGGCGAGTGGGCGCGCCAGCTCGTCATCGAGGGCGGCGCGGAAGGCCGACTCAAAAGAGGTTGCGAACGTCGGAGCGGACGGGCGGAGCGGCTCCCTCGTGGAAAGGGACGAGCCGTGAGCCTTCGAAACAGGAGTGCGCGGGATTTTGGGCATGTGAGGCTTTGTTCGCATTGCTGTGTATTCGGGGCGAGTGCGCGTTGAGGCGCCGGGTGATGATTACCATTCTCGGGGCACGTGTCGTAGTCGAGCAATGCCTGGGTGGAAAAAGGAGTGCCTGCCTCTGTCAATCATACGGAGCGACCTCGTGGGAATGGTTGCTGGCCAGAGCCACTCCGTGGGCTGGCATGTCGCGTGCTGTGGCGAATGCGGATGACGATGAACGAGCGGCACGCCCTCGCAGTAGAGCTGGGGCGAGTAGAAGTGGCGTTGCAGCGGGCGTACGCGACGATGGACGGGAGTGTCGAATCGCGGACCCGGCTCGCCAGGGCGAAGGAAGAGTACCGACGAGCAGAGGCTGCGGCGCTGCATGCGCTGGGCGCCGAGGACGCCCTGGAGCTTGTGGAGGCGACAGACTCGCCGTGCGCCCACACCCCAGAGCAGGAAGCACTGCGGGCGTGGATTGCTCGCGGTGAGAGAGAGCTTCCCCTCCGCAGTGGCGAGCGCCACGCATGAGGGGCGCACCTCCCTGATGTGCGTGAAACATCAGGTGAAACAGGATGCTTCGGCAGGCGGATGGGCCCGGGCTGCATGTGCATGCCGTGAAAGGCATGCCATGCCAGCCAGTCTCACTTCCGCGTCGCCAAGCCCGTGCGGAGCATCTCGTCCACGAGGGATGCGGCCCTCTCCTCGTCGGTTTCACCTTGCACGCGCAGCGCGACGGACTCGAATCGCTGGGCATTGGCTACCACCCAGTCAATGTACTCACCCAAGGACAAGCGCTCCACTCCGAAGGCGATGTCCTGCATTCCCTTCACGATTTGGACGGCAGTGCCCTGAAGGACACGCTCGTCGCGCATGACGATTACCATGGCTTCCTCTCCTGTAGGTGTCGACGCCAGCAACCGGACTCAATGATGGGGCGGCCGGCCAACCGCCCCTTGGGAAACAGGTATGCCTCGACGCGGCCGGCACCGTCGAGGGCAATGGACGTGCGCTCGTAGAAGCGAGGGTGGCCCTCGAGCCTGTCGAGCGCCGCCAGCATGAGCGCGTCGACTTCGTACACTTCTCCCTCGACGGCGTGTTTTCCCCTGGAGGCGAGGGCAGGGAAGGGCCCGTAGTCGTAGAGACTGAAGCGGGGCTGCGTCCGCGCTGGGCCGACGAGGCGGGCGCCGCGCAGGAGGTGGTGGTTGGGCTCGCCGGACAGCAGCGTTCCGTAGACGAAGACGCGCGTCGAAGTTGAAGCGCGCTTCACGCCGCATCTCCCAGGGCGCCCGCGAGCGCGGCGCGGTTGAAGCCCAGGCGCCCGTAGGCGTGCCAGAGGACGCGGAAGTAGCGGCCAGCGGGGGGCCAGGACTCGAAGTCTGCTTCGGGCTGGAGATACACCAGTGCGCGGCGGCGCAGGCCGGCCCTGTCCGTCACCAGTCGGGTGGCGCGCCGGTACGCGAGGGGGTGCCCCTCGAAGACGTCGAGGGCGCGCAAATCCTCGGGCGTGAGGCGGTACAACAGCCCTTCGACGTGGGTGCCGCGCACGCGCTGGAGGCTGGCGACGGCGCCGCCCCAGCGGCGGCTGTAGCCGCCAAACACCAGGGTGTGGCCGGGAAGGGTGGCGCGGGCTTCGACGGTGGCGCTGGGGCAGCGCGTGCGCATTTGGGCCCTGTCGAGGTTGGAGCCGTAGGCGAAGTAGAGCATGGGGTTTCTCGCGTTGAGGGCGGGCACGCGGCCCGCCGTTGTCTGTGTCGGCCAGGGCCCCGAAGGGCCCTGGCGTGAAGGCCGCTTCAGGCGGCGAGGGCTTCGTGCGCGTTGCCCTGCGCGCCCTCGCCGCCGCCCTGCGCGCCCTCGCTGCCGCCCTGTGCGCCCTCGCTGCCGGGGGTGCCTTCCCCGCCCGAGCCGCGCCTGTCGCGGCGCTGGCCCTTCCAGGCGGCGCTGCCCTCCAGTTTCTTGAGGAGGTGCGTGCGGGCCGTCTTGAACTCCTCGCCGATGAGGCCCAGGTGGAGGAGGAACACCCGGAAGTCGTACTTGGCGGTGGCGGGGTTGAAGTCGCGGCGCTTGCTGGAGGCTGCCTTTGAAGCCAGGGCTCGGGCCGCGAGGGCCAACACCAGTTGGACGTAGGCCTTCACCTCGCCCGCGTGCACCGAGCCGTTGAAGTAGCGGAATTCAATCGTGCCCCGGAAGAAGAGGCTGTTGAGGTTGAGGCCGTGGTAGCGGCTGGCGTCGTAGCGCTGCGGCGCGAGGTTGCGGCGCCCGTACCAAGCCTCATTCACGTCCTGGAGGGTGCGCGGGCGCCGGGCCTCCAGCCGCTGGAGGAAGGCCCCGTCGATGGGCTTGCAGAAGCGGTTCAGCCGCGCGGCGCTCACCCCGAGGGCTGTCTCCAGGAGGCGCTCCTGCTTGTGCACCATCTTCACGAGGTTAGTGACACCCTTGGCATCGAAGCGGCTGCCGTCGACGTGGATGTGAATGCCGGTGGAGGCGTCGGCGCGAGCGCCGGCCTCGCGTGCGGCGCGCACCACCTGCTGTAAGGCTTCCATGTCCTGGTAGGTGAGGATGGGGGAGACGATTTCACCGCTGTACTCCCCTCCGCTCAGCGAGCCGTCCGGCACCACCTTCCAGGTGCGGCCCTGCGAGTCCGTCACCTGCCAGCCCTGGTAGTCGCCGGAAACGCGCCCGCCCACCGCGCCCTGAATCGCGTGGGCCAGCTTCTGGCGGCTGGCGCCAACCGTCTCAATCTCAATTCCAAACCGGAGCGTCTTCATGGAGTTTGCCTCTCGCATTCGCGCGGGGCTGTGGCGCCCGTCGCGAAACACATACACGCTCTTGTGTGTGAATGAAGCAAGTCCACTTCGGTGCCTCGTGAAATGGATTCGGGTGTCTGGAATAGTCGCGAGAATTCGCGAGGTTCCGTGCGGGCTCTCGGAGGGTCGAGCGCAATGCCGGGCCGCATGCGCGGGCGCCGGTAGGCGAAATTCCAGTGTGTGTGATTGTTCCGAGGGGGGGTCAGGAACCCGCGCGGTGTTGCTGCGCGGATTCCCTCTGTCCCTTCCGTTCAGTCCAGCAGGGTGTTGAGGAGCGCCATGCCTCGCATGGCCTCGGCCTCGTCGCCTTCGGCCAGCTCCAGGTAGATGCGGCCGTGGTTCGGCTCCGAGCGGCGCTCGGACTGCACAATCCACCGCTCGCTGTTGGGGGTGTTCAGCTCCAGGCTGGCGGCGAAGGTGTGGAGCAGCGCGCTCACCTGCCTGTGGGTGGCGCCGGGCCGAAGGAAGATGTCCAGTTGCGGCTGGGCCGTGCCGTACCGGCTCTTGCCGAGGGTCAGCGTCAATACGGTGTTGCTGAAATCAACAGCCTTGACCGGGACGATGAAGGTAGGGATGGCCGTGGCGCTCATAGTCGATATTCCTGCGGAGTCGCGCGGTGCTTTATTGCCCGTCGCGAAAGGCATACACGCTCTGGGTGGCGGGCGTATCAAGTCCTCTCTGCTGTCTTTGGTGTGTATGTGCTGTCGGGACGTTGGCGTTCGGGCCGGGACGCTGTTCCCGATGGAGCGCGTGGCTGGCGGTGAGGCAGGGCAGGCGCGCTCGGGCCCTATTTCGGCCTGCTCGCTTGGCTTGCCGGACGTGGCTGTCGCAGCCCGGCAAGGCCCTCGAATGGCGAGGGGCTGCGGCTAGGGCGCCTCCTTGGTTGTCGGGGCGGGCTTCGCGTCCTCCTGCGCGGCTCGAATCTTCATGAGCCTTTCGATGATGTCGGCCTTCTTGGTTTCCCCCAAGTGGGGGAAGCTGTTTCCGCTGTCGATGACGTAGCGGCGCAGTTTCTTGACGGTCATCGCTTCCAATTCGCTGCGTGTCTTCATGTTGTTCCCGTGGGGACTGCGTTGAAGGAGGGGCCGGTCGAAGGTCTCGGGCGGTGTTCCACTTCACGGCGATGTTGGCGCCCGCCTCGCGTGTGGACGGCGGGGCGGAGCGCGTCCGGGTTGGGGGCCTCTCGGCCTATTCGTTGTCCTGCTGGGGCGAGTGGGTGCGGGCCTCACTCCTCCTCTTTCGGGGCGAAGCGCGCGGCGGCTTCGGTGGCGCCCATGGCCGTGAGTTCTCGGTGGACCGCGCGCTTGAAGAAACGAGTCCGGCTCGGGATGCCCGCGTCGCGCCAGGCCTTGTCCAGGACCGCCAAGTCCTCCGCGTCGAAGGAGAGGGGGATGACGCGCTTGCCGTCCTCGCCCACCTTCACCTCGCGCTCGGGACGGGGGCCCACCGGCACGCGCCCGGCCTCCGCCTCCCGAATTTTCCACTTGAGGTAGGGGGTGTCGTTGCTGCCCGTCGGGCGCCCGACGACCTCACGGTACTTCGCCTGCAACGCCTCCAGCGACATGTCGGCGAAGCGCCCGCGCTTACCGGACGGCTGCGTGCTCTCGGGCGTGGGGGCAGCCCGGGCAGCAGGCGCCGGAGGAGCGCTGGGGGCGGTGGCTGTCGCGCGGCGGGAGGGGCTGCGCTGCTTCTTCGCGGCGAGAGACTCCTCGATGCGGCGGATGAGGAACTTCTTGTTCGGGCTGCGCGTCTCCTCGCCCACCACTTCGCGGTAGCGGGCGCGCAGCTCCGTCAGGTTCATGGACTCCAGCTTCTTCTTCGGGGCGGTGGTGCGGGACATGGTGCTGTTTTCCTTTCCGGGCCGTGGGTACACGTCTGCCGTTCACGAGGGCGGCCCGGTGGCCCTCATGCGCTGGTGCCCCGCTGGGCGGGGCGTGGGTGGTGAGAGGAGGTGCTACTTGCTGCGGGCGCTGTTGGCGGCGCTCAGGCCGGCCTGATAGGCCGCTTCGAGGGCCTCCTTCAGGCCCCACACCGCCACGTCGTGGAAGTCGAGGCTGTCGCTGTTGCGTGTCTTCAGGGTTTCGATGTTGAGCGATTGGCGTGCAATGCGCTCAAGGACTTCTTCGGGCGCCCGGGTGGGCTTCGCGGCGGTGGCGGGGCGGGGCTTGCGGGGTGTCATTGTTTCGTCTTTTCGTGCGCTTTCGGAGGCGCGCGTGAGACATACGCGCTCTGTTTTGCGCGTATGGCAAGTCATTGTTCGTTGGGCTTGCTCAGGTGCGCGAAGCACTCCAAATCGATGGCGCGCGGGTCGACATGCACGAAGGAGGTGGTTCCGTCCGGGCGAATGGGAGCCGCGTCGATGCAGTCCTCGGCCGTTACACCCCCGAGGCGCGCCAGCTTTTCGTTGTCATTCACGTAGTAGTCGTCCGCGTCCGGGTTGGCGTCGGAGCGGAGGCTGCCGCGCAACACCGCGAAGATGCGGACCCTCTGCCCCCGGAGGCCGGGGATTTCGTTGCCGAGGTAGGTGGTGTCAGTGCCGATAAACATGCGTGTCTCCCTGGTGCGCAGTGGGTAGCGCGTGAAGACATACACGCTCTGTCTTGGGGGCATAGCAAGTCGAGGAACGAGGGATTCGCGACGCCCCGGGGCATCGCGGCGCGAGGGACTGTTTTGCCGACAGTGTATGTCTATTGACTGGACTCTTCAGGGGCGCGGGGCTGCTCGTCGGCGGGCACCGCGATTCGGAGGCCCTGGGGGAGCCAGCGCTCGCGAGCCTCCTGAGAAAGGGGCCGCATCAGCACCTTGCCGGCGCTGCCCCCCTTGGGCTTGAGCACCGTGTGCAGGCGCCCGCGCTGGACCAGCTCGGCATGGAGGTGGCCGACGAGGAGCCGGTGCAGGTGCCCGAAGCTGCCTGGGACGGGGTGCCCCGGCTCGCGCTCGGCTGCGGGTGAGGAACTCGGTGGATCGGCAGGCGGGGCAGGGGGGCAGTTGGACGAGGCTGTCATCCGCGTCCCCTCGCCGGGCGACGCCCACCTCCTGAGGGTCGAGGGCAAGGCGGTTGTCTCTGCCGCACCTGATGCCGCGCTGCAGGACTTCAGTCGAGGTGATTTCGTAGAGGGCCGTTCGAGTCCTCACGCGAGAGCGGTGTACGCGCCGAGCCAGTACGTCGCGACGAGGTGGTCGTAATCATGCATGGTGTTGATGATGGGTACCGTTTGAGCCGCCTTCCTTGGTACGCACCACGTGCGTATCGACCTCGTCCTCTGGCCAAGCGTCCGTATGGGGGGCTGGACATACGATGCTCAAGGTCAGCTGCGACGTCTTTAACCATGGCTCTGGAGAGCGCCAGGGGGGTGGTAGGGCCGACACCCCTTTCATCGCCTCCAGGTGGCTCAGGGCGTCCCGGCTGTTGGCGATGCCGAGGGCCGCGCAGACGTCGGCGGCGACGAACCATGGCTCACCCCGCTCGTCCATGGAGACACGGATGCGGTGTGTCTCGAAGTTGAAATGGGCCAGCGGATGCACAGCGACTCCTTTCGGGGAAACGCCGAGGCCGCGCGGGGCCCGACTCAAGAATGCGCAGCGTGGTTAATGACTTGTCTTGTGGGGGCGACAGAGCGCGTATGGCCGCATTCCCTTCACGAAGGAGTCTCCATGTCTGCCTATGCTGCTGTCGCGCGTGCACCCCGCACTCTCACGGAGAAGGAGGTGGCGTTGCTGCTGCGCACCACGGGGTTGCACAAGGAGGGATTCAGGGACCACTGCCTCTACAGCCTCGCGCTGGCATCGGGCCTGCGCGAGCACGAGCTGGTGGCCCTCAACGTCGGCGACATCTTCGACGAGCGCGGACGCGCACGCCGGCACGTACCGCTGCGCGTCTTCAAGGGTTGCCGCCGGCACCCGGGCCCCCAGGAAGTCGTCTTCTCGGACACGGTGCGCGCGAAGCTGGAGAAGTTGTTGCGCCTGAAGCGCTCGCTGGGGCACGACGTGGGCCCCCAGGCTCCGCTCTTCCTGAGCCGCAAGGGCCTGCGCCTGTCCACGCGGCAGGTGCGCCATGGCTTCGCGGTGTGGCAGCAGCGCGCGGGCCTGGAGCGGCACCTCAACTTCCACGCCGTGCGCCACACCGCGTGCACCGGGGTGTACCGGCGGACGAAGGACATTCGCCTCACCCAGCGCTTCGCGCGACAGCGCAGTATCGACTCCACGGTCATCTACACGCACCCCTCGGATGACGAGCTGGTGCGCGTGACGCAGGACCTGCCTTGCTGATGGGGAATGCCGCCTCCGCGCTGAGCGCCCGCGAGAGCCCCTGGCTGGGCTGGGGTGCCGCGCGGAGGCGGTGAGGGGCAGTTGTGCGCGGAGATCGCGCGGGCTGCCCCAGGCACGGCCGGCGAAAGTGAACAGCGCGAGGCGTTCACTTACCGGGTGCAAATGAACAGGCGCGGGGTGTTCACTTTTTCAGAGGTGACTCTCTCGAAAAGGGCCCCAGGTACACGCCCCGGCGGCGCACCCCGCACGAAAGATCGCACCACCCCCCACCCTGGCGTCAGGGGTAGGCGGGGTAGGCGTGCTGGCGTCGTCGGTAGGCATGGTGGCGCCCGGCAGGGGCAGGCAGTGACGGTGACGGGGGAGGAGCTGGGCCGCGAGGGTGCGCGGCAGGCGGCCCCAACCAGCGGAAAGCGGCAATCGGCCTCGGCGCTTCGGCCCTTTATGAGGCCTCGTAAGCGCGCGAAACAGCGTGGGGTCCGTGACGCCGAATGGCCGCCTTTACCTGTTTTCGGCCATCCGGCTCAGCCCTGGTAACGGCACGCGCGCCCAGGTTCTCGTGGGGAGGGGAGCTGGTGCTGCGAGGGCGTCGCGGGGAGTCGTGGGGCTCACGGAGAGCACAAAGCCCTGCGGCCCGAAGCGCTGGAGGACACGCGCGCACGAACGGGGCGCCACGCAGAGGAGGCGTTGGCGCGCGGGGCTGAATCGGGGGCTGTCTCTTATAAACATCT
>NZ_VIFM01000037.1 GCF_006636215.1 Myxococcus llanfairpwllgwyngyllgogerychwyrndrobwllllantysiliogogogochensis | reverse complement strand
CCTTCCGAGTCACCGCGCCCAACGGCCGCCCCACCACCACGCCCGCGAAGCCCTTCTCCACGAGGTCGCTGCCGCTGACCTCCACCGTCTCGCCGTTCTCATCCAGGTCCGCAAGCACGCCGGGCCGACCGAAGCCGACATGGAAGTTGTGGAGCGAGAACACGCTCACACCCGTGGACGCCGTCGCGCCCGTGTTGCGCACCCGCACCGCCATCACGAACGATGCGTGCGGCACGGACTGGGGCGCGAAGACATACGTCGTCACCTCCAGCGTCCCCACCCGCTGCACCATCGTCGCCAGCCCCGTGCCGCCCGTCTTCCCCGGCGCCCACGCCGCGTAGCCGCTGGCGTCCAGGTCCGCGTCCTGCGTGCTCAACCAGCGCTGCGTCCCGCCCGAGCGCAGGCCGAAGAACGCGTCGAACAACACGTCCCGCGAGTGCACCACCTGCGGCTGCCCGCGCACGAAGACGTCGTTGCCCAGCGCATCGATGACGGGCTCCTCCGTCGCGAAGCTGTGCTCGCGGAAGTGCGACACCTTCTTCTGCTCCAAATCCAACATCACCGCGCCATGCCCGTTGGAGGACGGCAGCTTCAGGAAGGTGCGCCGGACGGCGACCTCCGCGTGCGCGTCCGACGCCAGGCCACACAGCAGGGAGGTCAGGAAGAGGGCCACGGCACGCGCGACACTCGAGGTCGCCCGGCCAGGGCCCAGACACAGGTGGGGGAAACGCTTCATCCGGCGGATTCTGGAGTGCTTCCCTCCCCGGGCCAACGGGGACCTCCCAACCCGGTGACGCCCAAGGGTGCCCGAGGACCCCTCGCCCCTGCCGCGACCCGAGTCAGCCGCTCGTGTTACAGGTCCATATTTGTCAGAATAATCTGACTTAACAGATTTAGTGGAATTCTCCATCCAGAGCGAGCCGGGTGCTCGAAGCCAGGGGGTCCCATGTCCGTTGTCCGCAGGGTGCTGGTCGCGTTGTTGCCGTGCCTCGTGCTGCTGGCGAGCGTGTCCCGGGCGCAGTCGCCGGGCGCGTTCGTGAACTGGGAGCATCCGCATGTCCATCCGCTGGAGCTGACGCCGGATGGCACCCGTCTGCTCGCGGTGAACACGGCGGACAATCGGCTCCTGGTGTTCTCCGTGTCGAGCGGCACGCCCGTGCTCACCGCCTCCATCCCCGTGGGCCTGGACCCCGTCTCCGTGCGAGCCCGGAGCAACACCGAGGCGTGGGTGGTCAACCATGTCTCCGACAGCGTCAGCATCGTCGACCTCACCACGCTCAACGTGAAGGCCACGGTGCCCACGGATGACGAGCCCGCCGACGTCATCTTCGCGGGCTCGCCGCAGCGCGCGTTCATCTCCTGCTCGCAGGTCAACCGCGTGCTGGTGGTGGACCCGTCCACACCGCTCGCCGCGCCCACGCGCATCGCGCTGCAAGGCGAGGAGCCTCGCGCGCTGGCCGTCAACGCCGCGGGCACGCAGGTGTATGTGGCCTTCTTCGAGTCTGGCAATCGCAGCACGGTGCTCGGGGGTGGCAACGCGATGGGAGGCGGGGGCTTTCCGCCCAACGTGGTGAGCAGCAGCGTGGGGCCGTATGGAGGCGTCAATCCTCCGCCCAACTCGGGCAGCACGTTCAAGCCGCCGAGGAAGAGCGGCAACCCGGCCCCTCCTCCCGTGGCCCTCATCGTGAAGAAGGACGCCAGTGGCCGGTGGATGGATGACAACAGCCGTGACTGGTCGAGCGTCGTCTCGGGGAGCAACGCCGCCGCGTCGGGGCGCCGCGCGGGTTGGGATTTGCCGGACCGGGACGTGGCCATCATCAACGCATCCACGCTGGCTGTGACGTATGCCAGCGGGTTGATGAACCTGGACATGGCGCTGGCGGTCCACCCGGGAGGCCATGTCGTCGTGGTGGGCACGGACGCAGTGAACGAGGTCCGCTTCGAGCCCAACCTCCAGGGCCGCTTCCTGCGCGTCATGGCCGCGTCGTTCGACCCGGCGATTCCGTCCGTCGTCTCCCGTTTCGACCTCAATCCGCACCTGACGTACACCACGGGCACGGTGCCGCAGGCGACGCGGCAGTTGGCGCTCGGAGACCCTCGGGGGCTTGCGTGGAACGCGGAGGGGAGCCGCGTCTACATCACGGGCATGGGCTCCAACAACGTCGCGGTCATGGACGACGCGGGCGGCCGGATTACCCAGGTGGCGGTGGGTGAGGGGCCCACGGGCGTGGTGCTCTCCGGGACGCGGCTCTACGTGCTCAACAAGTTCGCGGCGAGCGTGTCCGTGGTGGATACGGTTTCGAATACCGAGGTGGCGCGGGTGCCGTTCTTCGACCCGTCACCGGGTGCCATCAAGGTCGGCCGCAAGCACCTGTATGACACGCACCGGAGCTCGGGCCTGGGGCATGTGTCGTGCGCGTCGTGCCACATCGACGGACGGCTGGACCGGCTCGCGTGGGATTTGGGAGACCCGGCGGGGGACCTCAAGGCCGTGACGGGGCAGAACCTGGGCATGGGCATTCCCGGACTGACGGGGGGCTTCCAGCCGTGGCACTCGATGAAGGGGCCCATGACGACGCAGACGCTCCAGGACATCATCGGCAAGGAGCCGCTGCACTGGCGTGGAGACCGCGCGGGCATCGAGGAGTTCAACGGTGCGTTCCTCAGCCTCCAGGGTGATGACACGCAGCTCACCGTCATCGAGATGCAACAGTTCGAGGACTTCCTCGCCACGCTGACGTTCGCGCCGAATCCGTTCCGGAACCTCGACAACTCGCTGCCCACGAGCCTGCCGCTGCCGGGGCACGTCACGACGGGACGGTTTGGCACGGCGGGGTTGCCGCTGCCCAATGGGAACGCGGTGAACGGGCTGCAGATGTATCGGCCGCCGCGCTTGCTGGACTCGGGGGCGTTCGCCTGCTCGACGTGTCACACGCTGCCCACGGGCCTGGGCGCGGACGTGCGGTGGACTGGGAGCCAGTTCGTCACCGTCTCCGCGGGCCCGAGCGGCGAGCGTCACACGGGTCTGGTCTCCGTGGATGGGTTCACGAATGTGACGATGAAGATTTCCCAACTGCGCAACCTCTACGAGAAGGTGGGCATGGACTTCACGCAGACGTCGAACCTGGCGGGCTTCGGGTTCTCGCACGACGGCAGCGTGGACACGATTGCGCGCTTCCTCACCGAGCCGGTGTTCACGCTCCAGAGCAACCAGGAGGTCGCGGACATGGTGGCGTTCATGCTGGCGTTCTCGGGCTCGGATTTGCCCAAGGGCTCGGCGACGACGGTGGGAGAGCCGCCGGGGCCGGACAGCAAGGACACACACGCGGCGGTGGGGAGGCAGGTGACGCTGACCACGGCGAGTCCCACTCCGGCGCAGTTGAGTGCGCTGTCCACGTTCCAGGCGCTGGCGGACAGCGGCAAGGTGGGCCTGGTGGCGAAGGGGAACCAGGGAGGCATCGCGCGAGGGGCCACATACATGGGCGGCGGGTTGTTCCAGACGGACCGCGCGGCGGAGACGGTCACCGCGTCACTGCTTCAGACGCTGGCGCTCGCGGGGAGTGAGCTGACGTACACGGTGGTGCCCAAGGGCTCGGAGGTGCGCATCGGCATCGACCGGGATTTGGACGGTGCGCTGGACCGCGATGAGCTGGACCGTGGCACCCGACCGGATGACGCGACGAGCCGGTAGGTCCGTGTGAGGTGTGGCCGTGGACCTGGAGTGATTGGGTCCACGGTGCTGCCTCCGAGGGACTTGGGGGCCTGGCTTTCCTTCGTGCGCGGGACGGTGCCAACATCGTTGGCGCAGTGCATTCGCGCAGGGGGGGACATGCAACGACCGGAAGAGGACGAGAGCGTCGAGGCGGCCGAGGACTCTGGGCCGCGCATGGTCCGATTCCAGGACATGGATACCGGCGCGGTGACGGAACTGGGCCCCATCTCGACTGACCTCGCTTCGCTCCTTGGACGTGCGGCCCAACTCTCCCTGGCTGCCGATAGAGCCGCCATCCCCACTGCGAGCTTTCCGGGCAATGTCCATTTGTCCTTCCCGGCACTCATGGCCGCCATCGGGACCTCGCCCATACCTGTATGTGAATGGCTGGTGAGAACGGCCGAGCAACACGGTGCAGACATATCTCAAATGCTGCTGGCCGCGAGTCTCGCCCCTGAGCAACTTGCATACTTCGAATCCATGGCGCCCTCCATGGAACTCTTGAAGTCGCCCCTGACCTCGACGAAATCGGTCCAACGGGCACTGACAGAAGCCGAAAACATCCGGGTTCGGCGCACCGGCATCCTTTCCGCAGCACTCGGAGCACGCCACCTCATCGCGGCATTTCTATGGCTGCCCAACTTCCATGAGGGCGCCTTCCATGCAATGCGCGTGGACAGACGGCAGCTCCGTGCGCCATTTGTCCAGTTCATGTCCTCGTTCCATCCCGAGGAGGCCGAGGACTGGAAGAGCCAACTCCAGCACGGTGGAATGGCCGAGTACGGGCAAGCGCCTCCGCAGCCAGCACCTGCTCCGACACCGTCCTCTCCCTTGAGCTGGCTGGACAACGACACTCAGCGCACCCTCTATTCTCCTCGCTACGACGCCGACGGCCGGGAGAACGAAGACCTCCTGGACATCGACCGTGACGTCGATGCGCTCAGCGCGCTGATTGCCTCGCGCACCATGGCGCCACCGCTGTCCATCGGCGTGTTCGGAGACTGGGGCTCGGGCAAGTCGTTCTTCATGCACCACCTGCGCAAGCGGGTGGAGGAACTCGCGGGCCGGGCCGTGAAGTCCCAGCGCCCCCAGCGGGAAGTGGCCTTCTACAAGAACATCATCCAGATCGAATTCAACGCCTGGCACTACGCGGAAGGCAACCTGTGGGCCAGCCTCGTCGAACACATCTTCCGCAACCTCCGGAAGCGACAGGACGAGCCCGAAGCAGACATCGGCAAACGCAGGGATGACCTGCTGACACGGCTCGCACAGCGGGAAGCGGAGCTGCTCAAGAAGCAGGCCGAGGTCACCGCGAAGGAAGCCGAGGTCGCGCTGGCGCAGCAGAAGGTCGGCGAACTGGAGCAACAGAAGGAATCAAAGCGCGTCGAGCTGGAGCAAGCCCTCTCCGAAAAGCGCACCCTGCTGGAGTTGATGCCCGCCACATTGAAGCTTGAGGAGGGTGTCCAGAAGAGGGCCACCGCATGGCTGGCTGAAACAGGCTTCAGCTCCCTGGGACGCACGGCCTTCGACTTGCGGGATGCCCTCGGCAATGCCCAGGCCGAGTTGCGACAGACCGGCGGATTCGTCGCATCCCTCCTGGATACGCGGAGCGCGAACAAACGACTGCGTCCTCCCGCCATCATCTTGATCGTCTCTCTCGCCGTGAGCCTGGCGCTTCCGTTCGTACTCGACGAGTTCGGTAAGCAGGACCTCGCGGGCCTGATGGCTGGCCTCACGACGCTGACAGGCCTCGTGGGCTCCGTGACGCTCTGGCTCCAGCGGCAGACCGCGTGGCTGCGAGAGCGGCGGGAGCAGAACGAGAAGCGACTGCACGAAGTCGAACAGGCCATCGAAACCGACCTCCAGAATCGACTCAAGCCGCTCGATGAAGCCGCACAGGTCGCTCGGGAGCAGGTCGCCTCACTGGCCCAGGCGGAGGAACAGCAACGCGCGTCCATGGCCAAGGCCCAGGACGAAGTCCTCCAACTGAAGCAAGCCATCGCCGAGCTCTCCAGCGCGCGGCTGCTGGACAAGTTCATCGAGAACCGCACCGGCAGCGACGACTACCGCAAGCACCTGGGACTCGTCGCCCTCATCCGCAGGGACTTCGAGGAGCTGTCGCGACTGATGGAGGCGGTCAACCGCGACGAACAGACGGACCCGAACGTCCCCGCCATCAATCGCATCGTCCTCTACATCGACGACCTGGACCGCTGCTCGCAAGACACCGTGGTGAAGGTGCTCCAGGCCGTGCACCTGCTCCTCGCCTTCCCGCTGTTCGTCGTCGTCGTGGGCGTGGACTCGCGCTGGGTGGCGCGCTGCCTGAACCACACCTTCAAGGACCTGCTGAAGATGGAGGACCCGAACGCCCTGCCCCTGGATGCGATGACCCCAGGAGCCACGGCCTACGACTATCTGGAGAAGATCTTCCAGATTCCCATCTGGCTGCGGCCCGTGAGCAGCGACCACCGCTCGAGCATGTTGCGCGGGTTGCTGGCCCGTCCTTCCGCGGAAGAGCACTCGCAAGAGGCCACGGTCCTGGAGCTGAAGCCCAGGTTCGTCGTCGACACCCCAGACACCGTCGACCCGATGGAAGAGTGGGACTACAAAAAGGGCTCACCGGCCCTGATGAAGGTCGTGTGGCCCACGAGCGCCGCACCGCAAGCAGCAACATCCGTACACGGCAAGCCGAAGTCCTCCGCATCCTCCAGCCACGCCCAGGTCGCGTCGAATGAACAGGAAGAGCTCAATCCTCCCGGCCTCGTCATCAGCGAGAGAGAACTGGCGTTCATCGACTGTCTCGGCCCGCTGCTGAGCCCCACGCCTCGTGTGCTCAAGCGCTTCGCCAACACCTATCGACTCATCAAGGCGTGTGTCCCTAGCGCGGGACAGACCGAGTTCATGGGCGAGGAACAGGAAGGAACTTCTCCTTCCCAGATGTGTCTGTTGCTGCTGGCGCTGGTGACCTCGAAGCCCCAGCTCGCCGAGGAGTTCTTCGCGCTCCTCAAGCGCTACGAACACGACGAGGAGCTGCTCACGCTCCAAGCGCTCGACCTCCCCTCCAACGAGCCCGAGCACGTCATCTCGGAGCTGTTCACCTGGCTCCGCGCCATGCCACCCGCCATCCAGAGCACTCCGCTCACCCTGGTCCGGAAGCTCGTCCCCTGGGTCACCCGCTTCAGCTTCCGGTAGGCTCGCGCCTCACGACGCCCGTCGCCTTCGCAGCCGTGAACGGATGCGGCTCAGCGCCACGGGCGTGACGCGGATGTAGCTCGCGATATCCCGCTGCGACAGCAGCGGCGCCAGGTCCGGGTGCTCGTCCAGGAACCGCTGGTAGCGCTCCTCCGCGGACAGCGTGAGCAGCTCCATCTCCCGCTTCTCCTTGCGCAGCCCATAGACCTCGAAGGCCCGGCTCACCGCCCGCTGCCACTCCAGGTGGCGCGACGCCAGCCTCCGCACCTCGCCATAGTCGAGCTGCTCCACCCGCGACTCCACCACCGCCTGCGTGGAGAAGCTCGTGACTCCTCCCGGCGCCAGCGCCACCAGACTCGCGAAACACGTCCCCTCCCCCGCGAACGCCTTCACCCAGGCGCCACCCTCGCTCGTCTCGTAGACCATCTTCACCAGCCCGCGCGTGACGATGAAGATGCTCGGCCGCGCCTCGCCCACGTGGAAGAGGTACTCGCCCTTGCGCAGCGTCTTCGCGCGCAGCAGCGGCGCCACCGCGTCCCACCCTGGCAGCGCGCTCCCCGCCAGACCCCGCAGCACCTCCCTCGCCGTCGTCACGGACACCTCTCAACGTAAACCCGGGTTAACGACGCCGCTCCCCCGCACCGGAAGACTGCGCGCCACCAACGCACGGAGACATCCACGATGCGAGCCCTCTTCCTTCCCCCCGTGGTCCTGCTGGCGTCCATGGGCGTCATGGTCCTCCTGAACAAGACCGCCCCGCTGCACGAGCTTTGGGGGCGCCCCTGGAGCTGGCTCGGAGGCGCCTTGCTGCTCGCGGGAATCGCCGTCGCCCAATGGCACGCCCGACTCTTCAAGAAGCTGGGCACCAACATCAACACCTTCGGGGACCCCGGCACCCTCACGCGCGAGGGCCTGTTCCGCTTCACCCGCAACCCCATGTACCTGGGCTTCGTCGCGAGCCTCGTCGGCCTGGGCATCACCCTGGGGTCGGTCTCACCCTTCGTCGTGCCGCTCGCCTTCGGCCTGCTCACCCACTTCTGGTACATCCGCGTCGAGGAACAGGCCCTGCTCCAGAAATTCGGCGGCCAGTACGTCGAATATCAACGCGCCGTCCGCCGGTGGCTTTGACGCCCGGCGTCGCCCGCATCGAGAGGCATCAACTCCCGGAGTCTCCTCGGGTTTCCACCCCCGGCCCTTCGCCGACGGCTGAATCCGCGTTCAGCCCGGCGCAACCCCCGTGGCGTCAGGACACAAGCGGTTGTCGCCCACGATGTTTCAAGACATGGGACTCATCACGTTCTGTCAGATGAACAGCCCTCGGTCGCCCAGGCCGAAGCACGGGGGGGAACACATGGTTTCGCTCGACGGGTCCACGCTGAGACTCTGGAAGACGCTGAGTTGCTTCCTCCGAGTCCTCATGACGCAGGTGCTCTACGTCGCACCGCTCTTCTGGTTCATGGAGCTGTCCCAGAACGTGGCCTGGCGCTGGATGAACAAGGACTGGGGCTGGTACTACCCCGAGTCCCCGTACCACTGGTTCTCCTTCGGCAGCATGATGCTCTGGGCTGGATGCGTCGGCCTGCTGTGGACCCTGCACTACTTCTGGTTCTACCCGCAGCGCGTCAAGGTCTGGACGCGCGTCGCCATCGGAGCCCTGGTCTGCTGGATGGGCGAGTGGTTCGGCGGCTACATGGCGGCCAACGTCTTCAACCACCCGCTGCAAGTGTGGCCCGGCTCGCCGCTCGTCTACGTCCACTACGCCGCCATCTTCTTCTGGGTGAGCAACGTCATCGTCTACCACCTCGTCACGGTGAACGTGGTGGACCTCACGCCCACGTATGACGCGCCGCCAGACACCGGCGCCCAGGTGGCCTGAAGTCTCCAAGGCCCGGGAGCTCGAGGGCCCGACGTCTCAGCCCACGGCCTGCGCCGCGGTGCTCGCACCGTGAGCTTCCAGCGGCAACTTCAACCGCGCCCGGCACCCACGTCCCTCGGGACGGTTCTCCAGGCGCAGCGTTCCGCCGTGCGCCTCTGCAATCTGCCGACACAGCGCGAGGCCAATGCCGCTGCCCTGCGGCTTCGTGGTGAAGAAGGGCACGAAGAGGTTGCCCGTGTCCGCGAGGCCCGGGCCCTCGTCCTCCACCCAGACCTCCACCGCGCCCGGCGTCAGCACCGCCCATGACACCCAGACCTGTGCGCCCGGGGCCTCGCCCAGCACCGCGTCCACCGCGTTGCGCACCAGGTTGATGAGCAACTGCTCCAACTGGTCGGAGTCCCCGCGCACCGCCAACGTCGGCCCCGCCCGCACCGACACCGGCCGCCGCTTCTCCAGCGCCGCCACCCGCCGCACCCAGCCGTCCACCTCCACCCCCGCCAGCACCGGGGGCGGCAGCCGCGCCAGTCGCGCATACGCGGACATGAAGCGCGCCAGCGCCTCCGAGCGCCTCGCGACGATGCCCAGGCCGCTCTTCGCGTCGTCTTCCCAATCCGAGGGACGCGGCTCCATCAACAGCGTGTCGCGCAGCGCCTCGGCAATCGATTGGATGGGCGCCAGCGAGTTGTTGATTTCATGGCTCAGCACCCGCACCAGCCGCCGCCACGCCTCGCGCTCCTGCTCACGCAACGCCAGCCGCAGATCCGCCAGCACCACCAGGTGATGCGGCAGGCCGCCCTGGCGGAAACCACCGCGCCGCAGCTCGTATGGCCCGCCCTCCTCCACGAAGGAGCGCGACAGCCTCCGAGGCGCCGGGCCGTCCAACAGGTCCGCCAGCCCCAGCGAGCCGGCCCCCTTGCCCATCAACTGTGAGCGCGACTGGCCCAACAGCTTCTCACCCGCGCGATTCACCAGCCGCAGCGTGCCCGCGACATCGAAGGCGAGCACCGCGACGTCAATCTCCTCCATCACCTGCTCGAGCAGCGCTCCGGCCTCCAGCGCCCCCAACCGCTGCTCGCGCAAGGTGTCGCCCAGGGCGTTCACCTCCAGCAGCACCTCGCCCAGCGCATCACCCACCCGCGCGCCGCGACCGCGCGTCGAGTAGTCCCCCTCGCGCAGCGCCGCCAACAGGTTCGCCAGCGCGTGCAGGGGCCGCATCACCCGCTCGCGGACCAGGAGCCCCACGCCCAGGAAGACGCCCACGACCAGCGTGGACAGCGTCCAACGGACCTTGGATGAAAAGTCTCCCGTCCACACCAGCGCGAGCGAGACCACCCCTCCCGGCAGACCCGCCAGCCACGTCAGGGCGAGCATCTGCAGGTCATGTGGCCAGGGCTCGCGCTTGCGTCTCACCGGGCTCCCTTGATTCCGTAGTACTGGAGCCGACGGTACAGCGCGCTGCGCGACAGGCCCAGTCCCTTCGCCGCCTCGCTCACGTTGCCCTCATGCCGCGCCAACGCGCGCTCGATGAGGTAGCGCTCCACCTCTTCCAGCGTCATCTCCTCCAGCCGCGACAGGCCCTCGCGACCCGCCCGGCGCAAGAGCAGGTCCTCCGCGGACACATCGTCCCCCACCGCCATCAGCAGCGAGCGCTCCACCGCGTGCTCCAGCTCGCGCACGTTGCCCGGCCACGGGTAGGCCAGGAGCGCCTCCAGCGCCCCAGGCGTCAGCCGCGCCGCGTTGCGCCCGTAGCGCTTGCCGTGCTCGGCCAGGAAGTGCGACGCCAACAGCGGGATGTCCTCGCGGCGCTCACGCAGCGGCGGCAACGGCACCTCCACCGTGTTGAGGCGGTACAGCAGGTCCTCGCGGAAGCGGCCCTCGGCCACCGCCTTGGCCAGGTCCACGTTGGTGGCGCTCACCACCCGCACATCCACGCGCCGCGTCTTCGACGAGCCCACCGGGTGCAACTCCCCTGTCTGGAGCACGCGCAAGAGCTTCGCCTGCTGCGACAACGGCATGTTCCCAATCTCATCCAGGAACAGCGTGCCGCCATCCGCCAGCTCGAAGCAGCCGATGCGGTCCGCCTTCGCGTCGGTGAAGGCGCCCTTCACATGGCCGAAGAGCTCGCTCTCGAAGACACCCTCGGAGAGTCCTCCCGAGTTGACGGCCACGAAGGCCCGGTCCGCGCGCGTGGAGGACGCGTGCAGCAGCCTGGCCACCACTTCCTTGCCCGTGCCGTGCTCACCCGTCACCAGCACGTTGGCCCCAGACGGCGCCACGCGCTCAATCATCCGGCGCACCGGCAACATGGCGCGCGACTCGGACACCATGGTGGGCAGGCCGCCCTGGCCGCGCCGCAGGTGCTGGTTCTCCTCTTCCAGCCGGCGGCTGCGCTTGAGCGCCCGGCCCAGCTCCAACTGCGTGCGCAGCGTGGCGAGCAGGCGCGTGTTGTCCCACGGCTTCTGCACGTAGTCGCGCGCGCCACCACGCATCGCCTCCACCGCGCCCTCCACGCTGCTCCACGCCGTCATCACCACGACGGGCAACGCCGCGTCCTGCGCGCGGATGCGGCCAAGCAGGTCCATGCCCTCTCGCCCGGACGTGGTGTCCCGCGCGTAGTTCAGGTCCATCAGCACCAGGTCCACGTCCTCGGCTTCCAGCGTGGCGAGCGCTCCAGCGGGCGACTGCGCGGTGACGATGGTGTGCCCGTCCCGCTTCAACAGCAGGCGCAGGGCCTCCAGCACGTCGGCCTGGTCATCCGCGATGAGGATGCGCGAGGGACGCGTGGCGATGGGAGCGGAGACAGGGGTGACGACGGAGACAGGGAGGGGTTCGGACACGGGGAACATCCAGGAAGAAAGAGTGCCAGAAACAAAGAGGCTCAGCCGCGACGCAAGACGGCGGCGGGGTCCGCGTTGGCGGCCTTGCGCGCCGGCAGCCAGCTCGCCAGCCAGGCCGTGCCCAATAGCAGCAGCGAGACAGAAGCCAAGACCGAAACATCCAGCGCCCCCATCCCGTAGAGCAGACCTTCCATGATGCGGTGGGCCGCCAGCGCCCCGAGCAGGCCCAGCACCAACCCCAGCCCCACTCGCCGCAGCGCCTGTCCCACCACCAGTCTCAGGACATCCGCCGCGCGTGCGCCCAGCGCCATGCGCACGCTCATCTCGTGTTCGCGCTGTGACACCGAGTAGGACATCACGCCGTAGATGCCCACCGCGGCCAGCACCAGCGCCAGCAAACCAAAGGCCCCCAGCAACACCGCCCGGAAGCGCGGCTGCCCCAGGTCCGAGGACAGCCGGTCCTCCAGCGTGCCCACACGCGCGAGCGCCACCATGGAGTCCACCGCGCGCAGCTCCTCGCGCACCACCGACTCCAGCTTCCTCGGGTCCAGGCCCGGCGCCGCCCGCACCGCGAGCTGCCCGTCCGTCGTCGGCTCCTGCGCCATGGGGACGTACGCGGTGGGCTCGTGCCCCACTTCCACGCCCGCGTACGCCACGTCCGCCACCACGCCCACCACCGTCGTCCACAGCGGGTTGCCCTCCGCGTCGTCGCCACCGAAGGAGACGCGGCGGCCCAGCGCGTCCTCGCCGGCGAAGACCTCGCGCGCGAAGCGCTCGCTCACCACCATGACCCGTGGCGCGTTCGCTCCGTCCGACTCCGTGAGCAGGCGTCCCGCGAGCAGCGGCACGCGCAGCGCCTCCAGGAAGCCCGGCGTGGTGACGTTGATGAGCGCGTCGGGCCGCACCGGCGGGTCCTCGGTTCCCTCCTTCCAGTAGCCCGAGCGCGAGAGGGAACCGCCCGCCGGGAGGCTGCCGCCCACGCCCACGCCAGCGACCTCCGGACGCGCGGCGAGCCGCGCCGTCAGCTCCCGGTGGAAGGCTTCCGTCCGCTCCGGCGTGTCATAGCGGCTCTGCGGCAGCGCCAGTCGGGCCACGAAGACGCCCACGGGGTCCAGGCCCGGGTCGGCCTGGTACATCCGCCAGAAGCTCTTCAGCATCAGCCCCGCCCCGGTGACGAGCATCAGCGCGAGCGCCACCTCCGCCACCACCAGCACCGCGTGCGTGCGGCCTCGTGACTTCTCCGTCGCCCCGCGCCCCAGCACCGTCGCTGGCGAGAGCTGCGAGCGCTGGAGCGCCGGCACCAGCCCCACGCCCACCCCCGTCGTCAGCGTCACCGCCAACGCGAAGAGCAACACGCGGCCATGCACCACCACCTCGCCCGCCCGGGGCAGTGTGTTGGCCCCCAGCATCATCAACAAATCGGTGGCCCACAGCGCCAGCAGCACGCCGCCCACGCCGCCCAGCAGCGCCAGCAGCACGCTCTCCGTGAGGAGCTGGCGCACCAGCCGGCCGCGCCTGGCACCGAGCGCCACGCGAATGCCCAGCTCACGCTGCCGCGCCGCCGCCCGCGCGAGCTGCAGGTGCGCCACGTTGGCCGCCGCCAGCAGCAACACCAGGGACACCGCGCCCAGCAGCACCCACAGGAGCAGGCTGACGTCCTGGGTGAGGGAGTCGGCGTAGCGGGCCACCCCCAGCTTCAGGGTGGCGTCGTCCCGTGAGAGGAGCTCCTCGTTCAGGCTCTTCAGCTCGTGGCGGACCGACTCGAGCGTCGCGCCTGGAACAAGCCTCGCCGCGACGGCGAAGGAGCGGAAGCCCCGCTCGGTGCGCTCCTCCGACGTGGCCGCGCCGGGAAGGCTGTCGAAGGGCACCCAGACCTCGGTGGTGTGGGCGGGCACGTCGAAGGACGGCGGCATCACCCCAATCACCGTGTAGGGCTGACCGCCCAGGGTCAGCGTGCGGCCCAGCACGCCCTCGCCGCCGCCCTCCTTCATCCAGCGCGAGTGCGAGATGACGGCCAGCCGCGCGTCGCGCTCCTCGGGCGCGAAGGTCCTCCCCAGCATCGGCTTCATGCCGAACGCCCCGAAGAAGTCCCCCACCACCACCGCGCCGCGAAGCTGCTCGGCGTCCCCTTCGCCGGTGAGGTTCATCAACCGTTGGCCGTACGCGGTCATCGAGCGCAGCCGCGTGGAGAGCCGCGCGACGTCCTCGTAGTTGGGCAGGCTGTAGCGCGCCAGCAGCTTCCCGGGCTTATCGGTGGACATCACCACCAGCCGGTCCGGCTCCGGAAACGGCAGCGGACGCAGCAGCACCGCGTCCACCACGCTGAACAGCGCCGTCGTCACCCCGATGCCCAGCGTCAGCACCAGCACCGCCGCCAGGGTGAAGACAGGCGACTGGCGCATCGTCCGCAGGGTGTACCGCACATCCATCGACACATCGCTCAGCATGGTGGCCTCGTGCCCTGCTCAGGTCTTCTGGAGCCAGCCGTCCGCCAACTGGATGATGCGGTGGCCGAAGGCCGCGTTGGCCTCCGAGTGCGTCACCTGGATGATGGTGGTGCCCGCCTTGTTGAGCGTCTGGAACACCTCCATGATGTGCTTCGCCTGCTGCGAGTGGAGGTTGCCCGTCGGCTCGTCCGCCAGCAGGATTTTCGGCGTGGCGATGAGCGCCCGGGCGATTCCCACCAACTGCTGCTGTCCGCCGGAGAGCTGCGCGGGGAACAGGTCCTTCTTCCCCACCAGTTGGAAGCGGTCCAGCATGTCGCCCACCAGCGCCTCGCGCTCACCGCGCTTGAGGTTGCGGTAGGACAGCGGCACCTCCAGGTTCTCCGCCACCGTCAGGTTGTCCAGCAGGTGGTACTGCTGGAAGACGAAGCCGATGGTGCGCCGGGACAACTCGCCCCGCTCCTTCGGCTTCATCGCGTGCACGGCCTGCCCGTCCAGGACGTACTCGCCCTTCCACTCGGCATCGAGCATGCCGAGCACGGCCAGCAGCGTGGACTTGCCCGCGCCGGACGGGCCCATCAGGGTGACGAACTCGCCGGGCTGGATGTCCAGGTCGATGTTGCGCAGCACCCAGGTGCGGCCCCCCGCCAACGGGTAGGACTTTTCGACCTGACGCAGTGAGATGAGAGGTGAGGACATGAGAGGTGCTTTCGTGCTCACTCGGAGCGCAAGGAAACGATGGGGTCCACGCGAGAAGCCCGCCGCGCCGGCAGCCACGTCGCCAGGAGCGTCACGCCGCCCAGGAGCGCCGCCACCGCGGTGAAGGTCCACGGGTCATACGCCGTCACGCCGTACAGCATGCTGCCCAAGAGGTGGGCCAGGCCCAGCGACATCACCAACACGTCGGAGCTGGCCGCGCCCAGCGCCATGCGGATGCCCATCTCCCGCGTGCGCCGCGCCACCGAGTAGCCCACGACGCCAGCGATGCCCAGCGCCGCCAGCAACAGCGCCGTGCCGGCGAACAGTCCCATCAACAGGGCGGACAGGCTGCTGGAGCTGATGGACTCATCCACCAGTCGCGCCAGCGGCGCCACGCCGAACAGCGGCACGTCCGCGTCCACCGCGCGCAGCTCCGCCTCGATGGACGCGCGCAGCGCCTCCGGCTCCCCCGCCTTCACCCGGACCACGAGGCCCAGGTACGACGCGGGCGACGTCGGCAGCGACCAGTAGGCCGCGGGCCGCGCGGGCGAGGACAGCCCCCACTCGCGCAGGTCGTCCACGATGCCCACCACCGTCGCCCACTGCTTCCTCGGCTCGATTGACAGCCGCTGTCCCAGCGCGTTGCCCTGGGGCCAGTACACGTCCGCGAAGCGCTTGTTGATGACGACCTCCGGCACCGCGCCCACCTCGCCGATGCCCTGGTGCAGGCGGCCCTGAAGCAGCTTCACCCCCAGCGTGCTCAGGTATCCCGGGCTCGCCAGCCGGAAATCCACCGCGGGCAGCAGCTCGCCCTGCACCTCCGGCCGGCTCTCGAACTCGAGGCCGCTCGTGGAGATGCCACCCAGGGGCAGCATGTTGGTGAGCCCCACGGACTCCACGCCCGGCAAGGCCTCCAGGCGCTCCAGCAGCTCGCGCTGGAAGGCCAGCTTGCGGGCGGGCTCCGCGAAGCGCGCCTCAGGCAGCGCGAGCCTACCGGTGAGCACACCCTCGGGCTTGAAGCCCGCGTCGACGCCGCGCAACGCGAGCAGGCTCTTCACGAACAGGCCCGCCCCCACCAGCAGCACCAGCGCGAAGGCCACCTGCGCCACCACCAGCCCCGAGCGCAGCCGGCCCGAACGACCACTCTCCGAGCCTCGCGAGCCCTCGCGCATCGTCGCATTCAGGTCCGCGCGACTCGCCTGGAGCGCCGGCACCAGTCCGAACACCAGGCCCGTGAGGACGGAGACGCCCATCGTGAAGCACACCGACGTCACATCCAGCTTCACGTGCGCCATGCGCGGCAGTCCGTCTCCCATGAAGGCCAGGAGCGCATCCGTGCCCCACATCGCCAGGAGCAACCCCAGCGCGCCACCCGCCAGGGACAACACGAGGCTCTCCGTGAGGAACTGCGTCACCAGCCGGCCACGGCTCGCGCCCAGCGCCGCGCGGATGGACACCTCGCGCTCACGCGCCGCCGCACGAGCCAGGAGCAGATTCGCCACGCTGCTGCACGCCACCAGCAGCACGCAGCCCACCGCGCCCAGCAACAGCCACAGCGTGCCGCGCACGTCGCCCACCAGCTTGTCCTCCAACGAGGTGACGCGGATGGACCAGCCAATCCCCTGGTAGCGGGACTCCACCGCCTGCATGTCGAGGGCGACCCGAGCCATGTCCGCGCGCGCCTGCTCCAGCGTCACGCCCGGCTTCATCCGCGCCAGGCAGAAGAGGTAGCGCGTGGTGCGCTCCGAGACATGCTCCGGCAGCGGCACGAAGGGCACGTAGAGGTCGGCGCGCTCCGGGTGCACCACGCCGCGGGGCAGCACGCCCACCACCGTGTAGGGCTTGCCGTCGAGCTGCATCGTCTTGCCCAGCACGCCGGGGTCCTCCGCGAAGTGCGCGCGCCACACCTTGTGCGTCAACACCACGACCTTCTCCCCACCCAGAGAGGCTTCCGCCTCGGTGAAGTTCCGGCCGAGCATCGGCGTCACGCCGAGCGTGGGGAGCAACGTGGCGGTGCCCTGCACCACGGCGAAGCGCTGCGCGGCGCCGCCTCCGGTCAGCGTCATGTCCCGCCAGTTGTAGGCGGCCACCGAGCTGAAGACTCGCGGCAGCGTGCGGAAGTCCTGGTACTCGGGCGTCGAGATGGAGATGCCCTCCAGGCCCACCGCCTGGATGTCGTTGGACACGGTGACCAGGCGCTCCGGCTCCGCGAGGGGCGGTGGAGTGAGCAGCACGCCGTTCACCACGCTGAACACCGCGCTGTTGGCGCCGATGCCCAGCGCCAACGCCAGCACCGCCACCAACGTGAAGCCGGGGCTCTTGCCCAGCGTGCGCAGCGCGTACCGCAGGTCTTGAACGAGGGTCTCCATCGACGCGCGCTCCTACTCCGCCTTCAAGGCGATGATGGGGTCCACCCGCGTCGCGCGGTGCGCCGGCAGCCACGTCGCACCCAGGGCCACACCGCTCAACAACGCGGCCACACCGACGAAGGTCCACGGGTCATAAGCCGTCACACCGAACAGCAGCGTGCTCAAGAGCCGCGCCAGCACCAGCGACAACACCAGGCCCAGGCCCACGCCCAACCCCGCCAGCGTCAAGCCCTGGCGCAGCACCAGCGACAGCACATCCGACTTCGTCGCGCCCAGCGCCATGCGGATGCCCATCTCCCGCGTGCGCCGCGCCACCGCGTAGCCGATGACTCCCGAGATTCCGAGCGCCGCGAGCAACAGCGCCGTGCTCGCGAACAAGCCCATCAGCACCGCCGTCAGCCTGCGAGAGCTGATGGACTCATCCACCCGCTGCACCATGGACGCCACGTTGAACCAGGGCAACTGGCCATCGAGCGCGAGCACCTCCGCTTCGATGGCCGTGCGCAAGGACTCCGGGTGGCCCGACTTCGCCCGCACCGCCAGGTGGAGATTGGAGAGCGGAGTCTGCGCCACGGAGTAGTACGCCGTCGGACGCGCGGGCGTATCCAGTCCCCACTCGCGCAGGTCGTCGACGATGCCCACCACCGTGGCCCACTTCGCATCCGGCCGGTGCAACTTCAGTCGCTGGCCCAGCGCGTTGCCCCGCGGCCAGTAGAGGTTCGCGAAGGTCTGGTTGATGACCAGCGCCCCCGCCGCGTCCGGTCCATCCGTCTCCTGGAGCATGCGCCCGTCGCGCAGCCGCACCCGCAGCGTGCGCAGGTAGTCCGCGCTGGCGAAGCGCGTCTCCACCGCCGGCCATATCTCCCCCGGCGCCCGCATCCGCCCCTCGATGTCGAAGCTGGTGTCCGTCCTTCCACCCAAAGGCAGCCTGTTCGTCACCCCCGCGGACTCCACGCCGGGCAGCACCTGCACGCGGCGGAGCAGCTCCTGCTGGAAGGCCCGCTGGTCCTCCGGCCTCGCATACCGGGCGGCCGGCAGCGAGAGCTGACCGGTGAGCACCCCCTCGGGAGTGAAGCCCGCCTCCACCTGGGTCAGCGCCTGGAAGCTCCGGAGGAAGAGACCCGCGCCCACCAGCAACACCAACGCCAGGGCCACCTGCGTCACCACCAGCCCCGAGCGCAGCCAGCCCGCGTTGCGTCCCTCCGTTCCTCGTGAGCCCTCGCGCATCGTCGCGCTCAGGTCCGCACGGCTCGCATGGAGCGCCGGCGCCAACCCGAAGACCAGGCCCGTGAGCAGCGACACCCCCAAGGTGAAGAAGACGGAGGCCGCATCCAGCCCCACCTTCTCCGCCCGAGGCAGCCCGTCTCCCACCATCGCCACCAGCGCGTCCGTGCCCCACACGGCCAGCAGCAGGCCCAGCGCGCCGCCCAACGCGGACAGCGCGAAGCTCTCCGTGAGGAACTGCGCCAACAACCTGCCGCGCCCCGCGCCCAGCGCCGCGCGGATGGACACCTCGCGGCCCCTCGCCGCCGCCCGAGCCAGCAGGAGGTTGGCCACGCTGCCGCACGCCACCAGCAGCACGAAGCCCACCGCGCCCAGCAACAGCCAGAGCGTGCCGCGCACCCGGCCCACCACCTCGTCCTCCAGCGACTTCACGCTGATGGCCCAGCCGTAGCCCCCGTAGCTGCTCGCGTACAGGGTCTCCATCTCCTGGCCCACCCGCGCCATGTCCGCCCTCGCCGCCTCCAGCGTCACGCCGGGCTTCAGCCGTCCCACCATGCTGAGGTAGTGGTTGCCGCGCACGTCTTCGGCCGCCTGCGCGGGCGTGGGCGCGAAGGGCGCGTACATGTCCGTGCCCGCCGGGTACTCCACGCCGGGCGGCAGCACCCCCACCACCGTGTACGCGTTGCCATCCAGTTGCAGCACTCGGCCCAGCACCCGCGGGTCCCTGGCGAAATGCGTGCGCCACAGTTTGTCCGTCAGCACCAGCACGCGCTCCCGGCCTGGCGTCTCCTCATCATGCGAGAAGGTGCGGCCCAGCGCCGGAGCCACGCCCAGGGTGGGGAACAGCGAGGCCGTGGAGAACATCACGGTGAGCCGCTCCGGCACGTCCCCTCCGGTGAGCGTGATGTCGCTCTCCACATAGGCCCCCACCGACGAGAAGGACTTGGGCATCGTGAGGTAGTCCCGGTACTCGGGCACCGACACCCAGATGTCCTTCAGGTCGGACCTGGCGTAGTTGCCCCAGACGTGGACCAGGCGCTCCGGCTCCGCGAACGGTGGAGGCCTGAGCAGCACGCCGTTCACCACGCTGAACACCGCGCTGTTCGCGCCGATGCCCAGCGCGAGCGCCAGCACCGCCACCAGAGTGAAGCCGGGGCTCTTGCCCAACGTGCGCAGCGCATACCGCAGGTCCTGGATGAAGGTCTCCATCGACGCGCGCTCCTACTCCGCCTTCAAGGCAATGATGGGGTCCACCCGCGTCGCGCGGTGCGCTGGCAGCCACGTCGCGCCCAGGGCCACGCCGCTCAACAACGCCGCCACACCCGCGAAGGTCCACGGGTCATACGCCGTCACGCCATACAGCAGCGTGCTCAACAGTCGCGCCAGCACCAGCGACAACACCAGCCCCAGCAACACGCCCAGCCCCGCCAGCTTCATGCCCTGGCGCAACACCAGTGCCAGCACATCCGACTTCGCCGCGCCCAGCGCCATGCGGATGCCCATCTCCCGCGTGCGCTGCGCCACCGAGTAGCCGATGACGCCCGAGATTCCGAGCGCGGCCAGCAGCAGCGCGGTGCCCGCGAACAGGCCCATCAACAGCGCCGTCAGCCTCTGCGAGCCGATGGACTCGTCCACCAGCCGCACCATGGACGTCACCTTGAACAGGGGCAGGTTGCCATCGAGCGCGCGCACCTCTGACTCGAGCGCCGTGCGCAGTGACTCCGGGTCGCCCGCCTTCACGCGCGCCACCAGGTGGAGGCTGGAGAGGGGCGTCTGTACCGCGGAGTAATACGCCGTCGGACGCGCGGGCTTGTCCAGGCCCCACTCGCGCAGGTCGTCGACGATGCCCACCACCGTGGCCCACCGGGCGTCGGACCGGTGCAGCTTCAGTCGCTGGCCCAGCGCGTCCCCCTTCGGCCAGTAGAGGTCCGCGAAGGTCTGGTTGATGACCACCGCTCCCGCCGCGTCCGGTCCGTCCGTCTCCTGGAGCATGCGCCCGTCGCGCAGCCGCACCCGCAGCGTGCGCAGATAGTCCGCGCTGGCGAAGCGCGTCTCCACCGCCGGCCACATCTCTCCCGGCGCCCGCGTCCGCCCCTCCACGTCGAAGCTGGTGTTCGTCTTGCCGCCCAAAGGCAGCATGTTCGCCACCGCCGCGGACTCCACGCCGGGCAGCGCCTGCACGCGACGGAGCAACTCCCGCTGGAAGGCCCGCTGGTCCTCCGGCTTCGCGTAGCTCGTGGCCGGCAACACGAGTTGACCGGTGAGCACGCCCTCGGGAGTGAAGCCGGCCTCGACCTGGGTCAGCGCCTGGAAGCTCCGGAGGAAGAGGCCCGCGCCCACCAGCAACACCAGCGCGAACGCCACCTGCCCCACCACCAACCCCGCGCGCAGCCGGCCCGCCTTGCCACCCTCCGTCCCTCGCGAGCCCTCGCGCATCGTCGCGCTCAGGTCCACACGGCTCGCCTGGAGCGCGGGCACCAGCCCGAAGCCGACGCCCGTGAGCACCGAGATGCCCACGGTGAAGAGCACCGAGGAGACATCCAGCCCCACCTCCGCCGCGCGAGGCAGCCCGTCCCCCACCATCGCCACCAGCGCGTCCGTGCCCCACACGGCCAGCAGCAGCCCCAGTCCGCCGCCCACCGCCGACAGCACCAGGCTCTCGGTGAGGAACTGCGCCACCAGCCGCCCACGGCTCGCGCCCAGCGCCGCGCGGATGGACACCTCGCGTGCACGCGCCGTCGCCCGGGCCAGGAGCAGGTTCGCCACGCTGCTGCACGCCACCAGCAACACGAAGCCCACCGCGCCCAGCAGGAGCCACAGCGTCCCGCGCACCTGGCCCACCACCTCGTCCTCCAGCGACTTCACGGTGATGGTCCAGCCGTAGTCCTTGTAGCTCTGCTCGTACAGGGTCTCCATCTCCCGCCCCACCCGGTCCATGTCCGCCTTCGCCGCCTCCAGCGTCATGCCTGGCTTCAGCCGCCCCACCACGCTGAGGAAGTGGTAGCCACGCGAAACCTCCGCCGCCTGCTCCTGCGTGGGCGCCAGGGGCGCGTACAGGTCCGTGTCCGCCGGGTACTCCACGCCGGGCGGCAGCACGCCCACCACCGTGTACGTGTCCCCGTCGAGCCGGAGCTCGCGGCCCAGCACGCTCGAGTCCGCCGCGAAGCGCGTGCGCCACGTCTTGTGCGTCAAGACCACCACCTTGTCGCGCCCCAGCGCCTCCTCCTCTTCGGAGAAGGCGCGGCCCAGCACCGGAGACACGCCCAGCGTGGGGAACAGCGAGGCCGTGGAGCGCGTCAACTGGAGCCGCTCCGGCGCGTCGCCCCCGGTGAGCGTGACGTTGTTCGCATCGAACGCCGCCAGCGAGCCGAAGGCCTTGGGCATCGTGAGGTAGTCCCGGTACTCGGGCACCGACACGACGATGTCCTTGATGTTCGCCTTGGCGTAGTTGCCCCAGATGTGGACCAGGCGCTCGGGCTGCGTGAAGGGCGGCGGATTCAACAGCACGCCGTTCACCACGCTGAAGACCGCGCTGTTCGCGCCGATGCCCAGCGCCAGCGCCAGCACCGCTATCAACGTGAAGCCCGGGCTCTTGCGCAATGAGCGCACCGCGTAGCGGACATTCTGGAGGAAGGTTCCCACGACGACTCCGAGTGATTCAGGACGCGGTCCTCCCGAGAGCCGCCCCGCCAGGAGCGACCCGGGCGAGGCCCACGAGAGGAGAAAAGGTCAGCGGCGCTGCTCGTCCTGCACGATGCGACCGTCGAAGAGGCTCACCGTGCGCGTCGCGGTGCGCGCGTGCGCCGGGTCGTGCGTCACCATGCAGATGGTGGCGCCCGCCTTGTGCAGGTCCGACAGCAACTGCATCACCGCCTCGCCGTTCTTCGAATCGAGGTTACCGGTGGGCTCGTCGGCCAGCAGGATGAGCGGGTCTCCGGCCACCGCGCGCGCCACGGCGATGCGCTGTTGCTGACCGCCGGAGAGCTGGCCCGGCATGTGCCGCGCACGGTGCGCCATGCCCACCCGCTCCAGCGCCTTCTCCACCCGCTGCTTGCGCTCGGCGGCGGGCATGCCCCGGTACGTCAGCGGCAGCTCCACGTTCTCGAACACCGTCAGGTCGCCGATGAGGTTGAAGCTCTGGAAGATGAAGCCGATGTGCCGGTTGCGCACCAGCGCCCGGTCCGACGCCGACAAATCCAACACGCTCTTTCCATCCAGGAGATACGTGCCCCGCGTCGTCGTGTCGAGCAACCCCAGCACCGCCAGCAGCGTGGACTTGCCGGAGCCCGAGGGGCCGACAATCGCCACCCACTCACCCTGGCGGATGTTGAGGTGGATGTTGGAGAGCGCGTGTGTCTCCACTTCCTCCGTCTCGAAGACCTTCGTCAGCCCTTCCAGCGTGATGAGGGACTTGCCCGACTCCACCTTGGCCGCACCCGACAGCACCGCCGCGTCCTCGGAAGCAGGCGTCTCCGCATTGTTGTTCGTCGTCGTCATCATCGCAGCCTCACCCGCTCGACCGCATCCCACGCGGCCATGTCCGACAGCACCACCTGGTCACCTTCCGCGAGGCCCTGAAGCACCTCCACGGCATTCACCGAACCCCGGCCCAACTGCACCGGCACTCGAATCGCTTCGTCACTGCCCGGCATCAACCGGAACAGCGACATCGTCCCGTTGGGCTGAGCACCGGCCGGACGACCCACCGACAGCACGTTGCCCAGCCGCTCCAGCTCCACGGTGCCCTCCACCGTGAGGTCGGGCCGCGCGCCCTTGGGCAGCTCGTCCGGCAGCGACACCTCCACCCGCACCGTGCCCTGGCTCGCCGCCGGCGCCACGCGCGCCACCGTGCCCTCCACCACTCCGTTGCGCGTATCCACCAGCGCCTTCTGGCCCTGGACGATGTCGCGCGCCTGCGTCTCGGCGATTCTCAGCTCCGCCTTGAGCCGCTCCGGCTTGACGACCTTCGCCAGCAACACGCCCGGCGTCACCCACTGACCCAGCTCCAACGGCAGCTCCTGCAGCACTCCGTCCTCCCCGGCGAGCACCTTCATCGACTCCACCTGGGTACGACGGAAGCGGGCCACCGCTTTCAATCGTTCCACCTGTCCCTGCAGCGCGACCAACTGGTCCCTCATGCTGGAGGCGACGACGGACAGCTTCTTGCGCTCCAAATCCAGGCGGCGCGTCATCTCGCCCGCCTTCTCGCCCGCCTGCCGCGCGTCGAGCGCGGGGATGAGGTCCTTCTCGACGAGGATGGTGTTGGCGGTCGCGCGGCGCTCGGCGTCTGAGGACTCGGCGGTGAGGGTGGCCACCGCGGCCTCCTGCGCCAGCCGCTGCGTCTCCAGCGTCATGCGCATCTGGATGAACTCCGCCTCGGCGCTGGCGAGCTGCCGCTCCGCCTCCAGCATCTGGAGCTGCACGTCCGGGTTGGCCAGCTCCATCAGGAGCGTGTCCGCCTTCACCGTCGCGCCGGGCCGCACGTGGATGCGCTCCACGCGGCCCGCGGTGTCCGCCGTCAGCCAGCGGATGTACTCGGGCACCAGCGTGCCCGCGCCCTTCACCTGGCGCACCATGGGGCCGCGCTTCACCGTGTCCAGCCACACCGAGGCCCGGTCCACCGAGGGCGCCGCCGGCCGCAGCCGACCCAGACCCACCGTGACGAGGATGAGCGCGAACGCACCGCCGATGGCGAACAACCAGGGTTTACGGCGCGGCTTCTTGGCTTTGGGAATGTCCACGGGCCACCCCTAGAGCGAGCCGCGTGCCAACCGTTACACGCGACTCAACCCCAGGAAATTGCTCGGACCCCGCACGCCCTCTCCCGGGCCCGTGCCCGGTTCCGCGAAGTGCTGTCCCAGAAGCGAACAGCACCCCGCCCCGCCCGGCCTCCAGGCGGGTTCACCGTCAGGGGAAGGCGTAGCCCAGGAGCTGCTCGGTCACCTGCCCCTCGCAGTTCGACGCGGGGGAGATGAAGTGGTCCCTGCCCTGGCCCAGGTTGCAGCGGTAGAGCGGAACGGTGCCCGGCACCTGCTGCAGGTGGATGTAGCCCACCGGCCCCAGGGGCGGCAGGCCCTCGCAGCCCACGTCCGGGCTGAGCAGGTTGTGGTTGCCCACGCGGCACTCGTACAGCATCCGCATGCCCGGCATGCCGTCGCGCAGCAGCCGCCACGAGGACTCCTGCCGGAAGCCCGGAGGCAGGAGCCGCGACGACGCCCAGTGGCCGCGCGTGGCGTGGTAGCCCCGGCGCAGCCGCGTGTACGGCAGCTCCTCGAAGCCGCAGGAGAGCTGGGGCGGGTTCAAGTCACTGCGGTTGGCCAGCGCCCACGTGCTCCACGACGGCTTCGCGCTCCCGTCCACACGGCGCAGCCCGAGCGCCAATCCCCCCTCCGCCGCGTTGTCGTGCATGCGGTGGTAGATGTAGCTCTCGATGCCGGGCGTCCCCAGCACGTTGCGGAACGAGTCGCACACCGCCGTCTGCTGCGCGGCCTCCGACGACTGCGGCGAGCCGGAGTGGATGCCGCTCTCCGTGAGCTGGATTTCCCACGCGTGCTGCCGGGTGGGGAACGTCTTGCGCAGCCAGCCCGCCAGCACGCCCAGGTTGCCGTACGTCACGCGCGGGTAGTCATCCGCGGAGAACTGCGGACGGAACAGGTCCGGCGCGTACGGGTGATACGCCACGCGCCATGCCCGCGAGCCCACGCGCGCCGCGAAGCCATTCAAGAACGTCGTCGCGGACAGCAGCGGACTGCTCGCCCCTGGCGCATCCAGCTCCGGACCAAAGTGGTGCGTCAGCGAGATGAGCACCTTCGCCGCCGACTGCCACGTCATCACCTGGTCATAGGCGGCGTTGTAGCTGGCCGCGTACGTGTCCAGCCACGCCGTGGTGTTGCACGCGCCCGCGCCCTGACCGCAGCCGATGTCGAACCAGTCGTTGGAGTTGACCTCGTTGTGGATGACGAAGTCGGCGATGCGGCCGTGGCCGTTGAGCCCGTTGTAGCGCTGCGCGAGCAGGCCCACGAAGCGGCCGTAGTCCGCCGCGTTGTTGGGCGCGCAGAAGATGTCGAAGCCCGCCGCCGCGGGCGTACACGTGCGGCCCGCGCGCGCCCACGCGGGCACGCCGTACACCACCGCCGTCACCACCACGCCGCGCGCCGTCCACTCGCGGATGGCCGCGTCCACGTTGGCCGCCACCGCGAAGCAGTGCCCCGCGTACTCCACGCGCCCTCCGGTACACGGCGGCGCCTGCACCGACGGCTCCCACGAGGCCCACACCAGGTTCATCGCCACGCCGCCCGTGTTGTTGCCCGCGAGCTCGTCGTAGCCAGGCCAGAAGTCCGGCTGCACGCCCTTCAGGCGATACGCGGTGCGCGTCGGATACGGCAGGTTCGCCCCCGCCACCGCCGGCAGCAGACCCACCACGGCCAGAGCCAACGCCAGGCCCAGGGCCCGGCCTCCAAACAGTCCTCGACGCAAGTGACACCTCCCGTGCGCGTCGAGCCCGCCGAGGACCCACTCCCTGTCTCGCGTCCTCAGGCCAACTCAACGAGATAATCCGATTATGCAGTTAAAACCACTCTATGTCGTCAAAATTGACTCACAGCTTGTCTTGATTGGAAGTGAGGGAAGTAGGCTGCGCGGCTCATGCCTTCGTCCCTCCTCGAAGTCTTCTTGGAACACGCCCACGACGCGCCGGGCCGGCCGCTGCTCACGTTCGAGCGCGAGTCGACTTCCCACGGCGAGCTCGCCGCGCACGTCGCGGCCTTCGCGAAGGGGCTGCGTCAGCGCGGCCTGCGACCAGGCGAGCGTGTGGCGCTCTTCCTGGAGAACAGCCCTCGCTTCATCGTCGCCTACCTGGGTGTGCAGCACGCGGGCTGCGTGGTGGTGCTCGTCAACACGGCGTACCGCCAGGTGGAGCTGGCCCACATCCTCGCGGACGCGGAGGTGCACACCTGCGTCACCAGCGCCTCGGGAGTCGCCGAGCTCATCCCCCTGAGAGACCAGCTCCCGTCGCTGCAGTGGCTGGTCACCGTGGAGCCGACCACCGTCGCGCCTCCGGCCTCGCTGGAGGTCATCGACTTCGACACGCTGCTCGAGGAAGGCGCGACGTCACCAGTGGCGCTCGCGCTGCCGCGTCCGGAGGACCTGGCGGTGCTGGGCTACACGTCCGGCACCACCGGCCGCTCCAAGGGCGCCATGCTGCTGCACCGCAACCTGCTGGCCAACGTGAAGGCCGTCACCGAGGCGTGGCGCTGGACGGCGGCGGACCGGCTGCTGCTCGCCCTGCCGTTGTTCCACACGCACGGCCTCATGGTGGGCCTGCACGGCACGCTGTACACCGGAGCGAGCCTGGAGTTGCACCGGCGCTTCGTCGCCACGGAGGCGCTGGCCACGTTGCGCGATGACGCCTCGCTGACGATGTTCTTCGGCGTGCCCACCATGTACGGACGGCTGCTGGAGGAGTCACGGCGCACGGGCGTGAAGCCCCGCGAGCTGCGCCTGTGGGTCTCCGGCTCCGCGCCCTTGAGCCCCCAGCTCTTCCACGACATCGAGAAGGACTTCGGCGCGCGCATCCTGGAGCGCTACGGGATGACGGAAACCATCATGAACACCACCAACCCGTACGACGGCGAGCGCCGGCCGGGCACGGTGGGCTTCCCCTTCCCCGGCCAGCAGGCGCGCGTGGTGGACGTGCGCACGCGCCGGCACCTGCCCCCGGGGGAGATGGGGGAAATCGAAGTCCAGGGCCCCCACGTCTTCGCCGGCTACTGGCGCCGGCCGGATGCCACGTCGGAGTCCTTCGACTCGGAGGGCTGGTTCCGCACGGGCGATCTGGGCGAGCTGGACGCGGACGGCTACCTGCGCATCACCGGGCGGGCGCGGGAGCTCATCATCAGCGGCGGCTTCAACGTGTACCCGCGCGAGGTGGAGGAGGTGCTCGCCACGCACCCGGGCGTGGCCGAGGTCGCCGTGCTGGGCCTGCCGGACGCGGACTATGGCGAGCAGGTGGTGGCCGTCGTGGTTCCCCCCGCCGGCGTCCACGCCCCCGAGGCCCAGGCGCTGGTGGACTGGTGCAAGGACAGGCTGGCCAGCTTCAAGAAGCCCCGTCGCGTCGTCTTCATGGACTCGCTGCCTCGCAACGCGCTGGGCAAGGTCCAGAAACACCTGTTGCGAGCCCGACTGCGGTGAGACCCCTGGTCCGCAGCATTCCGAACACACCGCGCTCAAAACCATGGCTTGCGCCGCGCCGTGTCCTACCGTCCCGCCCTGGGGTGGCCGGAGCCGGGGTGGTTCCGCTGAACGAGGCCCCATGTGGTGACCGCGCGCGAAGGGAGGGTGTGCGTCGATGAAGCGGCTGCTCATCGTGGATGACGAGCTGGCCATCGTCGAGGCACTCCAGGACATCCTCTCCGTGGAGGGCTACGGCATCCTCACCGCCTTCAACGGCGCGGAGGGCCTGCAGCGGATGGCGGAGGTGCGTCCGGACCTGGTGCTGCTGGACTTGATGATGCCGGTGATGGACGGCCGGGAGATGCTCCGTCGCATGCGCGACGACGCCTCGCTGCGCACCATTCCCGTGGTGGTGATGAGCGCGGGCCGCATCTCCGAGGAGGAGCGCCGCTCCAGCGCCCGCTTCCTGGCCAAGCCCTTCGAGCTCGACCTGCTGCTGGAGACCATCACCGAGCTGCTCGGCGGGCCCGACGGGCCCACACCCGGCACTCCGGGGACGGCGGGCTGAGACACGCCGTCCCGTCGTCGCTCAGCCCGGCGTCGCGCGGAACAGGATGTCGCGGTAGTACTGCAGCTCGTTGATGCTGGAGCGCAGGTCCGCGAGCGCGGTGTGGCCGCTGGGCGGCTTTCGCGGCTCCACCAGGTTCGGGTACCACGCGCGCACGAGGACCTTGAGGCTCGTCACGTCCACCATGCGGTAGTGCAGGTAGCGCTCCAGGAGCGGCATGTACTGGAACAGGAAGCGGCGGTCGGTGTGGATGGAGTTGCCGGCCAGCACGCCCTCGCCCAGCGGGCAGTGTTCCGCCACCAGCGCCGTCACTTCCCGCTCCGCCACCCGCAGCGACGTGCTGGAGGCGCGCACCTTCTCGAGCAGGCCGTTGCGCGTGTGCATCTCACGCACCACGGGCTCCATGCGCAGGAGCACTTCCTCCGGCTGCCAGATGACGCGTTCGAACTCCGCGATGGGGCGCAAATCCGGCCCGGTGATGATGACGCCAATCTCGATGATGGCGCACGACTCGGGGTCCAACCCGGTCATCTCCAGGTCCAGCCAGACAAAGCGGGGTTCACGCGAGCGCATTCCGATGCCTATACCAGCCCCCGCGCCCATGCGGGGCCTCAATACTCCGCTTCAGACTTCCACCTCGCATTCGGCGGTCCACCGACCGTCCGCGCTCCGGCGCACGGTGGGTCCGCTCAGGGTGACGCCTCTCACGTCCCGAGAGGGACGGTGCCTCACCGGGTCCAGGTGCTCACCGTAGCCACGGCCGAACAGGCGCGGTCCATCCAGGCGCACCGCGAAGCAGCGGAAGCGCAGTCGCCGCGAGCCCATGAGCTGGACGACGGAGCGCAGCCAGTCCATCAGCAGGCCCTCCCGGTCGACGGCGTCGCACACCACGTCCACCTCCTCGCGCACCTCCACGGTGGACGGGTCCGTCACGCGCGTGCACAGCGCGAGCGCGACCTGCTCGAAGGCCACCTCGGGCGTGCGGCCCTCGCCTCGCACCGCGACTTCGCCGCCCCGGGAGAAGACCTCCCAGCGAGGGGGCGGGGACTCGTCTCCGGTCCATGGCTCCGTGCTCATTCACGCGCCTCCAGTCGAGGTGCATCCAGGTGTCGCGTGAACCAGTCCGCCGCGCGGCGCGCCACCTCCTCCAGCGTGCCGGGCTCCTCGAACAGGTGGGTGGCGCCGGGGATGACGATGAGGGACTTGGCGGCGGACAGCTCGTCGAACGCGTCCTGGTTCAGCTCCAGCACGTCCACGTCCAGGCTGCCCACCAGGAGCAGCGTGGGCGCGCGGACCCGGGCCAGCGCGGGCCCGGCCAGGTCCGGCCTGCCACCGCGAGACACCACCGACTGGACGAGCTCCGGGTGCAGCGCGGCCGCCACCAGCGCCGCGGCGGCGCCGGTGCTGGAGCCGAAGTAGCCCAGGCCCATCCCGGACAGCTCCGGCTGGGCCTGCGCCCACCGCGTCACGGCGATGAGCCGCCGCGCGAGGAAGGGGATGTCGAAGCGCAGCTCGCCGGTGCCCGCGTCCATCGCCTCCTCGTCCGCGCCGAGCAAATCGAACAGCAGCGTGGCCAGCCCCGCGTCGCGCAGGCTCCGCGCGACGGCGCGGTTGCGGGGGCTGAAGCGACTGCTACCGCTGCCGTGCGCGAAGACCACCAGCCCGCGCGCACCCGGAGGAAGCCCCAGACTGCCGCCCAGCTCCACCCGCCCGGAGCGCACCGCCACCTCGTGGACCTCTGGGTCCTTCGGGTCGTCCTGCCACATGGAGCCGCCCTCCTCGCGTCACGGGTTCACATCGTCACAAGCCCAAGGCTTCACGACTCACGACTCACGGCTCACATCCAGGACCCACCCGGGTCCGTGGACTCCAGCACCGCCTGGGAGCGCCACGGCGGCTGGCGCGAGCGCTCGACCAGGTTCTGCAGCTCCACGTCCGGGAACGCGCGGAAGTCGTCGTACGCCTCGGCCACGGAGCGCATCCCCGCCTCCGTCGAAACGCACGCCACCGCGTCCGCCTCCCTTCGCAGCACCTCCAGCCCCTGGGGCGAGGCCACCGGGGTGCCCATCACCAGCCGGGCCGGATGCAGGAGCCGCAGGGCCCTCAGCGCGGCAGCGGCGGTGGCGCCCGTCAGCACGCCGTCATCCACCAGCAGCACCGTGCGGCCGCCCAGCTCCGGCGGAGGACGTCCGCGCAGCCGCCGCACCTGCTCCTCCACCACGCTGGCCTCTTCGCTCACCAGCGAGTCCACCTCGCTCCTGGGCAGGGGCGCCAGCCGCAGCGAATCCGAGAGCAGGTACTGGCCGCCTCCCTCGGACACCGCGCCCAGGGTCAGCGCCCGTCCGGGGATGCTCAGCCGCCTCGACACCCAGACGTCCAGCGGGACTTCCAGCGCGCGGGCCACCTCGTACGCCACCCGAAGCCCCCCGCGAGCCACCCCCAGCACGCGCGCGTCCGAGCCCCGGTAGGGCAGGAGCATCGTTGCCAGCCGTCGCCCGGCGTCCGCTCTGTCGCGAAAGCGCATCATCACTCTCCTTGTCCCTAGGAAAAGCACGCCCGGGCTCGCTGGCGGCGAAGGGGCGGACAACGGCTCTCCCGGAGGCACGTCGCCAGGGGAGGCAGCGAGCGCCGAGCCCCCGGGCCACCGGGCGCGCTAGGGTTGGGCCATGGACCCCATCCTCCTCATCGGCACCGCCAGTCCCCACCTGGGACGTGAGCTCGCCCTGGCCCTGGGCGTGGCGCCCGCTGACTGTCACTTCGAGCGGTTTCCCGATGGAGAGATGCACCTGGAGGTCCCCGCCGCCGTGCGAGGGCGCACCGTGGTGCTGGTGCAATCGCTGACGCCTCCGGCGGGAGAGCACCTGCTGGAGCTGCTGCTGATGGCGGACGCGTGCTGGCGGGCCGGCGCGGCGCGGCTGGAGGCGGTGGTGCCGTACCTCGGTTACGCGCGGCAGGACCGACGCGCACGGCCGGGCGAGCCCCTGGGCGGTCGCCTGGTGGCGGACATGCTGTCCCAGGGCCGCTTCGCGCGAGTGCTGGTGGTGGACTTGCACAGCCCCGCGCTGGAGGGGTGCTTCGGCGCGCCGCTGGAGCACCTCACCGCGCTGCCGGTGCTGGCGGAGGCGCTGCGACCCCACGTCACGGACACGTCGGTCGTGGTGGCGCCGGACCTGGGCGCGGTGAAGCGCGCGGAGGCGCTGGCGCGGCTCCTGGGCCGTCCGTGGGCGGTGATTCACAAGGTCCGGCTGAGCGGCGACGAGGTGCACGCCAGCGGCCTCATGGGCGAGGTGCGCGGCAAGCGGCCCATCCTGGTGGACGACATGGTGTCCACGGGCGGCACCCTGGTCGCGGCGGCGGGCACGCTGCGCGCCGCGGGCTGCGCGGATGACCTGACGGTGGTGACGACCCACGCGCTGCTGGTGGGCCCGGCGGTGGAGCGGCTGAGCGCGCTGCCGGTGACTCAGCTCGTGAGCACCGACAGCGTGGAGCCACCCTCGGGGCTGCCGTTCGGGCACCGGGTGGTGACGCTCGCTCCGCTGGTCGCCCGCGCGCTGCGGCCGTGAGCAGGTGGGAGCACGCGTGGGAGAAGTGGGCACACGAGGGCCCGGCGCCTCCAGGCCGGGCATGGCGAGGGATGCAAGTTGAGCCCGCGCCGGGGATGGACTCGGTCTAGGCTTGCCCCATGTCCGACACGTTGCTGACGAAGCGGGAAGCGGGGGTCCTCACCCTCACCTTCAACCGACCCGAGAAGAAGAACGCCTTCACGCATGCGATGTACGAGGCGGCCACCGCCGCGCTCAAGCAGGCGGCGACGGACGACGAAGTCCGCGTGGTGCTGCTCACCGGCGCGGGCAGCGTCTTCACCGCGGGCAATGACATCGGCGACTTCATGGAGCACCCGCCCGCGGGCGAGGACAGCGCGGTGTTCCTCTTCCTCAAGGCGCTGGTGGACGCGCCCAAGCCCGTGCTGGCGGCCGTGGACGGCCCCGCGGTGGGCATCGGCACGACGATGCTGCTGCACTGTGACTACGTCGTCGCGAGCGAGCGCGTGCGCTTCCACATGCCCTTCGTCCAGCTCGGCCTGTGCGCGGAAGGCGCCAGCAGCCTGCTGATTCCGCGCATGGCCGGCTACGCGCTGGCCAGCGAGCTGCTGCTGTTCGGCGAGCCCTTCGACGCGGCGACCGCGCTGCGCGCCGGCATCATCAACAAGGTGGTGCCCGCCGAGAGCCTCCAGGAAGTGGCCGCCGAGCGCGCCCGCACCCTGGCCTCCCGTCCCGCCGAGGCCGTGCGCGTGACGAAGGAGCTGATTCGCGGGCCGCGCCGCGAGGAGACGCACGCCACGCTGGCGCGCGAGGGCGCGAAGTTCATCGAGCGCCTGGGCTCCACGGAGGCGCAGGAGGCCTTCATGGCCTTCATGTCGCGCGGCAGCAAGAAGTAGCCGCCCTCGGGGACCTCATGAGCCCGGAGCCAGCGCTGGCCCCGGGCTCGAACTCCCAACGTGGGTCAGCGCGTCGTCGGAGCCTGCGGCGGACGCGGCGTGCCGCGCCCGGTGAGGAAGGACTCGATGCTGGCCGCCTGCGCCGACTTCAGCGCGACGCACTGGTCCACCGACTCCAGAATCTGCGCCAGCATGCGAGGCCCGCCCGGCGCGTTCGCGTTGCGCGTCGTGAAGAAGTCCGAAATCTCCTGCCGCCGCTCCGGACTGCAGAAGCCGCCGGCCACGAAGACCATCCGGCCAGCGGCGTCCTTCGGCAGGAGCGCGTCGGGCGAGTCCCCCACCAGCCGGTCGTAGTTCTCCTTCACGAAGTCGAGCGCCACGCCCTGCGTGCCCGCGTGCTGCGTGGCCCCGAACACCATCCACATCGTCTCACGCGGGTCCAACGCCTTGTCGAACACCAGCGACAGGCCCTGCTTCACCAGCACCGGGTCCCTGAAGCCGCTCAGCGCCCCCAGCAGGTGCTGACGCGTGGAGCGGTCCTTCTCCGCGCGCACCGCCGTGAGGAGCTTCTGCTGGAAGGCCGCGTCCCCGTGCGCCGCGGCGACCGCGAGCACCGCGTCCACCATCTCCGGTTCAATCGCGCGCTTGTCGGTGAGCCACTTGTCCGAGAGCGCCCGAGCCTCCGCGACAATCTTCGGGTCCGCGCCGTCGCGGCCCGCCACCCGCACCAGGCGCGGACGCAACAGGCGCGTGTCCTCGCTCTCGCCCTTGCGCGAGACGAAGCCCAGCTGCCGGGCCCGGGGGCCGTACGTCTCACGCAGGAAGCGCGCACGGTCCGGAAGGCGCGCCTCCGGCAACAGCCGCGCGCTCGACAGGTCCAGCATGTCCATCGTGCTCTCGACGATGACGCGGTCCGGGTCCTGGGCCATGCGGGCCGCCAGCGCCAGCGCCTCGGAGGCCGGCAGCGCCCCGGACAGGGCCAGCGCCTTCACGTCCCCCAGCAGCGCCACGCGCTCCGAGCGCGACAGCTTCGCCACGCCCGTCTTCAGGAGCTTCGTCGCCGCGTCCCCCGCGAGCTGCATGCGGAAGAAGCCCGCGCCCTCCGCGTTGGGGAACACCCAGGCCGGGCACGTCTTCGCCTCCGGCAGGGCGACCTCGGCGCGCTCCCCTTCCAGCACCGTGCAGGCGCGCGCGTCCTTGTTGCCCGCCGCGTACTCCACGCACACGGGCACCTTCCACGTCTGCGGCCCCGGCGCCTGCGAGCCCAGCCGCAGGTAGCGCTGCTGGGTGAGGACCACCTTCGGCTGCCCCGCGCCACACTCCAGCGACGCGGTGACGAGCGGCGCGCCGCCCTGGTCCAGGAACGTCCCCAGCACGCCCGTCACGTCCTTGCCCGCCTCGGCGGACAGCGCGTCCAGGAAGTCCTTCGCCGTGGCGTTGTCGTGCGCGTGCTTGCGCAGATAGCGCTGGATGCCCTTGCGGAACACCTCACGCCCCAGCCACTCCTCCGTCATGGTGAGGACCGCGGAGCCCTTGCCATAGGTGATGCCGTCGAACGCGTTGTGGATGTCATTGGCCGTGTCGATGGGCTGACGGATGCGGCGCGCGGACAGGAGGCTGTCGGAGTCCAGCGAGCGGCTGCGGTCCTGCACACGCTCCACCGGCGCATCCCACGACGGCTGCCACGTCTCGATGATGCGCGGGGTCACCCAGGTCGCGAAGGATTCGTTGAGCCACAGGTCGTCCCACCACGCCAGCGTGACGAGGTTGCCGAACCACTGGTGCCCCAGCTCGTGCACCTGCGTGTCCGAGAAACCGCGCTGCCGGCTGAGCGAGTCCTCTTCCGGCTTCGCCAGCATCATCCGCGAGTTGAACGTCACCAGGCCCGGGTGCTCCATGGCGCCACCGAGCAGCGGCACCGCGATGACGTCCAGCTTCTCGTACGCGTAGGGGATGCCGAAGTAGTCCTCCAGCGCGGCGAGGATTTCGGGCGTCACCTTGGCGGCGTAGGTGCCTTCGACGGCGCGGCCCTTCGGGGTGATGATGCGCGTCTTCACCTTCTTCTGGCCGGAGTCCGCGGCGGCGAGGAAGTCGAACGGGCCCACGCCGAAGGCGATGAGGTAGGAGGGCAGGGGCTGGGTGCGCGCGAAGCGGTAGGTGCGGCCACCGTCCGGACGGGCCTCCTCGGCGAGCTGCGGCGTGTTGGTGACGGCCACGTTGCCCGCGGGCACATGGAACGTCAGCTGCCAGGGCACCTTGAACTCGGGCTCGTCGAAGCACGGGAACACGCGCCGCGCGTCGATGGGCTCGAACTGCGTATAGACGTACCAGTCGCCGCCCTCGTTGACGCGGAAGGCACCGTCCGTCTCCTTCTCGGAGGCTGCGCCCTCGTACACCACGCGCAGCTTCGCGGTGCCGACGGCCAGCGGCTTCGCCAGCGAGAAGCCGAGGAAGTCACCCTTCTCGCTCTTCAGCGGCGTCACGTCGATGGTGGCGCCCGCCTGCATCAGCGAGGCCTCCTTCACCGTGAGGTTCTTTCCGTGCAGCCACACGATGGAGGTGGGCTGGGCCACGTCGAGCCCGATGCTCGCCGTGCCCTGGAAGGCGGAGACCTTCGGGTCCAGCGTGAGCTCCACCGCATAGCCATTGGGACGCACGTCCTTGGGCAGACGCAGCGTGGGCGGCGTGGGAGCGGCCGAGGCCGCGGAGGATGAAGCGGGAGCAGTCGCTGCGGGCTCGGCGGCCGGAGGGTTCTGCCGGGCACCGCACGCGCACAACAGGGCAACGGTGGACAGAACCACCGCTCGGAGCAGGTTGGGCATGGCGCGCATAGTGGCCCATGCCGGGCAGCCAGGGTAGCGCCGCGCATGAGTGTGTTCTTGCCGTAATCTTCACTTCGGGGTGGAGTGCCTCCGTGTCCTCGCCCGCTCCCATTTCCGACCAGACAGTCCCGCCAGCGAACGCCGCGAAGGTGCCCTCCGAGCATCTGCGCCGTGTCATCGGCACGCCTCCGGGCCCGGTGGTGAAGTTCGTGACGCGCTTCGTCTTCGCGTTCCTCACGTGGCTGTCGTTCGCGTCACGCGACGCAATCGCCCGCTTCGTGGGCAACCTGGCGTACACGCTGGGCATCCGTCGCCGCGTCGCGCTGGACAACCTGGCGCACGCGCTGCCGGAGAAGACCGACGCGGAGCGACGGGACATCGCGCGGGGCGCGTACATCAACATGTCGCGCGTGGTGCTGGAGTCGGTGCCCTCGGGAGACCGGCTGACGTCGGACTGGGCCGAGCAGGGCGTCGAGGGCACGGAGGCCTGGGAGGCGCTGAAGGCGCGCGTGGCCACGGGCAAGGGCGCGCTGATGGTGACGGCGCACTTCGGCAACTGGGAGCTTTTGGGAGACATGCTGGTGCGCCTGGGCGTGCCCCTGGTTGCGCTGGTGCGTCCGCTGAAGGGCGCGCTCAACACGCGCATCGCGGAGAACCGGGTGCGCCTTCCCGCGGGGCTCATCTATCCGCGCGGCGCCATCCAGGAGCTTTCGGAAGCGGTGGAGCGCGGCGAGTCGCCCTTCATGCTGCTGGACCAGGCGCTGCCGGCGAAGGCGGCGGTGTTCGTTCCGTTCTTCGGAAGGCTCGCCTCCACGACGCCCGCCATGGCGGTGGCCGCGCAGCGCACGGGCGCGCCGGTGTTCGTGGTGATGGGCGTGCGCAACGGCAAGCTCGGCCCCAGGCTGCGGCTGGAAGTGGAAGGGCCCATCCTCCCGCCCGCGCCTGGCGAGTGCGAGGACCCGATTGCGGAGCACACCGCGCGCGTCACCGCGGCGCTGGAGCGCTGCATCCGCAAGTACCCGCACCAGTGGATGTGGCTGCACCGCCGCTGGAAGGTGCAGCCTCCCAGCGCGACGGACGCGAAGCGCTGAGCGGCGCTACTCCACCACCACGCGCCGCAGGTGCGCGCCCAGGCGCGCGACAATCTCGTAGTGCAGCGTCTGCGCCCAGCCGGCGAGCGACTCGGCGCTGATGGACTCGTCGCCTTCGCGCCCCATCAACGTGGCCGTCACGGGGCGCTCGTCATGCGTGGCGCGCGTCACGTCGACGATGAGGTGGTTCATCATCACCCGGCCCAGCACCGCGCACCGCCGCCCGTTCACCAGCACGTGCGCCTTGCCCGAGGCCAGCCGTGGATAGCCGTCGTAGTAGCCCACGGGCAGCACCGCGATGCGCGTGGGCTCCGATGTCCGGTATGTACAGCCGTAGCCCACATAGCTGTCCGCGGGCAGCCACTTCACCACCTGGCTTCGGCACCGCCACGACAACACCGGCTTGAGCACCGGCACCTCGCCCAACACCAGCCGCGCCGACAGCCGCGTCTCCGCCGAAGGCCACAGCCCATACAGCGAAATTCCCACCCGCTGCGCCTCGTAGCGCGCCCGGGGCAACACCAGCGCCGCGGCGCTCGCGGCGATGTGCCGCTGCAGCACCCGCCCCTCGCCCAGCTGTCCCGACAAGAGCCGAAGCCCCGTCTCGAACGCGTCCACCTGCGCCAGCGCGTAGCCCTGCTCCGTCACGTCCTCCGTGTTGGCGAAGTGGCTCAGCCCGCCCACGACCTCCAGCACGTCCCGCGCGTCGACCAGGAACTGTGTCTCGCGCGGAATCTGCTCCAGCGTGAAGCCCTCGCGCCCCAGGCCCGTGTCGATGTGGACGTGGACCCGCAGCGGCCGCTCCAGCTTCGCCGCGCGCAGCACCGGCACCGCGTCTTCCCAGCCACGGTCCGCCACCACCACCTCCACCCCCTCGCGCGCCAGCACCACCGCCTCGTGCGGACCCACCGCGCCCAGCACCACCACCTGCCGGGGAGACAGGCCCTGGGCCCGCTCGTACTCACGCACCTTCAGCGCGTCCTGCGGCGCGATGAAATACAGGAGGTCCACCAGCCCGTGGACCAGCGGCAGCACCTGCGCCAGCCCGTGCCCGTAGGCGTTGCCCTTGAGCACCACGCCCAGCGACCGCGACGTCCCTCCCCGCCCCTCCAGCGCCCGGAACACCTCCACGTTGTGCTTGAGCGCCCCCGCGCTCAGCTCCAACCACGAGGTATGGGCCGCATCCCCGGGCCCGCCGCCAATTGACTCCACGTTCACCTCCACCACGTCGACTCCCGCCCCATACCAGCAATGGACGGGCCATGGGCTTCGCGGCCCCTGGGACCCAGGCGCCCGCGTATGGAGCAGGCGCACCGGGGGACCGTCCGGGCCCACCCCTTGTCATACCTGTTGTCCCGGAGCCCTCCTCCATCAGCGAACCCAGGCAAACAAGAGTTCACTTCGGAAATGGTTGAATCCGGATTACGCGAGGGGGGTGCTATCGTCCCACGGCGTGTCCCCCCCGGACGTTTCCCTGGCCCAGGCCTTCATCGCCGCGCGTGGTGTTTCCTCCGCGCCGGAGTCGTCGCTGCCCCTGCTGCAGGAGCGGCTGACGCGTGCATTGACCACCGCGCGCGCGGCCTGGCCCGGGGTGGAGCTGGAGGGCGTGCGCTTCGTCAGTCATCTGGCGCGGCTGCTCCCCACACAGGCCCCCTCCGAGGACGTGGAGAAGTTCCACCTCCCGGACGTGTACCTGGCTCGCGCCGCCGCGGACCGGCTGCCCTCCGCGCTGAACGCCTTCGAGTCGAGCTTCCTGCCCGAGGTGAACGCGGCCGTCGCGCGGCTGAAGCTGCCGCCCACGGGGCTCGACGAGGTCCGCCAGTTGCTGCGCCAGCGCATGCTCGTGGGCAGCGCCGACTCTCCCGCACGGCTGGCCGCCTACCCGGGGACGGGCCCGCTCAGCGGGTGGGTGCGGGCCGCGGCGCTGTGGCTCGCGCTCGACTGGCAGCGCCAGCGCAGCGGACATCCCCAGGCGGATGATGGTGACTTGTCGCTGCTCGTGGCGCCGGGGGACGACCCGGAGCTGCTCTATCTCAAGAACACGTACCGCGCGGAGTTCAGCACCTCGTTCTCCGCGGCGCTCGGAGTCCTGGAGCCCCGTCAGCGCAACTTCCTGCGCCTGAAGTACCTGGACGGGCTGAGCATCGACCAGCTCGGCGCGCTCTACGGCGTGCATCGCTCCACCGCGGCGCGGTGGGTGGTGGCCGCGCAGGACGCGCTGCTCCAGGAGACCCGACGGTTGCTCACCGAGCGGCTGCGCCTCACCGGCTCCCAGCTCGACAGCGTGTTGCGCCTCATCTCCAGCCAGCTCGACGTGAATCTCAGCCGCCTGCTGCGCTCGAAAGCGGACTGACGCCGCGGACCCCGCACCTCCCGGGAGGGTTCCCCGGGGCGTCGAAGCGAATTAAAGAAGAGGCGGGATGCGAACGCTCTTCATCGGAGACGTCCATGGCTGCGCGGAGGAGCTGAACGCGCTGCTGGCCGCGTGTGGCTGGCGGCCGGACGACCGCGTGGTGCTGGTGGGCGACCTGGTGGCGAAGGGGCCGGACTCCGCGGGCGTGGTGCGGTGCGCTCGCGAGCGCGGGCTGCTCGCGGTGCGAGGCAACCACGACGCGCACGTGCTGCGCTGGCACACGGGACGCGCCCCCGAGGGCAAGAAGCTGGGCAAGGAGCACCGCCAGGTCCTGGAGACGCTGACGGCGGACGACTGGACGTACCTGGAGGCCCAGCCGCTGTACCGCCGCTTCCCGGACCTGAATGTCCTCGCGGTGCACGGAGGGCTGGTGCCAGGAGTCCCGCTGGAAGCGCAGCGCGCGGATGAGCTGCTCAACCTGCGCAGCATCGCCCCGGACGGGACGCCGTCGAAGCGCGTGGATGGCGGCGTGCCCTGGGCCAGCTGCTGGAAGGGCCCGGAGCTGGTCATCTTCGGCCACGACGCCATGCGCGGCGTGCAGCAGCACTCGCATGCGGTGGGCCTGGACTCGGGCTGCGTGTACGGCGGGCGCCTCACGGCCTACGTGATGCCGGAAGGACGCCTCGTCTCCGTGCCAGCCCGCCGCGCCTACGTGGACGTGAACGGCTCGCCGTGAGCCCGCGCCCCGCGCTCAGATGATTCCGCCGTTGGCGCGCAGCACCTGCCCGTTGACCCAGCCGGCGTCGGGGCCGGCGAGGAAGGCGACGGTGGCGGCGATGTCCGTGGGCTGGCCCAGTCGCTCCAGCGGCGCGAGCTTCGCCATGCGGTCGACGAGGTCCTGGGGCTTGCCCTTGAGGAACAGGTCCGTGGCGGTGGGCCCCGGGGCCACGGCGTTGACGGTGATGTTCCGTCCGCGCAGCTCCTTGGCCAGCACGCTCGTCATCGCCTCCACCGCCGCCTTGGTGCCCGCGTACACGCCGTAGGTCGGCTGCAGCAGGCCCACCACGCTGGAGGAGAAGTTGATGATGCGCCCGCCGTCGCGCAGCCGCCGGGCCGCCTCCCGCAGGGTGTTGAAGGTGCCCTGGAGGTTGACCGCGATTTGCCGCTCGAACACGGCGTCGTCGGTGTCCGCCAGCGTGGAGAGGCTCATGATGCCCGCGTTGTTGACGAGCACGTCCACGCCGCCGAAGGCCGTCTGGGCCGCGTCGAACAGGCGCCGCACGTCCGCGCTCTTGCTGACATCCGCCTGGGCGGCCAGGGCCTTGCCGCCCGCCTGCTCAATCTCGCGGACCAACGCCTCGGCAGGCGCGGCGGACTCCGCGTAGTTGACGATGACGGTGAAGCCATCCTGGGCCAGCCGCCTCGCGACGGCGGCGCCGATACCTCGGGAAGCACCGGTGACGAGGGCCACCTTCGGGGTCTGTGCATTCATGTCGTTTCTCCCGTCCGGCGTTTCGTCGCCGGCATGGAGAAACAATGGGCCTTCGTCCCCGCGAAATAATGCCCTGGGAACCAGCATCACAGTTCCGCCGGGGCGAACAATCGAGCCGGACGGAGGCCCTGCGGTGCCCCTCTCAGTCCAGACGAGGGGCACCTGGGGGCGCGGCTAGAAGTCCCGGGCTCTGGAGCGACGCTGCTGCCTCTGGAGGCGCTCCAGCCCATCGCGAATCGCCTCCGCGTACTCGGGGCTCTCGTAGTGGAGCGTGAGCAGCCGCTCCCGGGAGAACTGGTAGCCCACGAGGCGCACGGTCGTCTCCCACGCCTTCCAGTTGGCGACGACCACGAAGCCACGGCGGGAGATGCTCACCTCGGGCTCCGAGATGGGACCGAACAACTCGGGCGCCTCCGACTCGGAGGCGGCGCTCTCTTCAGGCGCCGAGGCCACGGCCGTGTCCCGCGAGTCCTCCTCGTCCAGCGAGTCCCCCGCCGTCGTCGCCTCGACCAGCGGAGGCTGTCCCTCGGACACCCGCGCTCCCGACTCCGTGGGCGCGGGGAAGTTCGTGGGTGCGCCGTCGGGCGGAGCTCCCGCGACCTGCGCTCCGGACTCCGTGGGCGCGGGGAAGTTCGCGAGCGCCCCGTCGGGCGGAGCTCCCGCGACCTGCGCTCCCGACTCCGTGGGCGCGGGGAAGTTGATGGGTGCGCCATCAGGCGGAGCCCCCTCGACCTGCGCTCCCGACTCCGTGGCGGCGGGGAAGTTCGAGGGTACGGGCGGAGCACTCTGGGAGAGCAGCCACGCGAGGTCGAGCGACTCGCGGTACCTCTGCACGCGTCGCGATGAGCCGCGCTTGGCGGCGCGGCCGTACTTGGAGGTCAGCAACTCCACCACCTCCTGGTGGTCATTGCGCACGTCCGAGGGGGTCGCGAAGCGCACGAAGACGGAGCCCAGGCGCCCGTCCGCGAAGAGGAAGAACACCTGGGCGGGGTGCTCCGCCAATGCCGTGGTGAGGACCAGGTCTCCGCGCGAGGTCTCCTGCGTGCCCGGGTACATCGCCCGGACCTGGTCGCGCGTCATGCCCCAGGACGTGGACTGGAAGCCGTCACTCGAACCGTACTTCTGCGCATGCACGGCGCGAATGGCGGCACGGCGCTCATGCACCGTCGGACCGTGGTGTCGTGAGCCGCAGCCGACGAGCACGAACAACAACAACGACAAACACCCATTGCGAAGCATCGAGGCCATCTTTCCGTTTCCCCGAAAGGACGGCGTCCGGAGCATCAGCCCGCGACCCTCCCCCCGAGGAATCCATGTTCGACCACCGGCACCCTGGGCGAAGCGTATGGCAGATGGCCCACCAAGGGCTACGTGCCCGAGCAGTCTGGTACCCGCGCCCGGTCCATTCGTTCAACACCGGAGGCCCGCCGTCGCCAGCCTCCGGTGAAGGACTTCCGCCTACCGGCTACAGCTCGTCGAAGATGAGCAGGCCGCGCGAGGTGTCGATGACATAGACATGGCCATCGCCCGGGATGCGCATGCCGATGGCGCCGTCATAGAACAGGGTGCCGCGAGCCCGGTCAGTCCCCCGCCAGGTATTGAAGTAGGCGACCTCCCGCATCTCCGAGGGACGCGACACGTCCAGCACCCGCACCCCGTGCTGATAGTGGGCGAGATAGAGCAGGTTGCCCTTCAGCTCCATGTTGTGGATGGAGACGCCCGGAGAGAGGCGGTACTCACCAATGAGCACGGGCTTGTCCAGGTCGGTCATGTCGAGCGCCCGGACATGCGCGCCCCAGTCCTCACCGCCCTCGAAGACGATGAGCCGGTTGTTCACGTAGTGCCAGCGGTTCGTGTGGCTGGTGGCGCGCGGATAGACATACTCCCCCCGCTTCACCACGTTCGTCGGGTCGCTCACGTCGAGCACCAGCAACCCCGCGGACCAGTGATTGACGAAGAGGCGATCTCCCCACGACGTGGCGTCATGGGGGAACGAAGCAACCAGGGGGTTCACGCTCGGGTCCGCGTAGCGGCCGAGCAGCACGGGCTCTCTCGCGTTCTTCACGTCGAAGATGAGCGTCTCCGGCGTGGGCGATGCGGACATGACATAGAGCCGGTTGAGGTCGCCATGAATGGTGTGCGCATCGATGGGGCGACCGTCGGGCAGCGAGCGCAGCAGCTTCGGGTTCGCCGGCTCGGCGATGTCGAAGACGAGCAGGCCCCGGGCCGCGCTGGCGACGTAGAGCGCATCGTCCTTGGCCCAGACGGCGTTCCAGTAGCTGTCGCCCGGGTACGTGATGGTGCTCACGAGCCGGGGCGCGGAGCGGTCACTCAAATCGTAGACGAAGAGCCCGCCGGGCCCCGCGAGGGCGCTCTCCAACGAGACGACATACGCGTGCCCCTTGGTGACGAAGACGTCCGCGACGATGCCCTGATTCACCACGCCCTCACCCACCAGGGTGAGCTTCGAGGCCTCCGCCTCGCCCGCGCGCCACCGGACCTTCTCCGCCTCGAAGGTGGCCTGGAAGGAGGGAACGCCGGCGAGGCAGACCGCGTAGCACCCCGTCACCCGGCTCGGGTTCGGCGCCTTGCAGCCCACGAAGGAGGACCGGAAGGCCCTGCCGTCCGGGAGCGTGCCGTGGTTGGAGAGGAAGAACGCGTTCCCGTCCACCCGGGCTTCGCGCATGGGATATCCGCCGTAGCTCACCACGCCCCCCGGCCGGAAGTTCATCGACCCGGTGAACTGGCTGTTGGCGTTCTCTCGGATGTCGTTGCCAATGCCATGCACGGTGAAGTGGCCGTTGGCCTCCAACCTTGTTAGCGAGTCTCGCTCACACGCGGACAGGTCGAAGGACTCCAGCGTGCCGCACTCGGCGGCGGCGCCGTCGCGAGGCAGCAATGGACAGACGGCCAGGGGCTCCGGGGCCCAGTCCCCGTGGTCCTCGAGGACCTGCGAGGGGCCCAGATTGACAGGCACTCCCTCGACGGGGACGACCTCCTGCGCACAACCCCCACCGACGCTCAGGCACAGCGCGGCCACGAGCGCACCTCTCACGACATTCGTCATGATTCTCCATCCATGATGTCGGCCCCGGCCCTGACATCAACGCGATGAAGGTCTGCCCATATCGACGGAAGGTGCGGCTTTCTCCGGCGCCCTGCGGGTCAGCAGCGCCACGTCGAGCCCCACGCCCAGCAGCACGCCGACCGAATAACAGACGAGGTCGCTCCAGAGGAACCCCGCCCCCAACACCAGTCGCCCCGGCAGCGTGCGGCGCGCGGCATCCAGCCAGGGCGCGTGATAGCCCTGGCTGAACTCGATGCCGAAGGAGAACGCGAGCGCGACGGCGGCCACGGTGAGCGCGGCGCGGCGTGGGGCGAGGAAGCGCAGCAGCAGGAACACCAGGAGCGCCCACAGCGTGTCGCCCGCATAGGTGGCGAAGAAAGAGGGCCACGGCAGCGACTTCCTACGCGACGCCAGCCCCAGCGGAATCACCAGCACCGCCAGCCCCAGCGAGAGCAGGCGGGTGCGCGACGGGGAGGACGGGACAGGCGAAGGGCTCGGAGCGGACGTCACCCGTCCAAGACTACCCGAGCCGCGCCGCGCGCCTCAGGGTTCGGCGGGATAGAGCTGCCCGCGCATCTCGCCGTAGTAGGTATGCGCCTTGGTGTGCAGGTTGAAGTAGAGCACGCCCTTGCGCGCGAGCGACTCCAGGCTGGCCAGCGTCTTCGTCTGCGCCAGGAAGCCCAGCTCGGCGGGACAGCTCTCCGGCAGCCCGGGCTTCATGCCCTTCATGTCCTTGATGAAGACGACATTCGCGTGGGTGAGCTCCACCGTCAGGCGTCCCTCCGCGAGCGTCTTCGACAGGTTGCCCAGCTCCCCGAAGTCCACCACCACCGGCCCGAGCACGCCGGGCGGACCGCAGTGGATGTGGAACATGAGGATGTCGGCGGGGTTGACGCCCTTCATCTCGAACTCGACGTAGGCGCGCGTCAGGTCCTTGGAGAACTTCAGCACGCCATGGCCTCGGGACTTGCGAGCCTCGCGAGGCGTCGAGGGCGCCGTGGCTCCCAGGCTCTTCTCCAGGAGCTTCGGCGTCTCGGACTCCTCGCCGGGCTCCTGCGCGGGGCTGAGGAAGGCCTCGTAGACGGTGAAGGTCGTCGCGCCGAGCGCCGGGTCCTTCGCGTGCGCGGACAGCGTCAGCAACGTGGTGGTGGCGAGGGTGAAGAGCAGTGGCGTTCGCATGGCGGGCTCCGGCACGAAAGGACGCCTTCATCCGTAGCGTGGATGTCCGAAGCCGGGGATGGCCGAAGATGGACACCCGATGGCCGGATTCGCCCCACGAGCCTCACCTCACAGGGGTTCGAGGAAGCGACGGATGTGTGAGAGCACCTGCTTGATTTTGGGAATCTCGCAGAGCGCCTCCGGGACACTGAGGCGCAGGGGCCGCTCGCGGCCCACCACGTCCGCGAGCACGGGCACCAGCGTGCCCTCCCCTTCGCCCGGGTCCGCGAACGCCACGCTGGGAATCAGGCCAATGCCCTGCCCGGCCAGACAACACACCCGGATGAAGTGGATGTCCGACGAGACGAGGGCGGGCTCCACCTGGAACGAAGGCCCTCGGAGCTGGGGCCACAGGCACGCGTCGTCGCCCGGCGCCTGCCAGGACAACAGCTCATGACCCTCCAGGTCCTCCACCGTGCCGGGGATACCGCGCCGACGCAGGTAGTCCTCGCTGGCCAGGAGCCCCTCGCGCACCCGCAACACCACCTGGGACATCCAGGGCCCCCGGGGCAGCTCCTCTCCGAAGTGCGCCGCCAGGTCCACGTTGTCGAGCGGCTCCGCCAGCGGATCATCACTGAAGCTCGCATGCACGCGCAGCAGCGGATACGTGGCCCGCAGCAGCGCGAAGAGGGGCGCGAGCAGGTGCGGCGGCAAGCCCACCGGCAACACCACCCGCAGAACGCCGGAGGGCGCCTGGCCCACCTCGCGCAGCGAGGCCACCAGCGCGCTCGTCTCCTGCATCATCAGCCGGCCACGACGGGCGAGCATCTCCCCCGCCTCCGTCAGGACGATGCCCGTCCGGGTGCTCTTCAGCAGCGGCACCCCGGCGCGCGCCTCCAGCGCCTCCACGCGCCGCCGCAAGGTCGTCCGCGACACCGCGAGGGAGTCCGCCGCGGCCAGGAACGAACCCGTCTCCGCGACACCGACAAAGGCACGCAACTCTTCCAGGTCCATGCTCTCGCCCCGCCGGTGCGGGCTCGCCGGCCCCCACCATGACGCCTCCCGGGGACGAGCATCCTCGGGCCCCTCCAGGACCGCAAGGCGGGGAGTGATGCCTGGAGGACACTCCCACCACCCTCCGGGGCAGCCCCGCAATGACATCCACGACATACCGCTGAAGCCACGCAACCTGGAACCGATGTGGGCCGATAACCCAGACAAGCGCAGTTCTCACACCCCTTCCATTCCGGGCCTTCACAAGCCAACGCCACGCGCGCGGGATGGACTCCGTCGAGGTCTCGTCACATGGGCACTCCTCCCATCTCCGGAAGCACCCCGAAGAAGGTCTACCTCCCGCCTCCCGAGGAGAAGCCCACGCCGAAGCCCGTCGTGGACAAGAAGGCCCAGGTCAACGCACCCAAGGACGAGTTCGAGACGGCGGACGCCGCGGCCAAGAGCAAGCCCGTGGAGCTCCTGGCCGGCTCGCCTCCCGCGGGCGGAACCAACCCGGTGGTGCCCACCAACGGCACCACCTCCGCGAAGTACCAGGTGGGTCCGGCCACGCGCCCGCCCATCCACCACGACAATGGCTTCCTGCAGAACCCCGCGGACCCGAAGGACACCAAGCCCATCGCCACGAAGGACCCGTCCTTCTCCGACTACGCCGCCAAGGCGAAGTGGGAGCTGAAGCTGGAGGCCGCGAAGACCTTCCGGCCGGACCTTCGGGACGGCACCGCCGCCTATGACCACTTCCTGCACGGCAACGGGAAGGACCGGACGTTCAACTACGAGCGCTTCGTCACCCAGGATGAGTCCGGCAAGCAGGTCCTGAAGAGCGCCACCCAGGACACCCAGAAGGCCGCCGAGGCCCAATACGCGGCCATGGTCGCCAAGGACCCCTCCCTGGCTGGCAAGCCCGTGACGTTCCAGCTCACCGGCGGCCCCATCGGCGTGGGTGGCAACGACGGCAAGTTCCCGTATCCCCAGTCGGAGAACTGGCAGAAGGCCATCGGCGGGCACAGCATCTGGAACAGCGCCACCGTCACCGTCACGCCGCCGGCCAAGCCGGGTGACAAGCCCTCGTTCTCCATGGACATGACGGTCCACGCCGAGGACCGGTATAACTTCAATCCCAATCAGAAGGACATCGCCACCGGCATCCCGGACTCGGACAACGGGCGCTTCGAGCAGACCGGACTGGCGCACCAGTACACCCAGACAGGCACCGTGCAGCGCAAGGTGACCTGGGGACAGGGCGACATCGAGAATGCCACGTCGACTCCCATCGAGACCGGCCGCTGAACCCACGACGTTCCGACATATCCTCGGGGGAGTCCTGGTCCTGGCGTGTGCCGCCTCGGGCTGCAAGGACTCGGACTCCCCACCCACGAGCGTCCCCATGAGCCAAGTTGCGACCTCACCCGCCAAGACGGGCACCGACCTCGCTTCACTCGAGCAGGTGGTGAACCTTCCCCGGCGCCCCGTGTCCGTCCAATGGCGCAAGGCCATCCGAGGCAAGGTGGGCATGGGCCCCACCGACTGGGAAGTGATTGCCGTGCTGGAGTACTCGGAGGCGGATGCCCAGGCGCTCCTGGCCACGCTGACGCCCACGGAGCTCGCCCCGCCCACGCTGAACGACGGGGGCTGGCTGTCGGCCACCACGCGCAAGTCCCTGGAGCGCGCCCGGGCCTACGACGCCTCCGCCTTCTACCGGCCCCCGCTGCAGAACGGGACGGTGCTCCACGTGCCGAGCACGAACACCTTCGTGCTCTCGCTCTTCACGCTGTAGTCCGAAGGCCCGCGCGGCGGCGGCGCTCGTCGAGCCGCGCGGTGCCTTCCAGCGTCGGATGGCGGCTCAGTACGCCGCGTCCGTGGCCGAAGCGCCGTCGCTGGCCTTCTTGTCGCTGCCGCCCTTGTCCTGCTCGGTGAAGAAGTCGGCGCTGATCTGCTCGTACAGGGACTCCACCGCGTTCGCCGCCAGGACCGTGGCCGCGCGGTGTAACCCCGCCGAGCGCTTGGACATCACCGTCCCGCTCGAACGCTTGAGCACCTGGCCCTGGGCGTCCACCAGCCGCGCCTTGTAACGAATCTGCGCCTGGACGGCCGCCACGCTGGCGTCCGTGACGGCGAAACTCAGCTCCGCCTCGAGCACCTGGAGCTTCAAGTCCGCCGGCGTGGCATCCAGCCGGAAGGCCGAGCCGAACCCGACGCGAAAGCCATCCTCGAGCGTGCCGCGCCACTGGTCCACGTCCAGCTTGTTAGCCGCCTCATTGGAGACGACGAAGTGGTCCCGCACCGCCGACTCCAGCACCAGCCCCAGGGTCGCCTGCTGCTCCGCGAGGTCGATGTTGGGACGAGGGGCTCCGCGTTTGACATACACGGTGCAACCACTGACGAACAGCAGCGCCGCGAGGGCAACCACGATACGGAACCCGGATACGGAACAGGCTGACATGCGACGACCCCCACGAGCACAGGAGGCGTCTGCCTAACAGCCCCCGCCCGCGCATGGCAAGCCGCCCATCCTCCATCCGCATTTGCAACATTATTACTAAGGTATTTAACTGGCGTTTTCACCGGACAGATTCGCGCCCGTGGGACGCTTCAATTCGATGTTCGGTGGCGGCACCGGTACCGGGTTGGCAATCTCGCGGACGGGAGACACCGTGATGGGCGGCCAGACGCTGGCCCCCTGAGCCCTCCCCGGGAGCGGCCGGGCCATACCCGGCGGCGCTGCTCGCCGCTGGTGCGCGGGTGCTAGCATCCCGGCACTCCCCTGTCGGGAATCGCCATGGCCCCCGCTCCTGCTGGAAGAACTTCGTCGAACGGGCGCGGACGCTTGAAGACGTCCACTCCGCCGAAGTAGCGATGCGCGCGACGATGCCAGGGCTGTCCACACATCGCGGGAGCACGGGGATGCGCGCCGCCGGGGGCATGCTGGCCCTGCTCGTGCTCTTGCTTGGCACGGTCGCCGTCGCGCAGGTGAACGGGCGCGAGCGCCGCATCGGGCAGTTCTACCACTCGCGCTGGACGGTGAAGGACGGCGCGCCGGGACAGGTCTCCGCCCTGGCGCAGACGCCGGACGGCTTCCTGTGGATGGCCTCCGCGGCGGCGCTGTACAGCTTCGACGGCGTCCACTTCCGGCGCTTCGAGCCGCCCGATGGCCAGCCCTTCAGCAGCATCCAGACGCTCTATGTCGCCCCCGACGGCGCGCTGTGGATTGGCTTCATCCATGGCACCGTGGCGCGCCTGAGGGAAGGCCAGGTCACCCGGCATGGCGAAGCCCAGGGCCTGCCCTTGTCCCAGGTGATTTCGTTCGCCACCGATGCCCAGGGAGCGCTCTGGGCCTCCACCAGCCTTCGCGGCGTGTACCGCCTGAACGGGAGTCAGTGGGAGCGCATCGCCGAGCCCTGGGGCCTGCCCGCGGCGGAGCACCTGGGCCGCGCGATGTTCGTCGACCGGGACGGCGCGCTCTGGCTCGCGCTCGCCGACAAGGTCTACCACCTGGAGAAACACGGCCGCGCGTTCCGCGACACGGGCATCACCGTGAAGTGGGTGAGCCTGATGTCCCAGGCACCCGACGGCACGCTCTGGGTCGCCGAGCCCACCGGCGCGGTGCGCCCCGTCGGACTGCCGGGCGGCAAGCCCTACCCTGGCGCGGGGAGGCTGGAGGTCCAGTCCGCGGGCGTGCTGTTCGACCGCGAGGGGAGCCTGTGGGCCACGTCGCTCGGTGACGGCGTGCGCCGCATCGCGCATCCCGAGCAGTGGGGTGAGCGGCGCATCACCCGGCTCGACGAGGCCGGAGAGCCCTTCACCGAGAGGGACGGCCTCAGCTCCGACTACACGTGGCCCATCATCGAGGACCGGGAGGGCAACCTCTGGGTGGGCACCAGCGGCGGGCTGGACCGCTTCCGTCACAGCACCCTGGTGCTGGCCGAGTTCCCTCGCGGCTCGCATGACTTCGCCATCGCGGCGGGAAACGACGGCGCCCTTTGGGCGGGCACCACCAACCGGCCGCTGATGCGGCTGCGCGACAGGACGGTGGACACCTTCGACATCGGCGCCCCCATCCTCGCCACCCACAGGGACCGGGATGGCCAGGTGTGGCTGGCCGCGGAGAACGGCCTCTGGCGCATCCAGGACGACAAGCCCCTGCGCGTCGCGGACCTCCCGGCACCTCCTCCCGCGTACATCCACGCGATGACGAAGGACGCGCAAGGCACGCTCTGGGCCGCGCTCGTCGGAGGGGGCCTGTACCAGTTGCGGGATGGGACCTGGACGTCGCTGGAGGCGCGCACGGAGCTGAGGGCCCGGGAGCGCATCATGGCCGCGGCCACCGACCCCCAGGGCCGTGTCTGGCTGGGGCAGACGCAGGAGCTCCTCCGCGTCGAGGGGACGGACGTCCGTCGCTTTGGCCGCGCGGACGGCCTGGAGCTGGGCATCGTCACCTCGCTGAGCGCGGGCCAGCGGCTGTGGGTGGGTGGGCAGTTCGGACTGGCGCACTTCGACGGGCAGCGCTTCCACACGCTCGACGTGGAGGACGAGGAGCCCCTGCGCGGCGTCTCCGCCATCGTCGAGCTGCCAGACGGAGGCCTGTGGGTCCACGCGATTCCCGGCATCCTGCACCTGCGCGCGGACGAACTGGCGCGCGTCGTCGCCGAGCCCGGCCGTGCGGCGCGGTGCGAGCGCTTCGACTTCCTGGACGGCCTTCCGGCGCGGCCCACCCTGCTGCGCCCGCTGCCCACGGCGGTGCGCGGAACGGATGGACGACTGTGGTTCGCCACCAGCAACGGCGTGGTGTGGATAGACCCGACGCGCATCTTCCGCAATCCGTTGCCGCCGCCCGTGGCCATCCATGCGGTGCGCGTGGACGGACAGTGGCTCACCCCGGGCCCTGGCGCGCTCAGCCTGCATGAGCAGGCGACGAACATCGAAATCGACTACACGGCGCTGAGCCTCTCCATCCCCGAGCGCGTGCGGTTCCGCTACCGGCTGGAAGGCGTGGACACGGCGTGGCAGGACGTGGGCGGCCGGCGCGAGGCGTACTATTCGCACCTGCCCCCGGGGCGCTACCGCTTCCAGGTGCTCGCCACGAACAACGACGGCGTCTGGAACGAGACGGGGGCGACGCTCGAGTTCGTCCTCCCGCCCGCCTTCTTCCAGACGTGGTGGTTCCGCGCGGTGTGTGGCGCCGCCGTCGCGGTGGGGCTGTGGCTCTTGTACCTGCTGCGGCTCCGGCAGGTGCGGGCCCGCCTGCGACGACTGCTGGAGGAGCGCCATCTGGAGCGGGAGCGCATCGCGCGCGAGCTGCACGACACGCTGTTGCAGGGCATCCACGGGCTGGTGCTGCGCTTCCAGGCGGCGGCGGAGATGGTGCCCATGGGACACCCGGCTCGCGTGGCCATGGAGAAGTCCCTGGAGCGCGCCGACCAGGTGCTCGTCGAGGGGCGCGACAGGGTGATGGACCTGCGCGCCACGACGGTGGACGCAGGGGAGCTGTCCACGGCCTTCACCCAGTTGGGAGAGGAATGGGGGCACGAGCGGCGCTCCGCGCTCCACGTGGTGGTGGAAGGCACGCCCGTCGCGTTGGACCCCGTGGTGCGTGACGAGGTCTTCCGCATCGGTCGCGAAGCCCTGGCGAACGCGTTCCAGCACGCCGGCGCCCGGCGCATCGAGGTGGTGTTGACGTATGACTTCGCCCAGCTGCGCCTGCGCGTGCGCGACGACGGGCGCGGAGTCGAGGAGGCCTTCCTCCAGGCGGGCGGCAAGCCCGGACACTGGGGCCTGTCGGGCATGCGCGAGCGGGCCGTGAAGCTGGGCGCGCGGTTGGACATCCGGGGCCGGGAGAACGCGGGGACGGAGGTCGAGCTGCGCGTCCCCGCGGCGACGGCGTATCAGGACTTCCCGAAAGGCACCTGGCAGCGGCTGCGGCGGCTCGTGGGCGGCCTGCGCTGAGGACCTGCCTCGTCGCGAAGGCCCGGTGAGCGCGGCCTCCCTCCATCAGGGGAGGTGCGCGAGGTGGCGCGGGAGCACAGTGGAAGCGAGCTTCCCTCCTCCTGACTCGAGAGCGCGATGAGCACGACGTCCCCCGATACGATTGTCTTGATTCACGGCCTCTGGATGACGCCCCGGAGCTGGGAGCACTGGGTGGAGCGCTACAAGGCGCGGGGCTACAAGGTGCTCGCGCCCGCCTATCCAGGCCTGGAAGTGGAGGTCGAGGCGCTGCGCGAGGACCCGTCACCCATCGAGAAGCTCACGATTGAAGAGACGGCCCACCACCTGGAGACGGTCATCCGGGGGCTTCCGCGTCCGCCCATCCTCATCGGCCACTCGTTCGGTGGCGCCATGGTGCAAATCCTGTTGGACCGGGGGCTCGGGGCCGCGGGCGTGGCCATCGACTCCGTGCAGGTGAAGGGCGTGCTGAGGCTGCCGTTCACCACGCTCAGGGCCACCTTCCCCATCCTCGCCAATCCCGCCAACCGTCACCGCGCGGTGCCCTTCACCCACGAGCAGTTCCGCTACGCCTTCACCAACACGCTCACGGAGGCGCAGTCCCAGGCCGTCTACGAGCGCTACCACGTCCCCGCGCCGGGCCGCTTCCTGTTCGACGGAGCGCTGGCCAACTTCAACCCGCATGCGGCGACGAAGGTGGACTTCGACAAGGAGGACCGCGCGCCGCTGCTGTTCATCGCGGGGAGCGAGGACAACATCATGCCGGCGTCGCTCAACAAGTCGAACGCGCGGCACTACAACAGCGGAGTCGTGGCCTACAAGGAGTTCCCCGGCCGCTCGCACTACATCTGCGGCCAGGAGGGCTGGGAGGAGGTCGCCGACCACGCGCTCTCCTGGGCCCTGAATCCCACGGTGTGACGCCACACGCGCCCTGCTAGCCTCGCCGCGTCTATTTCTTCCCGGCGAGGCACCATGAAGAAGCTCCTCATCATCGCGGGTGTGCTGTTCGTGGCGGTTGGCGGACTCGTCCTCAAGACGTTCTCGGACGCCGGGCAGTTCAAGAGCCTCTCTCCCCACGCCCCCGGAAAGTGCAAGCCCGTGTCGGGCATGCCGGGCGCGGAGGACATCACGTTCCATCCGAGCCTGGGCTACGCCTACGTCTCCTCGGACGACCGGCGCGCGACGATGGCGGGAAGCCCCGTGACGGGCGGCATCTACCGCTACGAGCTTTCGGGCACCGCGCCCCCGGTGCTGCTGACGGGCGGCTTCTCCCCCGACTTCCATCCGCACGGCATCAGCCTGCACGTGGACCCGTCCGGCGCGCAGACGCTGTTCGTGGTGAACCACACCCAGGCCGAAGGCAACCGCATCGAGCGCTTCGAGGTCGGCGAGGACGGCCTGCTGGTCCACCGGGCCACGTTTCGCGACGCGCTGCTCGTGTCGCCCAACGATGTGGTCGCCATGGACGCCCAGCGCTTCTACGTGACGAACGACCACGGCAACCCGCCGGGCATGAAGCAGCGGGTGGAGGACTACCTCCAGCTCGCCCAGGGCAACGTCCTCTACTTCGACGGCCAGCGCTTCCAGGAGGTCATCCAGGGCACGAAGTACGCCAACGGCATCAACCGCTCCCTGGACGGGAGCACGGTGTACGTGGCGCAGTCCGTGGGCCGCTCGCTGAGCAGCTACGCGCGCGACCCGAAGACGGGCGCGCTGACGCTGCTCAAGACGCTCGACCTGGACTCCGGCCCGGACAACATCGAGCTGGATGCCGAGGGCAACCTCTGGATTGCCTCCCATCCCAAGCTGCTCGACTTCGCCTCCCATGCGGGCGACCCGACGGGAAAGACCCGGTCACCCGCGCAGGTGCTGCGCCTGACGGGCAAGGGCGCGGACCTGAAGGCCTCGGAGGTGTTCCTGGACAATGGAACCCAGACGTCCGGAACGGCCACCGCCGCTGTCTTCGGCAAGCGGATGCTCCTGGGCCCCGTGTTCGAGAAGGACTTCCTCGACTGCGAGCTGCCCTGAGCCGCGCGTCAGAATCCAACGAGCCATCACCCCCGAGTCCCAGCCGGCTTGTCCTGACTTGAGAGCCTCCCCACCCTCCTGGCTGCCAGGACAGGGGGCGGAGGCTTTCGCCCGGGGGAGAACGGCGACATGGGCGGTGGGCTGAGTTGGAAGGGGAAGGTCGGAGTGGGTGGGCTCTTCGCGGCGCTCGCGGCGTTCGCTCCTGGGAGCGCGGAGGCGGACGCGGGCGACCTGGCCCTGGGCCATCACCACAAGGAGAAGCACGACAAGAAGAAGAAGGGGGAGGCGGCTGGCACCGGTGGCTCGGGTGCGGCGGCGATGATGGGGCCTCGCGTGGGCGGGCACGTCGCCGCGGTGATTCCCTTCCTGAGCGTCACCGACGAGGACACCTCCGTCATCTTCGGGGACTTCTTCGACCTGGGTCTGGCGCCGGGCATCACCCTGCACCTGAACGAGCGCTGGGCGCTCGACTTCGAGTTCATCGCCTACAGTCGCTGGCGGTTCGAGGATGGCGGCAGGCCCGCGAGCGTCAGCACCAGCATCGTGCTGGACCCGGGCGTCATCTACGACTTCGGGCAGTTCAAGGGCGGCCTGCGGCTCGCCATGCAGGTGGGCGCGGGCGTGCCGTTCAACATGGGCGTGGTGCCCATCATCATCAAGGGCTTCCCCATCACCGAGCACCTGAAGTGGTTCGTGGAGCTGGACCTGCCCTTCTTCGTCACCGGAGCACCGGGCGACGGGGGCTTCAGCTTCTCACCGCAAATCCAGACGGGCATCGCCTTCTGACGGCGCCCGGAGCGCGGCTCACGGGCCCACGCTCTTGAGGTCGCCCCAGAGTCGCTTCACGGTGCTCGTCGTGAGTTCGATGAAGCGGCGCTGGTTATAGGGGCTCTGCTCTGGCGGCGGCCCCAGGTCCTCGAGGCCGATGCACATTATCTTCGGGAGGACAGCGCCGGTCCGCGGGGGCTCGAGTTTCATGGCCTCCACCCTGGACTGGTGGGCCTGGGCCTCGCGATGGAGCAAGGCGACCGCCGTTCCGGCTCCCACCAGCAGTGAGAGCACGGCGACGGTCAGGTTCTTCCTCACGGCCCGGCGCCGACGGGCATGCGACGAAAGCGAGGGGACGGGGACCATGGGCCCATTCAACCCAATGAACGGGCCCCTTGGGAAGTCGTCCCCCGAGGCCTTCAGCGCGCCTTGAGGTTCTGGGCGACGAAGTCCCAGTTGACCAGGTGCGTGAGGAAGGTCTCGATGTACTTGGGCCGCTGGTTGCGGAAGTCGATGTAGTACGCGTGCTCCCACACGTCGATGGTGAGCAGCGCCTTCTGGCCGTGCTTCATCGGCAGGTCCGCGTTGCCCGTCTTGGTGATGGCGAGCTTGTCCTTGTCCAGCACCAGCCACGCCCAGCCGGAGCCGAACTGCGTCGCGGCGGCCTGGGAGAACTCCTCCTTGAACTTCTCGAAGGAGCCGAAGTCGCGGGTGATGGCCGCGGCGAGGTCACCCGTCGGCAGGCCTCCACCGCTCGGCTTCATGCAGTGCCAGTAGAACGTGTGGTTCCAGACCTGGGCCGCGTTGTTGAACACGCCGCCATCGCTGGAGAGGATGACCTCCTCCAGGGACTTGCTCTCCTCGGGCTTGCCGGCGAGCAGCTTGTTCAGGTTCGTCACGTACGCCTGGTGGTGCTTGCCGTAGTGGTACTCCAGCGTCTCCTCGCTGATGTGAGGGGCGAGCGCGTCCTTGCGGTACGGAAGTTCAGGCAGCGTGAAGGCCATGAGTCGGGTCCTTTCCAGGGTAAAGGGATGCGGAGAACTATCACCCTCCTACCCGCGAAAGGGGCACGACTCCAATGCATTGGCGGCCCGCCAAAGCACTGGACGCCCGGGATACCGACGGGTCAACACTCCGCGCGGGCACCCGGGGCGGCGCTGTTTCAGGTGACCCGGGCACATTACGGAACTGGACACCTTAGACTTCCTCGAAGTCCGCTCCCGTCACCCTGGCGCGCTCCAGGACCAACTTGATGTGCTCCGAGACGATGAGCGCCTCGGACCAACCCCAGGTGCGAAACACCTGGAAGCCTCCGACCTTCATCGGGTCAATCCGCATCCCGATGACGCCGCGGTAGTGGTCAGCCTTGTCCGGTCGCGCGTCCTCTGGCTTCCAGACCTGTATCTCCTTCGAGGCCTTGTCATCGATGCACCGGATGAGCCTCGTGGCCACGAGGACATGGTACTCACCTGAGCCGCCCTTGACGTTCACGGGCAGCAGCTGAACTTCCTGGGGGGCATACTCCGCGAAGAGACTCGACATCCTGAGGTGGACCACGGGAGTCCTGCCGGCGCCCACCACGTTGAAGTCGCGCCGACGCCCCTGCTCTCGAACACGAAGCTTCAGGGTGGCAGGGGCACTGACGGGCCGGCCCGCGGTGAACTCCGTCACGTCCTCCAGTTCCTGGCCCTGTCCGTCCAGCAGGGCTCCCAGGGACCAATGACCGGCCTGCACGGCTTCGTTGAGCCTGAAGTATCGAGTCGGCATCGTGGACACCCCTACGACCTCATTCGCCTTGAGTCAGAAGCTTCTGGAGCTGCGTCGCCGGAGTCTGGGTTCCTCGGGCGCGTCTGTGAAGCGCTCGTGATGACACCGGGGCCCTTCATGCCCTCCAGCGCCGCTATCGTGACATGTGTTTGAGGCTGTCACACGCGCGGCCCCTCACACCGTGGGTGGACGCACCAGCAGCACGGGCCGCTCGGTGCGAGCGAGGACGGCCTGCGTCACCGAGCCGAGCACCGCGCGCTTCAGCCCCGTGCGCCCATGCGTCCCGAGCACGAGCGCGTCCACGCAGAGCCGCTCCGCCGCCTGGGCCAGCGCCGTCACCACGTCCTTGCTCCCGGTGACGACCTCCACCCGCGCGTGACGTCCCGTGGCCTCGGCCTCGCGAGGCACCAGCGCCTCCAGTCGCCGTCGCTCGGTCTCCACCGACTGTCCCGCCTCCGCGACGTGGAGCAGATGCACCGTGCCGCCCGGAGCCACCAGGCCGAAGGCGTGCGCCACCGCGCGGTTGCCCGTCTCCGAGAAGTCGGTGGCCACCAACACGTCGCGGAACGAGGGCAGCGGCGCGTCCACGCCCGTCGGCACCGCGCGCGAGGACACACACGCCACGGAGATTCGCGCCAGCCGAAGCGCGTGATGCGACACGCTCCACATCTTCCCGAGCGCACGCCGGTGATGTGTCCCCACCACCAGCAGGTCCGCGCGCTCCCGCTCGGCCAGCTCCACCAGGTGGTCCGCGATGCGCCCCAGCGAGGGCTCCAGCACGGTGCGCGGCGGCGCGCCTCCCGAGGCCAGCGGCGCCATCAACGCCTCGGTCTCCCTGTCCAGCACCGCGCGCAGCTCCGGCGTCATCTCCGCGAGCTCCAGCGGGCGCGACAACCCCAGGCGCCGGTACTCCTCATCCGGCCACACCACGCGCGCGCCCACCACCTCCACCGGTCCCCACGCACGCAGCCCGCGCACCCACTCCCGCGCGGCCTCGAAGGGAATCGAGCGGTCCACGCCGAGCACCACGCGCAGGGCGCGCCTGCCCTGAACCCACGCCTCCATCACCTCCGCGTCGCGGACCGCCAGCAGCGGCACCTCCAGCGACTGCGCCAGCCGGTCCACCGTCCCGCCGACGCCCAGGAACGGCGCTTCCTGCGTCGGGGGCGCCGTCACCACCAGCGTGGCCGCGCGCTGGCGAGCCACCTCCGCCACCTCCGCCGACGCCTCGCCGGTGCGCAGCTCCTGCTCCACCCGGGCGCCTGACTTCGTCAGTCGGCGGACCTCATCTCCCAGCGCGGCCTCGGCCGCCTGGAGCAGCGCCTTGCCGAAGGCACGCGCGGAGTTGGGATTGAGCACGTGCACCAGGTACAACGGCACGTCCGCCTTCCGAGCCAGCTCGGCGGCGAGGTCACTGGCGCGGCGCGCGGCGTCGGAGAAGTTGGTGGCGCAGACGATGGACATGCGTGGTTCCTCCCCGAGTCGGACACGGCTCGGCGGCTCCCTTGGGAGCCCTGTCGGACGGGCGTCATGCCCATCCGCCCTGCTCATGCGCTCCGCCTTCATCCTCAGGCGGGCCGCACCTGCTCGACGCGCACCTCGTGCACCAGGGGCTCGCCATGCTCGAAGGCCCGGACGCTCGAAAGCGTGGTGCGGGCAATGCTCACCAGCGCCTCCCGCGTGAGGAAGGCCTGGTGCGACGTCACGAGGACATTGGGAAAGGTAAGCAGGCGCGCCAGCACGTCGTCCTGGAGCACCTGGCCGGAGAGGTCCTGGAAGAAGATGCCTTCCTCCTCCTCGTACACGTCCAGGCCCGCCGCGCCGATGTGGCCGGACTTGAGCGCGTCGATGAGCGCTCGGCTGTCGATGAGCGCGCCCCGGCCCGTGTTGACGAGCACCACGCCGCGCTTCATCCGCGTCAGCGCCTTCGCGTCGACCATGTGCCGCGTGCCCGGCGTGAGCGGCACGTGGAGCGAGATGACATCGGAGGCCGAGTACAGCTCCTCCAGCGACACGTAGCGCGCGCCCACGTCCCGGGCGAACTCCTCATCGGGCGCGGCGTCGAAACAGACGATGTCGCAGCCGAAGCCCCGGAAGATGCGCGCGGCCACGCGGCCGATACGGCCCGTGCCCACCACGCCCACCGTCTTGCCCGCGAGGTCGAAGCCCACCAGCCCATCCAGCGAGAAGTTCCAGTCGCGCACGCGCGCGAAGGCCCGGGGGATGTGGCGGTTGAGGGAGAGCACCAGCGTCACGGCATGTTCGGCCACCGCGTGCGGCGAGTACTCCGGCACGCGAGTCACCCGCACGTCCAGCCGCCGCGCGGCTTCCAGGTCGATGTGGTTGTAGCCCGCGGAGCGCGTGGCCACGAGGCGCACGCCGCCCGCTCGCAGCACCTCCAGCGTGGGCGCATCCAGGCGGTCGTTGACGAACGAGCACACCGCATGGAAGCCCTCCGCCAGGCGCGCCGTCTGGAGCGTCAGCCGAGGCTCCAGGAACGTCAGCGAATGGCCGAACTCCGCGTTGGCGTCCTCCAACGCGCTCCGGTCATAGCGATGGGTGTCGAAGACGGCCAGCCGCATGCCTGCTCTCCCGCCGACAGGCCGTGTGCCCGCCGCGTCCGGTCGGTTGCCATTGCAACGCTCACACCACGCACGCCCTCGGGTGAGCGAGGCGAGGGACCGCGCAAAAGCTGCACACGTCCTGGGGTGGGCGCAAAAGCCACGGATGCCCCAGGGGCTGGCGACCGGGCGGGTGCGCCGTTAGAAGCACGTCGCGCGAGCCGCGTCCGGAGCCGACACGGCCTACCTTTTCGAACGAGAGGCTCCGAGGAGGCGTCATGTTCCGTTGTGCAGCCTGTGGTGCGTTCAATCGCGTACGAGAGCCCCGTCCTTCAGGGGCACCGGAGTGTGGCCGCTGCCACCGAGCGCTGGACCTGTCGGGCGCGCCGCAGGAGGTGGATGGCGAGGGCCTGGACCGCGCCGTGCTCGGCTCTCCCGTGCCCATCCTCCTGGACCTGTGGGCGCCGTGGTGCGCGCCCTGTCGCGTGGCGGGCCCCATCCTGGATGAGGTGGGCCGCGCGAAGGCGGGACAGCTGCTGGTGCTCAAGCTGAACACGGAGCAGCACCCGCGTCCCGCGAGCGCCCTCGGCGTGCAAGGCATCCCGACCTTCATCGTCTTCTCCGGTGGGCGCGAGGTGGCGCGGCGCAGTGGCGTGTTGCCCAGGCCGGAGATGGAGCGGTGGGTATCGAGCGCCACGGTGGGCCCGCCGGGCACGGGGGCCACGGCCTGAGTCCCGCGCACAGCGCGCTCGCGGAAGGAGGAGACCAGCCATGGAGCCCGAGGCCGCGCTGCTGACGGACCTCTACCAGCTCACGATGACGGAGGCGTATCTCGCCGAGGGCCAGTGGGACGAGGCGGTCTTCAGCCTCTTCGTGCGTGGGCTTCCGGCGAGGCGCAACTACCTGCTGGCGGCGGGCCTGGAGGACGTGCTCGACACGTTGGAGCACCTGCGCTTCCGCGCGGAGGACCTGGAGTGGTTGGCGTCACAGGGGCGCTTCTCGGACCGGCTGCTCGGGTGGCTGGAGCGCTTCCGTTTCAGTGGCGATGTGGACGCGATGCCTGAAGGCACTCCGGTCTTCGGCCAGGAGCCGTTGCTGGAAGTGCGCGCGCCGCTGCCGGAGGCCCAGTTGGTGGAGACGTACCTGCTCAACCAGGTGCACCTCCAGACGCTCGCGGCCTCCAAGGCGTCGCGCGTGGTGACGGCGGCGGCGGGACGCCCGGTGATGGAGTTCGGGCTGCGGCGCATCCACGGAACGGATGCGGGGATGAAGGTCGCTCGCGCGACGTACCTGGCGGGTGTGGACTCCACGTCCAACGTGCTCGCGGGAAAGCGGTATGGGATTCCGCTGTCGGGCACGATGGCGCACAGCTACGTGCAATCGCATGAGGACGAGCTGGAGGCCTTCCGAGCCTTCACCCGCGTCTATCCCGACGCGACCCTGTTGGTGGACACCTACGACACGCTGCGCGGCGTGCAGCACGCGATTCGACTGGCGAGGGAGCTGGGCGAGGACTTCCGCGTGCGGGCGTTGCGCCTGGACTCGGGCGACCTGCTGGCGTTGTCGCTGGCGGCGCGCGAGCTGTTGGATGAAGCGGGTCTGGAGCGCGTGCGGCTGATTGGAAGTGGTGGGCTGGATGAGGACGCTGTGGCGGGACTGCTCGCGCGGGGTGCGCCGCTGGATGGGTTTGGCGTGGGCACGGCGATGGGGGTGTCCGCGGACGCGCCCTCATTGGACATGGCCTACAAGCTGGTGGAGTACGCGGGCAAGGGCCGCGTGAAGCTGTCCGCGGGCAAGGTGCTGCTGCCCGGGGCGAAGCAGGTGTATCGCCAGGAGGAGGACGGCGTGGCGAGAAGGGACCTGCTCGTGCGGCGCGGAGACGTCGCGCGTGGACATCCCCTGCTGCGTCCGGTGATGCGAGCGGGGCAGCGCCTGCCCGGAGCCACACCGTCGCTGGAGGAGGTCCGCCAGCACGCGCGGCGGGAGCTGGCCCGACTCCCCGCCGAGGTACGCGCCCTGGAGCCCGCGAGACCGCCCTACTCCGTCGTCATCGGCGACGGGCTCGCGAGGGCACGGGCTCACGAAGTCGAGGTCTGGGCGGCCGAGCCCTGAGCGGCGCTCTTGCGCGACAGGAGGCCGTCCACCGCGAACGCACCATTGCCCAGCAGGGCCTGGGCGATGAGTGACAGGATGAGGAACGCGACGTACTCCCAGCCTCCGCCCTCGTTGGTGAACATCCAACCCAGGGAGAGGTGAGACTTGAGCGCGCCGAGCATCACCGGGAGCAGCGCGAGCGCCACCCATCGGACGCGAAACCCCGCGAGCAACGCGAGGCCGCCGAGCAGCTCCGCCGCGAACACGGGCCCGGCCGTCCAGCCAGGGAAGCCATGGGCCTCGAAGAAGCGGGCGGTGCCGTCGAGCGTGAAGATGAACGCCTTGGCTCCCGCGTGCGCGAGGAAGACGGCGCCCAGTGCTACACGGAGCACGGTGGCGGCCAGTTCGGAAGAGGAAGGAAGCGAATCGCTGCGACGCATGAAGGCGGCTCCTGGAGTGGTGGAGGTACGCCGCATGAAATGCGCGCCTCGCGGGCGCGGCGGAAGGTCAGCCTCGCGAACGAATTGTTCTGGTGGCAGGACAATCCGCGCGGAGGCGAGTTCCGATTCAACGAGCGGAGCGGAACTCGGAGGCCAGCGCGTCGAGGTCCACGCGCGGGTCGCGCTCAATCCTTGCGGGCGGAGCGGGACTCGGAGGCCAGCGCGTCGAGGTCCGCGCGCGGGTCGAGCCCAGGCCCGGCGGGCGGAGCGGAACTCGGAGGCCAGCGCGTCGAGGTCCACGCGCGGGTCGAGTTCACTCCAACCGAGCAGAGCGGAACTCAGAGGCTACCGTGTCGAGGGCCACGCGCGCGTCGAGTTCAGTCCCAACGAGCGGAGCGGAACTCGGAGGCCAGCACGTCGAGCAGGGCCCGGACGAGCGGTGGCGGGGAGCGGCCCGCCGCGTGGACTGCGTGGATGCCGACGGGCCTGGGAGCGAAGCGGTCCAGGACGGTGACGAGCCGGCCGGAGCGCAGGTCCTCGTCCACCATGAAGCGAGGCAGCACGGCGAGACCGATGCCGTGAGCCACGGCCTCGCGCAGCAGCGTCCCGTTGGCGGCGGACAGCGGGCCCGACACGGGGACGGGCACGGGGATGCGTCCCTTGGGGCCGTAGAAGCGCCACTCGACCTCCGCGCGCAGGTGCAGGTAGCGCAGACAGTCGTGGCGCAGCAGGTCCTCGGGATGCTCGGGGGTGCCCCGGCGCTTCAGGTAGGCAGGTGAAGCGCAGACGCACAGCGCGGTGGTGGCGAGCTTCCGCGCCACGAGACTGGAGTCGCGCAACCGAGTGATTCGCAGGGCGACATCCACCCGGTCCTCGACAAGGTCGACGAGCCTGTCGCTCAGCATGACCTCCACCGACGTGCCCGGATGCGCGGCGAGGAAACGGGCCAGCGGGCCAGCGAGGTACATCTGCGCGAAGCTGATGGGCGCATTGATGCGCAGCGTGCCTCGGCCCGCGTCCGAGGCCCCGCGCGTGGCGGCACTCGCCTCCTGGAGCAGTCGCGCGCAATGGGCGTACACACCCAGGCCCGCGTCGGTGACGGAGAGCTTGCGGGTGGTGCGGATGAGCAACCGCTGCCCCACCCGGGACTCCAGCCGTGAGACGCGCGCGCTCACCACGGACTTCGACACACCGAGCACGGCCGCCGCCCGGGTGAACGAGCGGTGCTCCACCACGCGCGCGAAGCACGCGAGGCCCAGCAGGTCATCAAACAGAGGCTCCGTCACCCGCCGCAGGCTGCCATGGGGGCCCGTGTAGGACCAGCGGGGAGAGAAGGAGCACGCAGTCCCAGGACTGGGACCAGAGACTGTATTTCCAGTGCAATCCAGTGGCTGTTAAGTCGCGTCGTCACGCGATGTTGACGAGGAAGGTCGGGCAGAGCGTCGGCCCCTCTCGTCACAATGCGGACCTCACCCCATCACCACGAGGAACGGATGACACGAGTAACCACAGCGAAGACGTGGATCAGCCTGGGACTGTGTGGAGCACTGGCGACGGTGGCCGGAGCCTCCACGGCGTTCGCGGAAGCGCCGCGCGCCGAGACGCGCACGGCATTGGTTTCACCCTGGTCTCAAGCGGCGTCGATGAGTCAGATTCGCGCGTTTCACACGGCGACGCGACTGCCGTCGGGCAAGGTGCTCGTCACGGGCGGCAATGGCTGGGGCACTGTGTCGGCGTCGACCGAGACGTATGACACGGCCACCAACACGTGGAGCGCGGCGGCTGCGATGAGCCAGACGCGAGCACACCACACGGCGACGTTGCTGGCGTCGGGCCAGGTGCTCGTCGTCGGTGGACTGGGCGCGGGAACGTTGGCGAGCGCGGAGCTGTACAACCCCACCGCGAACACGTGGAGCGCCACGGGCAGCCTGGGCACGGCGCGCAGGGCCCATCAGGCGGTGCTGCTGGCGTCGGGCAAGGTGCTGGTGTTCGGCGGCTTCGGGCCGGCGGCGCTGAAGAGCGCGGAGCTGTACGACCCGGCGACGGGGACGTGGACGGCGACGGGCTCCACGTCGGTCGTCGCGGGGAAGGTCAGCGCCACGCTGCTGCCTTCGGGCGACGTGCTGGTCATCAATGACGACGGCGTCACTGGCGCGGCGGAGGTGTACGACATGAGCACGGGTGCATGGAGCCGCGTGTCGGACCCGCCGGCTTTCTATGGGCACGCGGCGCTCCTGTTGAATCAGGGCGCGGTGCTGGCCACGGGACAGGAGACGGGGCAGTACGCGAGCGGCGCGTGGCTGTTCTGGCCGGAGGACAACGAGTGGGAGTACGTCTCGTACGCCACCGAGGAGCGGCGGCGGAACCACTCGATGACGCTGCTTCCGTCGGGCAAGGTGCTCGTCGCGCGCGGGACGCGCAACCAGATTGGCGGCACCACGGAGCTGTTCAACCCGGCCACATGGCAGTTGTCCGTCGTGGGCAATGACACGCCCACGCAGGGACATACGGCCACGCTGTTGACCAACGGCAAGGTGCTCGTCGTGGGAGGCTCCAGCCAGGAGGAGCCGGAGCTGTACTCGTCCGGCGAGCTGTTCACCGAGTAGCTCGCGGTCCATGCTTTCAGGCCCGCCTGTCTCCCAAGTCGAGACAGGCGGAGCCTGGGACTGTTCACCGAATCGCGCGCGACTCATGCTTCCCGGCCCGCCCGCCTCCCAAGCCGAGACAGGCGGAGCCTGGGGCTGTTCACCGAATCGCGCGCGACTCACGCTTCCCGGCCCGCCCACCTCCCGAGTCGAGGCAGGCGGCGCCAGGGTGGGCTGTGCTACGCAGGGC
>NZ_VIFM01000379.1 GCF_006636215.1 Myxococcus llanfairpwllgwyngyllgogerychwyrndrobwllllantysiliogogogochensis | reverse complement strand
AACTTCCCTCCCAGGAACCGCCAGCGCACTTCCGCCGCCCCCAGGTAGCGAGCCCCCGGCTTCCCAGCTCCGACGGCGAGCCCCTTCACGGCCACTTCCAGGCTGCGCTCGAAGAGCTGCACCGCCACGCGCCCGTCCATGTCGAGACGCCCCCAGGAGAACACCTCGGCGCCCACCGACAGTTTCAGGTGCTTGCGGAGCCCACCGTAGGCCATCGCATCCCAGCCCACTTCCGCCTCCCCGAACGCGGAGTAGCCATCCGGGAAGGGCGCATCCGCGAGCGGCACGCCAGCAGGGCCCGCCGCCTGGAAGCGCGCCAGCTCGTAATCCGGTCCGAAGAAACCTTGCCGGAAGCCACCATGTTGCCGCCGCGCCTCTAGCCGCAACGCCATCTTGAGCGTCGGTGTGATTGCATCCGCGCCCGCACCGACAACCGCGCCCCATGCGCCTGCCTCCCCCGGCCTGCCGCCCCAACCCGCGAAGACCTGCGCTTCAAACTCAGGCCGCACAACCAACACGGCCACCGCGTCCATGTGCGCCAGCGTCACCGAGGCCGCGCGTCCACCAGCACGTCCCCAGTCATGCACCGCCGACAGGCCGAGTGTGTAGCGGCCCTTCTGTTTGGGCTTGCCGAAGAGAACGTGCTCCAGGTCCAGTTCCGCCTCCGCGCCCATCAGTCGAGCACCGAGAACGTCCGAAGAAAACGCCTCGACGTAGACGGGCCCCAGAGTGCCGGTGAGGACGCCCGCCGCCGGGTGGTAGTTCGGATTCGCGCGGTGGGCGTAGCGCCGGACGAGATGCCCGTTGAGAAGGCTGTAGCTATCGAGCTTCCCGAACCACACGCCCAGCGGCGAGTTGTCCGAGCCCAGTTTGAGCGCCCGGACCAGTTGGCCCCAGTCGGAAAGGTCGTCCCAGTCCTCGCGCCGGACAACCCCGCCATCCTTCGGCCCCCACACGCGCAACCGCAGCGGAGTCCCGAGGTTGACGCCGAACTCCGGGCCGCGCTCGAAGACGATGGTGGGCTCGACCTGGAAATAGCCCTCATCCGTGCCCATGCCCGAGCGAGGCAGCAACGCCCACGTCGCGGCCTCCACTCGCAGCAAGTTTGTCCAGCGCGCAGGCCGTGAGACCTCGCCTCGCTCCGGAGCGGGTGGGCTCTCGGCATCTTCCGTCGTGCTCTCGGGCGACGTCTCTTCCTCTATCTCCTCTATCTCGTCCGCCACTTCGGGCGGCGGTGGGTCCGCAATCTCTTCCGCCCACGACACTCCAGGCAGCACCAGCAACAGCGCGACAATCCAACCTTGCATCCTTTGCATACACGTCCCCCATGCGTGCCCCGGAATGAGACACGAAAGACACACGTCTCCCAGTCGGCGCAGCGACTTGCGTCGGGCCGGTGGTGAATCAGCAGTGGTGAGTGGAGATAGGTGCCGACGTCAGGCGGTCGGCGGCGCCTTCACAGCGCGACGAGGAGTGGGGTCCGTCGTCAGCTCGTCTTCGTTGCGCGCTTCGGGCTGCGTCTCGACATAGTCGGGAGGCGCCCGCCAATCGGCAGGGGCAAAACCGCCCTCATCGTCGAGGAAGTCCAGTTCCTCCATCCTCTCGCCCGCGTCGGAGAGAGCTTGCTCTACTTCTTTCACAGCATCTTTCGGGCCGAACGGGGGTAGCTCACCCAGTCGGACGCGCAATACACGCTCCAGTTCGGAGGCCGTCTGGAAGCGCATCGCGGGGTCGCGCTGAAGTAGCCAGCCGAGAATGGCGCAGAGCCGCTCGGGGAGCCCCTGCATTGCCGCATCTACATCCCCGGGGCGGTACGCCATGGCCCAGTGAATGGCGTCCTCCGCGACAGACGTCAGCCCCGCGTCCATGCTTCTGACTGTCGCCTTCAGCAAGCGCCGCCGTTCCTCCTCGGACATGCGCGCCTCCAGGTCGGCCATCTTCATGTTGCCCGGGTCGTACAGGTGCCGGCCCGTGGCGAACTCCAACATAGTCAGGCCCAGCGAGAAGAGGTCCGCGCGCCCGTCAACGTCTTCCCCCAGCAGCAGCTCCGGTGAAGAGTAGATGACGTCGCCCTTGGGACGCGGGAGTGTCGTTACAACTCGCCCGGCCAGACGCGAGAAGGCAACTCCGAAGTCCGTCAGCTTCACACCACCCCGAGGCGCGAGCCGAATTCGCGTCGGGTTGACGTCGCGGTTGACGATGTTCAGAGGGATTCCGGCATCGTCCGTGCGCGCATGGGCGTAGGCCAGCGCCGCCGCAACTTCCGCGAAGACGTACAGGATGAAGGCTTCGGAGAAGTAGCGCCCTCGTGCCTGGGCAATGGCAAGCAACGAATCCAGCGTGAAACCGCCGACGCATTCACTGGCCACGCAAAGAGCGTGTTTCATCTCGAACAGGCCGACGACGTGGGCGATGTTAGGGTGCTGGAGGAACCGCGCCAGCCTGACTTCCTCTTCCAGTCGAATGCGCGCGCGCTGGTGCTTCTCCGAGAGGCCCCCTCCCTGGGCGAGCGCTGCGTACTTCACCAAAACCTTGCCCTGGAACCCCTCGGGCGTGCGGGGCCGCGCGTAGAGGATGCGCTCCCCGTTGCGCCCCTCCCCGAGAATCTGGAAGAGAAAGTAGGTGGTATCCCCTTGAGTAAAGAGGACCACGCCCTCAGTGAGTCGAGGGTTGGAATCATCAGACATGAATGGAGTCTCCTGTTTGCCCTCCGCGAAGGCTGTCGCGTGAAGGCAGACAGAAGGTACTCCTAGTCATGTCCGACGTGAACGACGCTATAGGTCGCGAACGGCGCGAAGCCCGCCCATCGGAAAAGACCCCGAAAATGCGTAAACCCCCTTTACAGAGAGCTGTTAGGGCCAGTCTTTTACAGCGTAACCGTATGCGCTTCGGCTGAAAGTGACGGTCCCAGGCTGGGGGCCCGGCTCGGCTTCTTCGGCCCCCTTCTCTCCAATGGCGATGCAAACCGGGTATGTGCGCCCATTGGGCAACCTCGCCTCGGTGTAGCGAGCCAGAAGGGCGCCACCGCCCGTCCACACGCGCCCCAGAAGCACCGTTCCAGTAGGAAGTTCGTCAACCCCGAGGCGGACAATGCCGCGCACCGGCCCGTCCGAATAGACGCCTACGGAATTCAGCCCCCCCGGCTGACTCTTATCAATGGTGACTGTCACCGCATACCCTTCGTAGAAGCGAAGCACCTCGAACATGGCCTCCCGCGCTTCCTCGGGGCATGCACTGGGACCGGGGCGGACCTGACTGCCCGGGCATCCCATCTGCAAGGCCACGACAGCAGAGGCAGCAGCGCACTTCTTGAGGAACTCGGCCCGGCCGCCACTGGATGCAGGGGCCTTCATGGCCTGAGACTCGGACGTATTGGCGACGATAGGGGCACGCTTCACGGAGGGGCTTTCCTTCTGGACAGGAGCTTGAGGGGACAACGCTATCCCAGGGGATGATGCAACAGGCGCAGGAGAAACGACGCCTGTTCCCAGGGGCATACCGGCATCCTCCTGCGGGGCCACTATGAGCAATGGCGCGCCCGTTCCGGCGTCTCTCTGTGCGGAGGGCTCGTCAGATGCCATCGCGCTCGACTCCTGTCCGGCCTGTCTCGACGCGAAGAGCCCCGCGAGGGCCGCTACAGCGAGCGTGGCCCCCAAGGCACCCAGCAGGATTCCACGGCGGGGCCGCGTTCTCTTGACCGCTTCGTCCGTTCCCGTCGCAGGAGTGAGCAGCGGTTTTGCCGTGAGGGTGTGAAGCGGAGTTACCCACTCGGGACCCGAGTCTATCGCGAGGGCCATCAGCTCACGCCGAACCGCCTCTGCCGTGGGGGGGCGGTTCTCGGGCTTCCGCGCAATGAAGCGCATCACAGCGTCGCTCAGTGCGCCGGGAACCCGCTCATTCAGCACCCGAGCGTCTGGCGGCATCGCCCTGCCTTCGACGGGCGTCTTCGCGGAATCGCTCGCGGGCTGGGGATTCGTCAGCGCGTCATAGAGGCACACGCCCAGCGCATACACGTCGTCCGTGACCTTGAAATCGTAGCGAGCGTCGCGGTCGTCGCCGTTCTCCCGGAGGAAGCGGGAGGCTTCGGGAGAACGGTAGCGGCGCGTGCCGGGAGGAAGCGGGGCGTCCGTCAGGTCTTCCGCGTGGGTGTAGTCCCCTGCGCTGAAGTCAATGATGTACGGCTCATTGTCCGAGGCGCGCACCATGACGTTGTTCAGCTTCAAGTCGCGGTGGAAGACGCCGCGCCCGTGCATGTAGTCCACGGCAGCCGACAACTTGATGAAGAGGCGGACGACCTCCTGCGCAGTGGGGTGAACCTTCTCCACCCACTCAGCCAGCGTGTAGCCATCCACAAAATCGAGGATGACGTATAGCCAGCCGCTCTCGAAGTCAGGCCACCGGCCATAGGCACGCGAGGCAATGATGTTGGGGTGGCGAAGATGGACGAGACAGCCCAACTCGCGCCTCAACCGTGCGTCCGCCTTCTCCTCGTCTCCACTCGTGGCACGGTGCATCGCGACCTTCATCGCGTAGTGCTTACCGTTCATCTCCACTTTGTAGACGGCACCGTAGGCCCCCGCACCAACGAGTTTCACGACACGCCATCCATGGACTGTATGGCCGGACGGGAACTGCGCGGGATGATGAATGACTGTCAGCATGGCGGGCCCACTAAAACTCAATCCTAGGAACGACGACCTGCACGACGCCGTCGTTGTCGAGCAGGTCCACGCGACATACCTCCCCAAGTGGCCACGGAGGGACCTCGGTTTCTATTACCACCAGACCAGCGCCTTCGGGCTCTACCCGAGGCAATGCCGAGCGCACGCGAATCACGCCCAGATTCTGACCGCTCTTGGAGTTCACGACGCGGGCCAATGTCGGAGCCCAAGACTTCTTCCCGGTGTTCCGGACCTTGACGCTGATGGCCGCCCATTCGGGGGCTCGAAAGCCCGTCGCGCCGTCAATCTCGAGCGTCTCCTCGGGGCCTGTCTTCATCGCCCCTTTGCTGCGACTTACTCGCACTCGATCATCCAATGCTCCGGACATAATCAGTTCGACAGGTCCGCCTGAGTCCCGTAGCGCCCGAAGTGTCTGAAGCTCTTGCGCCTGTGCATTGAGCTGAGCGCGCGTGTTCATCAACTCGGCATGGAGTAGTTCGACGGAATCCTTTCGACGAAAGACTTCCACGCGTGTGTCCACCTGTGCCGTGTGGGAGACGAGGACAAAGACCCCACGGTCCTGCGTGACACTGCCGGCAAACCGGACCCGAAGCCCGAGCCTCTCACCGGGCCCCAGGTCAACGGCAGGCTCCAGGGCCAGGATTCGTTCTCCCACGTCCACAAGGCGGAAGCGCTCGCGGCCCTCCAGCTCCACCGAGCCACGGTCGAGAGGGGCGTCGAAGAGAAGTAGGGTGGTTATCCCTGCCGCGACGCGCAGCTCCGGCACGGGCTCGGCAGGGCCGCTTGAGAGGGCCACACGCCGCTCCTGACGCTCGCGGGGGGCAGGAAGGGGCTGCGCCGAAGCGGCGACTCCCACCAGCAGTGAAAGAATGGCAACGGGTCGAAGCAACGCGGATTCTCCCGTGCCGACCCTAGCAAACCCGGAAGAACCCATCGGCCAGAAAGTCGCCCGAGACAGTCAAGTCCCGGACGCCCCAGGAGCCTTGCGATTGCCGCCCGTTGAGCGAGCGAGGCGCCATCCCCGCCACACCCTTTGCACGGACAAGCCGACTGTGCCTTAGTCCCACGCGGGCGGCTGCGGTGAGTGCCGCAGTTTCACGGCGTAGCGAGGTCTCAGACCAACCGCGCCGATTCCGCAGTCGCCCGCTCTCAGTTCGCTAGCTTCGCCACGGTGAACCCGACCCCGAGGCCCAGCACCAGCGTCACGGCAACAGCAGCGAAGGACACGTCTCCCGCCTGTTGCCGCAGGGACTCGTTCTCTGCGCGCAGCCGCTCAATTTCGGCCGCAGTCCGGATGCAACGACGCTCGGACAACCAGCAGCCGCCCTCAACCTCGACGGCTGCGGTCGCCCCATCCGGGAAGAGCTGCGCGCGCTCAACGCTGATGACCTCGGAGCCCGCCGCAGGAGTCGTGACGAGCAGGGCCAGCACGAGCGCGCCGAGCTTCACTTTCCGCCCCTGTCGAGCTGCTCAAGCACGGCAATCGCAGCGGCCTTGCCCGCGACCTGCCCTGCGGCCAGCTCGCCCGCCTGCCCGGCACGCTCAATCGCGGGTGTACCGAAGACGAGCCGCTTGATGACCGTGAAGCCACCCGCCGCCGTCAACGCCACCTTCAGGGCCGTCACCAGCAAGGCCAGGGAGAACGGCGCACCAGCGGCCAGCGCGTTCGCCACAGCCCCCGCCAGCGACACGCCCAGCACCAGCACCGCGCCGCCCCTGTCCGTGCGTAGGAAGGGGATGAACGCACCTCCGAACTTGCGCAGCAGGTACACCAGCAGCACCACCACGAGGGCCGCGAGCAGCGCGTAGTTCCGGCTCGTCACCGCGTCGAGCAGGAGCTGCGCGAACGCCTCGAACTGCTCGGGATTCGGCCCGACCGTTCCAACATCAACCATGTGTCCTCCGAGTTAGAAGCCCAGCCGTGCCAGTTCGGCCGCAAGCGGGGGATTTGCAGCGCGCCAGGCCGACGAGCCGCGTTCGTTTTCGAGCTGCTTCCACACCGCCGCGACCGAACTCCTCTCGGCCAACGTGCGTAGCGGGGTGAGCTGTAGGGCGCTCACGTAGCCCGGCCACTGCACATGGGGCGCGTCGCCAAACCGCCCGCCCCAGACGAGCCCGGCCTTTGTTGTCTCCTCGCCGAGCACCCGGTACGCGGGAAGCCGCCAGTCGGGTTGAACCCCGGGCCGCTCGTCCCCGTCACACACGAAGTCGAAGGCGAGTCCGTAGTTGTGAGCCGACAGCCCCGCCGCAGATGCCTTGCCCCCCTTGCCCGCGAGGTAGAGGCGCCGCAGCTCGGCCTGCTCGTCGAAGGTGCGAAAGCCGTAGGTCGCGACGTACCTGACGCCCCGGGCCTCGCAGCGCGCGACGACCTCAAGGGCGACCGCGACGAACGGCAGGTAGACACGGTCCAGGTCGACGCGCTTGAAGTTCGTCCGAGGCATCAGGAGTCGCCCTCCCCGGCCCGAGCCATGCGCAACAGCTCCAGCTCCACGGTCTGCCGAACTTGGGCGGGGAGGCCCGAGCTGAACTCGTCACGCCATCGGCGAATGGCGCCCAGCTCCACCGCAAGGACGTTGATGCGCTCGTCCTGACGCGCGACCTTCTCGACCAGGGCGCGAATCTCCCCGACGAGGGACTTCGCGGCCCACGCAAGAACACCGACTCCCGCCGTTCCTAGCAGGGAGCCGACTACGAGCTGAACGGACTGAGTCTCTTCGGCGGTCACCACATCACCAGGGCGTTGGGTTGCCCCATGTAGATGCTGTGACTTCTTGGCGTGGCCCAATCTACTCGCGCGGCTTGAGGTTGTGCGCGAGTAGGCCCTTCGTGACGTAGGTCTTCGCGAAGCGCACGGTCACCTTCATCACGTCACCGGCATCTGCCGGTTCAACACGCGCCACCCGTCCTGGTGCGAATCCGTCAATCAGCTCCCGGGAGCGCAGCTCATCCGTGCGAACCCAGCCGCGTGTCACCGTGCGCCAGCGATGGTCCGGCGTCACGACGAGCACGCGACCATCCATCATCACGAGCTTGCAGCGCGCGGCATGATGGCGGCTGACGTGTGTCACCTCGAACACGCCCCCGTCCGTCCTGCCCTCGTGCATCGTGAGCACCCGCATGCCGGGCTTGAGCATCTCGGCGGGCAGCTCCGTACCATCGCCGAGCAACACCGGTTCCCAAGGCGCCACGCAGGTTCCATGCCCGGAGCCACCGCCACCGCTCCCTCCAGAGGGCGTGGACGCAGGCCCCGTCACGCGGCGAACCATGTCCTCGTTGTAGGCGTTCGGAGGGAAGAACCATCGCTCTGCACTATGCCCCTGCGCGTTGTGCAAGGACACCTTGAGGTAGAGCAGCTTGTTGACGAGGGAGTCGCGCAGGCGGTTGAACTTGTCGCCAAATACGAACGTGAAGCCCGCGCTCGTCGCGTTGGCTCCGTCACCATCCCAGGCCCCGTTCTGGTACTTGCGGTCTGCAATGGGGACGGTCGTGGTGTAGAGGAAATTTGGCGGGTGAATGTCCCCAAACGCCCAGTAGAAACCAACCTCCATGAAGCGCAACGCGTCGAGATTGTCGCTTGGCGAATCGGGCTGAATGGTGGCCCGGTAGTGCGCCCATGTGAAGGCGGCCGCCCCACCCGCCGCCCCTGCAATGGCGTACCCTTCGAGGACCTGGATGTTGAGGCGGTCAATGTTCGGCACGCCCTCGTTGTTGCCGCGGTAGTAGATGCGGCTCCCCGTGTCCGCGAGGGCCTGAACGGAGCGGAAGAAACCGTCGCTCAGGTAGTAGCGCCCCACCTGGACGTTGTTCGAGGCGACCTTGAGCGTCGTCCCCACGTTGTCGAGCTTCGCCCCTGCCATGGGGATGCCGTTGCCATCCTCCGCGTAGTTCGACGTCTTCAGCGTGTTCGCGGCGAGCAGGTCGAAGGTGACCATCTTCCGGAGCGACACGGCGTCGAAGTAGAGCCGCTTCCCCACGTCGGCAGCTACGACTTCCGTCTCCCAGTAGAGCTGAACCCCTGTGCAACCGGCCGGGCACGTCCCCGTCAGCGCCACCCGCCGATAGGTCGTTCCCACGGGCCCCACCCTGT
>NZ_VIFM01000378.1 GCF_006636215.1 Myxococcus llanfairpwllgwyngyllgogerychwyrndrobwllllantysiliogogogochensis | reverse complement strand
CCGCACTTCCCTCCCACCCCGGAATTCCCCTCTGTGCTGTCGCTCCTCAAGCGATATCGGCGCCCCCTCATGGTCGGCGTCCTGCTGCTCTACCCGCTGGTCGCCTTCCTGCTGAGCGGGCGAAAGGGCAGGGACCCCAACCCCATCGACCGGGCGGTCATCGCGGTGACGTCGCCCGTCCAGCAGGTGCTCACGGCCTCCATCGAGGGTTCGGTGTCGGCGGTGCGGCACTACCTGGATTTGCGCGGGGTGCGGCAGGAGAATGACGCCCTGCGGTTGGAGAACCTCCAGCTCCGGGCCTCGGTCCAGGCGTTGGGAGAGTCGCGCACGGAGAACGAGCGGTTGCGCAAGCTGTTGGGCTACGCGGAGGCCGCGGCGGGGCCGGAGATTCCGGCGCGGGTGGTGGGCGTCAATCCGGTGGCCAAGCTCTTGTCGGTGCGCATCAGCGCGGGGGAGAAGGAGGGCGTCTTCCGGGGCATGTCGGTGGTGACGCCGGATGGAATCGTGGGACAGGTCATCCGGGCCACGGGGAGCTATTCGGACGTGGCGCTGGTGACGGACTCCCAGAGCCGGGTGGCGGTGCGGGTGCAGCGCTCCAGGGCGCGGGGCACGGCGTCGGGTGCTGGCAGCGGACCTTTGAAGCTGGAGAACATGCTGCGCACCGAGGACGTGGACGACGGAGACCTCATCATCACCTCGGGCACGGATGGCATCTACCCACCGGGGCTGGTGGTGGGCCGGGTGACCCATCTAGAGAAGAAGGAACACGGCATGTTCCAGGGTGGGGACATCGTGCCGGCGGTGGACACCAGCAAGCTGGAAGAGGTGTTGGTGGTGGGCAGTCCCTACAGCGCGATGGCGCAGGGCAGCGCGGCGGAGGGTGCGTCGAAATGAAGTTCCTGGTGACGGTGGGCATCGCGCTGGCGCTGCTCACGTTGGAGTCCGTGGTCGTCAAGCAGGCGGGCCTGGTGCTGGGCCGCATCGACGTCACCGTGGTGCTGGTGGCGTTCCTCGCCCTGCGCGCCACGCTGCTGGAAGGCGCCTTCTCCGCGTTCGCGGTGGGCTACCTGTTGGACTTGATGAGTGGCCAGCCCACGGGGCTGTTCACCTTCCTCGCCGTCTTCACCTTCCTGGTGGGGCGGCTCGTGTCGACCTTCGTGGACGTGCGAGGCGGCCTGTCCTTCGCGCTGTTCGCGATGGGCGCGGACGTGGGGCACGGCCTTCTGGCGACCTTCTTCACCTGGCTGACGGTGAAGGACGGTGGCACGGGGCCGGTGCTGGCGGGGCTGCCCGTGCAGGTGGCGCTCACCGGAGCCGCGGCCCTGGCGCTCTTCCCGTTGCTGCGGCGCTTCGAGGCGGCGCAGGACCGTCCGGCGGGGTTGCTGAGGTGACGCCTCCGACGCTGGGCAACACGACGCCGGGCCGCGAGCTGCGCCGGCGCTTCCTGTGGCTGGGCCTGGCCATGACGGTGTTGCTGGGCGTGTTGTCCATCCAGCTCTACCGGCTGCAAATCACCCGGGGCGAGGAGTACTCCGCCAAGAGCGTGGCCAACTTCGTCAAGGAGGTGCGCCTGCGCGCCGACCGCGGCGTCATCAAGGACGCGCGCGGCACCATCCTCGTCGACAGCCGCCCGTCCTTCGACGCCGTCGTCACACCCGCCTTCTGCACCGACTGCTCCGAGCAGGTCATCCCCCGGCTGGCGGAGCTGCTCCAGTGGGACGCCGACCAGGCGAAGAAGGTGGAGGACCTGGTGCGGCAGGGCCGGCGCAACGCGCCCTTCCAGCCCGTGCCGGTGCGCGTGGACCTGACGCGGGACGAGTACGACCGGCTGGCCGCCCGCCGCGATATCCTGGACGGCGTGGAAGTGGCCCCCGTGCCGCACCGCCACTACCGGACCAACACGGTGCTGTCGCACGTGCTGGGCTACATGAACGAAATCACCCAGGAGGAGCTGGAGCGCCTCAACGGCGACGGCTCGCGCTACGCGCTGGGGGATTACATCGGTCGTCGCGGCCTGGAGCGCTACTTCGAGCAGCGCCTGCGCGGCCGGGACGGCGTGCGCAAGGAAGTGGTCAACGCGCGCGGCCAGAAGATTGAAGAGCTCAACGTCAAGCTGGGCGACAACGCCGTGGTGCAGCCCCAGGCGGGCAGCAACGTGGTCCTGTCCATCGACATGCGCCTGCAGGAAGAGGCCGAGCGCGCCTTCCCTGGCGTGACGGGCGCTGTCGTCGCCATCGACGTGCACACGGGCTTCATCCGCGCGCTGGTGTCGCGGCCCGGCTTCGACCCCAACCTCCTGACGGGTCGCGTGACGCCCACGCAGATGGCGCAGCTGTCCAGAGACCCGCTGGAGCCCATGGTCAACCGCGTGGCCGCGGAGCACTACAGCCCGGGCTCCACGTTCAAGGTCGTCACCGCGCTCGCGGCGTTCAAGTCCGGCGCCTTCCGTCCGGAGACGGTGGTGAACTGCCCGGGTGGTTACCGCCTGGGCGCGCGCACCTGGCGCTGCCACCTGGACCGAGGCCACGGTCCGGTCAACGGCCTGGACGCGATGAAGAGCTCGTGTGACACGTGGTTCTACAAGGTGGCGGACACCATCGGCCTGGACCCGATTGGAGAGATGGGCAAGTCGCTGGGCCTGGGCAGCCCCACCGGCATCAACGTGGTGGCGGAAGTGCCGGGCATCATGCCGACCAGCGCGTACCACGACAAAGCCTCGCCGGGCGGCTACACCAAGGGCATGGCGCTCAACAGCGCCATCGGCCAGGGCGACAACAACGTCACGCCGCTCCAACTCGCGCTGATGTACGCGGCCATCGCCAATGGCGGCACGCTCTACAAGCCGCAGATGGTCCAGCGGCTGGAGAACCTGGACGGGCAGGTGGTCCAGGAGTTCAAGCCGGAGGTCGTCCGTCGGGTGGAAATTCCCCCGGCGCACCTGAAGTCCGTCATCGAGGGCCTGGTGAAGGTGGCCCACGAGCCGGGCGGCACCTCCTACCGCTCACGCCTCAAGGGCATGCGCGACTTGGACGTCCTCGTCGCGGCGAAGACGGGCACCGCCCAGGTGGCGCGCCTGGGCGCCATCCGCCTCAGGACGCACCAGATGAGCTACTTCGAGAGAGACCATGCCTGGTTCGCGGGCTTCGCCCCGGCGGACAAGCCGGAGATCGCCGTCGTCGTGCTCAACGAGCATGGTGGCCACGGTGGCGTGGATGCCGCGCCGACGGCGATGGCCGTCATCCAGAAGTACCTGGACCTGAAGAAGCTGGACGCCTCGGCGCCGCCTCCGCGTCCCAATCAGCCCTACACCCCCTCGGTGCTGCGCGCGCCGTCTCCGGACGAGGCGGCCCTGACGCGCGGGGTGAAGCCCCCGAAGCTGCTGCCGGGCGACGAAGAGGCCTTGGAGGACACCCATGCAACTCCGGATTGAGCGGCGGATGGTGCCCCACGTTCCCTGGGGCCTCATCATCTGCGTGCTGGGCGTGTCGCTCCTGGGCATCTGGAACCTCGCCTCGGCGTCGCGTCCTCCGCTCGCGCCGGTGTGGTCCAGCCAGGCGCTCTATCTGGGGCTGGGCGTCGTCGCCGTGCTGGTGGTGTGTCTGGTCGACTACCGCTGGATTCAGCGCATGGCGATGCCCATCTACGTCGCCAACATCCTGGCGCTCATCGCGCTGCGCTTCATCGGCCACACGGCCAAGGGCGCGGAGAGCTGGTTCGTCATCGGCCCGTTCCGCCTCCAGCCCGCGGAGTTCATGAAGATTGGCGTCGTGCTGATGCTGGCCAAGGTCTACCACGACGACTTCCGCCCCAATGAGCCGTCCTACGGACTGGTCCGTCTGTGGAAGCCGGTCCTCGTCGTGGGCGTGCCCTTCGTCCTCGTGCTCGTCCAGCCGGACCTGGGCACCGCGCTGATGATTGGCCTGTCCTCGCTCACCGTCATCCTCTTCGGCAAGGTGCGCTGGTACCTGGTGGCCACGCTCGTCGCGGCCATCCTCGCGGGCGCCATCGTCATCTGGAACGACTACGTGCGCGACGTGCCGGAGCCCAGGCCCACCATCGTCCGGCACCACCTGAAGAAGCACCAGAGTCAGCGCATCTCCGGCTGGTTGGACCCGGAGGCGGACCTGCGCGGCAGCGGGTACCACGCGGCCCAGTCGAAAATCGCGGTGGGCAGCGGCGGTGTGTCCGGCAAGGGCTGGCGCGAGGGCACCCAGACGGGCCTGCGCTTCCTGCCCGAGCAGCACACCGACTTCATCTTCTCCGTCTGGGCGGAGGAGCACGGCTTCGTGCTGTGCACGCTCCTGCTCGTCCTCTACGGCGCCATCTTCATCTTCGGCCTGGGTGTGGGGTTCAACGCCCGGGACAGGTTCGGCGCCTTCGTGGCCGTGGGCGTCGTCGCCATGCTCTTCTGGCAGGTGTTCGAGAACATCGGCATGGTCATCGGCCTGCTCCCCGTGACGGGAATTACCCTGCCGCTGATGAGTTATGGCGGGTCTTCCATGATGTCCGTGATGCTCAGCATTGGCTTGTTGGTGAACATCAGCATGCGGCGTCACATGTTCTGAGACGTCGCGAGCCGCGACGCTCGAACCGGTGCTCCGAAGCGAAGGACGGCGAGGAGCGCTCGGCGGCTGCTCGCGGGTGGTGTATGAATCACCCCACCAATTCCGGGGGGAGGGCGAGTCCCTCTCGGGCCGGTGGAGGTCAGGCATGCAGAGGAAGGTCGGGCAGAAGGTGAGTGGGAGTGTCCGCGTGGCGGAGATTCCCGTGGCGGCGAGGGACGTGAAGCCCCCGGCGCCAGCGCCCGTGGCGCGGGCCCCCGTCGTGGTGAAGGACGAGGTCCGAAAACCGGCGGCGTCGCTGCCGACGTTCTCGCCCCTCATCGAGCGCAACCAGGGGGAGCCGGAGCACCGGGAGTTTCCTCGGGCTCAGCTGACGACGCGTTTCGAGGTCTGGGTGGATGACGCGGAAGGCGGGCGGAGATTCGCGGCGAGCCTGGCCTCCATCAACGTCAGCGTCAGCGGGGCCTTCCTGGAGAGCACCTTCTACCTGCCCATGGGCACGGTGCTGGGCGTGAGCTTCTCGCTGGAGCCAGGCGCCTCGCCGGTGCGGGCGCGGGCGGAAATCGTCCGGGAGGAGCGTGAGGACGGCCCCGAGGGACGCAGCGGCTTCGGCATCCGCTTCCTCGACTTCAGTGGACAGACGGAGGTCGCCCTGGCGCGGCTCTTCGTGGGGGCCCGGCTGCGAGCCTTCGCGGAAGACTACCTGCACTCCCAGCGGGCGCGTTCGCTGCCCAACGAACTGGAGCGCGTGGTGGATGTCCTTTCGGCGTGGGAGCTGCTCAAGGCGACGAGCACCGAAGCGGACCCCTGGCAGGCCAAATAACGCCTGACACCCCACTCCGAGGGTCGGCCAGCCATGGAAGGGTGGGGGGGATTTGCTGGAGACACGGATTGAGGAGCGGCTCGCCCAGGGCCGTGGGCGCCACCGCGAACCGCCTGTCTCAGGCGGGCTTGCCACCCGCCAGCAGGCGTCGCCGCTCCGCCTGGTAATGCGCTGAACACAGTCCCTTCGAGCGCTGCTCCCGCGTGCAGTCCGGCATGGTGCAGCGCCGGTCTGATGCCACCATGTTGCCCGCAAGAGCCTTGGGCGGACGGCCGCGGCGACGGCTTGCCGCCATGCCGTTGCTGTTGCCACCCGTGGGAATGCCCTGGTTCATCGCCCGGAGGACGCCTCGGCCAATCGCATCGCCAAGCGCTTCCGCCCAATTCACCAATGCGGGGGTCAGGGGGACCTTCGACAACTCCTTACGTGGTCGTGCCATGAAAACTCCCGTGAAAACAGTCAAAACAAACAAGGCTTCCAATGCGCCTATTTGGCGGTGGATGTCAACGCTGTCAATACAACCAGGGAGGGGTCTCGTCTGACTCGCAAAACCCGCGCGGAAAATTGATGACAAGACTGCAAAGGGATACGTGTTTCCCGCAGGCGTGGCGGACGAGCATTCGGTATCCGCGCTGTATTTGTCCGCAGGGGTGAAAATGACGCGGAGTCTGAGAAATCGCTGAAGGCTCGTCACGACAACGTCGCGCGAGTCGATTCGGGTGTTGGGTTGGATTGAGTCAGTGCCGCGGCAGGGCAAAGCCGCTGCTCCAACGGTTCCGGGCTCGCGAGAAGGATCCGCTGACAAGCCATGCTTCGTGGAGTCAGTCCGTGGAACGAACGGGGCGGGCATCACGCCGGCCAGAGGCGCTCGGGGGGACGCTGGAACTCATCCCACGACCGGACAGCGCGAGAGGGCGACAGTGCCCTTGGGGTGACAACAAGGCCGGGCGAGGCGCGACGTGGGACTCGAGGTCCTCACGTGCGCACAGGCCCGGCGAAGCGGCCTACAGCGCCTTCTTGATGGCGTCTTCGATGCGCGCCTTGGGGACGGCGCCGACAATCTGCTCCACGACCTTGCCGCCCTTGAAGAGCAGCAGCGTGGGGATGGACCGGATGCCGTAGTCCTGCGGCGTTTGCTGGTTGTCGTCGATGTTCATCTTGGTGAACTTCACCTGACCGCCATACTGGGTGGCGAGCGCGTCGATGGACGGGGCGATGGCGCGGCACGGCGCGCACCAGGTCGCCCAGAAATCCACCAGCACGGGCTCCTGGGAGTCCAGCACCAGCTGCTTGAAGTCGCCATCTCCGACCGCCTTCACGTTGTCGCCTGCCATGGTGTCTCCTTCGGGCCCTCTCCGGCCTGCACGGCGCGTCGTCTAGTACGTGCCCCGGGAGCCTGCAAGAATCGGCGGACCGTCAGCCGATCTGCCAGAAATGATGCGGTGGACAAGCGGGGGTTTCACCCGTCATTCCGAACGGCTCCCCATAGAAGCCCGGCGCTGGTGTAGGCTGGCGGGCGTGACGAAGCTCTTTCTGCCCCAGTCCCAGCTCGAGGAGTGGGCACTGGCCGACAAAGCGGACGTGCGGGATGGCCGGCTGGTGGTCATGGCCGAGGGCGGCACCGCCTTCGCCGTCTCTCCCGCCGTGCATTTCCTGCAACTCGTGTCGGGCGAGGACACCCACGGTCTGGTGGCCAAGGTGAAGACCGAGGAGCAGCTCTCCCGCCTGGGGGCCGAGCAGATGGCCGACTCGGTGCTGGTGGGGGAGTCCGCCTACGAGGTCGTTCCAGGGTATGTGACGGAGGTGCCCTCCGGGGCGCCGAAGCCGGAGGCGGCGGGCAAGAAACCCGATTCGGAGACCGACCTGTTGGCGGCGTTCCTTCTCAACAAGATGGGCTGATTCGCTCGTCTGTCACGGTTATGGCCTGAATCCATGAGCCACACGCTCGTATCGCTCGCCTGCCACGCCTACGGCATCGCCGCCGTGGCCTATCTGGCCTACCTGGTCCGCCAGTCGGACGCGCTGGCCATGGCCGGGCGCGTACTGGTGGGTGGGGGGCTCGTGCTGCACGGGGTGGCCCTGTTCGAACTGCTGGGGGCCCAGTCCGGCCGCCCCGTGGGGATGGCCCAGGGCTTCTCCACGCTGGCCTTCCTGTTGCTGGCCATCTTCCTGGCGTTGGATGTGCGCTACCGCCGCCCCGTCATCGGCGCGTTCCTCACCCCGCTGGCGGTGACGGTGCTGATACCCGGGCTCTTGATGCACGGAGGGCAGTCGCCGCTTCCGCCGGGGGTGCGACAGCCGCTGCTTCCGCTGCACATCACCCTGGCGTTGCTGGGGCTGGCGGCGTTCGCGGTGGCCGCGGGCGTGGGCGTCATGTACCTGTTGATGGAGCGGCAGGTGCGCGCCAAGCGCTTCGGCCTGCTCTTCTCCCGGCTGCCGTCGCTGGAGTTCCTGGACACCCTCAATCGGCGTTTGGTGGTGTGGGGCTTCATCGCGCTGTCCATCACCCTGGCCACGGGGGCGTTCTTCGTCGCCACGACGGTGGGCTGGCAGTGGGACGGCAAGTCGATTGCCACGGTGGTGGCGTGGGCCGTCTTCGCCGCGCTCGTCAACGCGCGCATCTTCGCGGGCTGGAGGGGGCGCCGGGTGGCGTTGCTGACCATGGCGGGGTTCTGTCTGGTGCTGGTGTCGTTCCTCACTTCGTACGACGTGACGACGAGCACGGCGGCCGCCCTGAGGATTCCCTGAGTATGGAGCTCGTCTGCATTGGCCTGTCCCACCGTACGGCGCCCCTGGTGGTGCGCGAGCGGTTGGCCCTGTCCGAGACGCGTCAGGTGGAGGTGCTCCAGCGGCTGGCCCAGTCGCCGGTGGAGGTGCTCTGGGTGTCCACCTGCAACCGCGTGGAGGTGTATCTGTCCGCGCCGGACGGGCTGGTGGCTCGGGAGCGCGCGGTGATGGAGCTCCAGGCGCTCGGCGGTGAAGAGGCGTTGGAGCACCTGTACGAGCACCGCGGCGAGGCGGCCCTCATCCACCTGTTCCGCGTGGCCTCCAGCCTGGACTCCATGGTGCTGGGCGAGGCGCAGATTCTCGGGCAGGTGAAGGACGCGGTGCGCGCGGCCGAGACGGCCGGCGCTTTGGGTACCACGCTCAACCAGCTCTTCCAGCGCAGCTTCGCCGTCGCCAAGGAAGTGCGCACCAGCACCGAGATCGGCGCCCACAGCATCAGCATGGCCGCCGCCGCCGTGCGCCTGGCCGGGCAGCTGTTCGAAGACCTGACCGAGATCCGCATCCTCTTCGTGGGCGCGGGCGAGATGATCGAACTCGCCGCCACCCATTTCGCGGCCAAGAACCCCAAGGGCCTGGCGATCGCCAACCGCACGCTGGAGCGCGGCGAGAAGCTCGCGACGCGCTTCGGCGGCGAGGTCATGCGC
>NZ_VIFM01000377.1 GCF_006636215.1 Myxococcus llanfairpwllgwyngyllgogerychwyrndrobwllllantysiliogogogochensis | reverse complement strand
TCACCGGACGGCGGGAGGGCGGCCTGGGCCGTGGTGCCCGCATCCTGCGTCGTGCCGGTGGTCGTCACACCCGCGTCGTCGGCGCCGGGGGCGGCCGGCGGGGGCGGGAAGAGGAACATCCATCCGGCGGTGACGGCGAAGGAGAGCAGCAGGGCGACCAGCAGCCGCTTCTGGGAGTCGTTCGACTGGGGCGAAAGCGGATCGTTCATAGAGGTCCCTCCCCTCGGGGGAGGGTGCGGCAAGGGGTGGAAGCCCCGTCACGGCACCGGGTCGATGCCACCGGGGTGGAAAGGCTGGCAGCGCATCAAGCGCCACAGGGTGAGCCAGGAGCCCTTGAGGCCTCCGTGCTTTTCCAGCGCCTCCATGGCGTAGGTGGAGCAGGAGGGGTGGAAGCGGCACACCTTCGGCAAGAGCGGCCCGAGGAACTTCCGGTAGAACCGGATGGGCAGCGAGATGGCGAAGGCGAGCGGGCTCATCTGGGAGGCTCCTTCGGCTTCGGCTCGGCGGCCGGCGGGAGCCGCTGCAGCTTACGGGTGACACCGTCGAAGGCGCGGGACAGAGCCACGAAGGAGGCTTCCTTCGCGGACGAGCGCGCCACCAACACAACGTCCAGGCCCGGGGGCCATTGCATGCGGCGCTTGCGGAACAACTCCCGCAGCACCCGCCTCAGGCGCGCCCGTACCACCGCGTTTCCCACCTTGCTCGACACGGTGAGGCCAACACGGGAGTACGTCCGGCCATTGCGCTTGTAGAGAGCGAGGAGACAGTCGGAGGGGAGCTTCTGCCCACCGTCCTGTACCTCGAGGAACTCACGCCTGCTGAGCAGGCGAAGGGCCTTGGGGAAGCGCTGGTCTGCCGGGCCCTGCTGCCCCGGCGTCGCACCCTCGGCCCTCACACGCGGACTCGCTTACTTCTTCGCAGCCGACACGACCAGCCGCTTGCGGCCCTTCGCGCGGCGGCGCTTGAGGACATCCCGGCCGGACTTGGTGGCGTTGCGCTTGCGGAACCCGTGGGTGCGGTTGCGGCGCAGCTTCGACGGCTGGTACGTGCGCTTGGACACGGCTCGAACTCCTTGATGATGAAGGCGGCGCCTCCTGCTGCTCCGGCGCGACCTGAACTAGGGAAAGGGCCGGGGGCATACCCCATTTCCAGGGTAAGTCAACGGAGGATCACCTCCACCCGCCCCATTTTCCCGATCCTGGGAACGAAACCGTCGCCCCCTGCCCACAGAGGGGGCGCCTGCCTGCCTACATGGGTCCGGAAACGGAAGTCCAGGCCGCCCGGCCGATCACCCCGGGGCTCGGAACTTCCGCCAAGCCCTGCAATGCGCTCAAACGACCTTTCGCGCCGCGTTAGAGTCGGGCGATGCCCCAGGTGCATGTCGCCCAGGAACATGAGTGCTTGAATGACATCGCGGCTCGCTACGGCCTGCTCCCCGAGGCCATCTGGAATGACCCGGGTAACGCTGAACTCCGTGAACTGCGCCAGGACCCCAATGTGCTCCTGGCCGGCGACGTCCTGACGATTCCCGCCCTCCAGCAGGTCCGCCACGCCGCCCAGACGGGCAAACGCTACCGCTTCCGCCGCAAGGGCGTGCCCGTGCAGGTCCAGGTGCGGCTCCTGAGCGGCTCGGAGCCCCGAAAGGACGCCCGGTACCTCCTGGAGGTCGACGGTGAGGCCCTCTCCGGCACCACCGGGCCCGACGGGGACGTCACGTTCTGGGTCATGCCGGGCAGCCAGCAGGCCACGCTCGAGCTGGAAGGGGAGGAGCGCTACGAGTTGAAGCTGAGCCGGTTGGACCCGGCCACGGAGGCCAGCGGCGTGCGCCAGCGGCTCATCAACCTGGGCTACCTGGACGTCGAAGGGGACGAGGACGAGCTCGCCGTCGCCGTCATCGCCTTCAAGCGCGAGCACTGCGGCCTGGAGCTGACACCGGAGGACCTGCTCGCGTGTGACGACGACGCGTACGAGCGCGTCACCACCGTCGACGACCGCACGCGCACCCAGCTCATCGCCATCCACGGCTCCTGACCTTCACCGTCCAACATCGCGCCCGCGAAAGCCCTCATGGCCCACGAGTGGATTCTCTACATCGACAGTGACGCAACCGTTCTGCGCGCCACGCGGAACCTCCTGAGCCGCTACGACCTCTTCCAGTTGCGTGAAGACACCGGCTGGATGACGGACACCCTCATCGACCACGGCGTCACCGGCTACGACGACGGGCTGGGGGCGCTGAACGCCCACCAGGTGATGTGGATTTCCCCCTCCGTGGTCAAGGCGGGCAAGGACGGGGATGACGAGGCCTTCGGCAACTCCCTGGGCGCGGAGCTGGGCGCCGCGCGGCACCTGGACCTGGCGACCACCCGGCTGCCGAAGGACGCGCCGGTGCTCCTCTTTCCCGTCAACACCGAGGAGACCCACTGGAGCCTGCTCGTCTTCTCCGCGGCGACCCGCGCCTTCGTGCACTACGACTCCCTGGGGGAGAGCAACGCGGGCGCGGCCCGGGCCCTCATCCAGAAGCTCCACGCGAAGGGCTATCTCTCCCGGGCGCTCGACTTCACGACCTCCGCGGACGTCGAGCGTCAGGAGGATGGCTACAACTGCGGCCTCTACGTCATCCAGTTCGCCCGGGCCCTGATGCGCGCGGGGCAGACGCTCTCCGCGAACCCGCTCGGCCTCATCACCAGCGCGAGCTGCGACCTGCTGCGGGGACAGATGTTGAGGGCGCTCGAGCCCCTCTTTCCGCCCGCGCCCCTGGCCCAGCCACCGCCTCCGCTCGGGGGCGAGTCGTCTGCCCGGAAGGAGCGCAAGCCTCCCGAGCCCACGAAGAAGAGCGACTCGGACGTCATCCTCAAGAAGTCGCTGATGAGCACGAAGAGCAGCCGGAAGAAGAAGCTCAAGACGGCCCTGCTGCTCGCGACGAACAACGACCGGGACTTCACCAAGTGCTTCATCCACACCAGCCCGAGCGCGCTGACGGTCATCAACGGCGAGCGCGCCGAGAGCCTGATGACCCTGGTGGACGAAGGACGGACCCTCTGGGAGGTGCTCGGTGAGTCGTCGAGCGTTCCCTCACCCCGGAAGCCCAAGGGAGGCGGGTTCGTCTCCAAGTACTCCACCTATGTGGAGAAGGGCGGCTTCACGCTGGAGCCCCGACTCCATCCAGACACCTCCGAGGCCATCCAGACGGACCGGACGCAGAGCCTCCTCAAGCGCGTGCCCGCGGAGGGCTTCCAGCCCACCTTCTTCCAGTTCCAGCGCCAGGACATGAACACGCTCCTGGCGCACTACGAGCAGAACGTTCCCGACTTCCACCACAACCACCAGCACATCGCGCGCAGCCTGATACTCGGCATGGCCATGGCGAACTTCTACCTGCGCCATGGCCAGCCGCGCTTCCTGCCCGGGGACACGCGACCGGAGAGCTTGCGCACCAAACCAGCCAATGACGACGGGCAACGCGACGAAGCCCTCGCGCGGATGCCCGAGCCCGAGCTGGATGAGGTGGACATCGCCGCCATCGCCTACGGCATCGGCATGCATGACTGCGCCCGCGCCAGCTCAGGCAAGGACGTCTGGGAGCATGAGAGCGCGCGCAACTGCTTCTACTACCTGCGCGAGTCCGGCTACGGGAACGAGTACGCCGCCTACGTCGCGAGGATGATCGTCAAGAACGAGCAGAACGACGACGAGCGCAAGGAGAAGCCGAAGCCCCCGGAGGAGAAGGGCGTCTCCGTCCCGAAGGTCATCACCGTGAGCAAGGTGGACAGCCGCTCCGCGAAGAAGGGCGACGCGAAGAACACCGCTCGCACGGATGAGCCCAAGCCCCCGAGGCTGGGGGACCTCAACGAGCAGATTGTCCACGACGCGGACACGCTCGAAATCCACCGCGTCCTCAACAACAAGAAGTTCCTGCCAGAGCGACTGCTGTTCCTGACCGATGAGCGGCTGGACAGGGTGAAGCTGGCGGAGGGACGCAAGCAGGAGTTCCGCGAGCAGCTCATCGCGGACGCGGCCTGGTTCGTCCACATCACCGAGAAGATCGCCGTGCCGCCCGAAGACGGAGACGACGGCAAGCCCGGGGGGCCAGGGAGGGTCCACTTCGAGGAAGGGCTCAAGTCCTTCCGGGGCGTGACGAAGCAGTTCGGCGGCTACTTCGAGGCCCACGAGTCGGTGCTCATCGAGGCCATCGTCCAGAAGCCTCGGTCCTTTCCCTTCTTCTACCAGTACTACTTCCACGCCTGCTTCGACCCGAAGGACGCCCAGTTCCTGAAGCTCACGCCCGAGGAGCGCCTGGTGCTGGTCCGCGCGCGCATCAACACCATCGAGCGCGTGACGCGCGACCACGCCCTCGCCACCGAGGCCCTGACGGCCTTCAACACCACGGGCTCCACGGACTACACCGTCGAGAACTTCGGCCGGGATTTGGTGCAGTTCCAGCTCACGGCGAACCTCAACTGCGATGACCTGGAGAAGGTCATCGACGCGGTGGACCGGGGCACGAAGCTGCCGGCGCACCTGGCCCAGTACTGGGAGATCTTCTTCAAGACGGGCAAGCAGCGCGTGGGCGCGAGCACGGACTCGGTGCCTCGCGACAACGCCGAGCGCTTCAAGGTCCAGTACCAGACCCCCTGCGAGTCCCCTGGCTTCGACCGCGCACGCCGACCCAAGTACGCCGCCATCAACCTGGCGCAGACGACGTCCGGCGCGTGCCCCAAGTACGGCGATGCGGCCTACATCCTCAAGCCCCACCTCTGGCGGCGCATCACCCTCACGCACAACGACACCTTCAGCGTGGGCGTGTTCCCCGACGACCTCTGCACGCCCACCCACCCGTTCACCCTCTTGAAGCAGATCAGCGGCCTGCGCTTCCAGGAAGACCACCTGAAGCTCTACGCCGCCGGGCGGGGACAGAACGACGGCCTGCGCAAGGCGGCCCAGAAGAAGGCCGCCATCCCCTACATCGAGGCCCACATCCACGGGCTCGTCGAGTGGGCCCACGACGTGGAGGAGATCCGCATCAGCGTGAACCCGGCGAGCCGCGACGCGTACAAGAGCGAGGAGAAGGTCTGGGACTGGGGCGCCTTCGACGCGAAGCTGCTCGCCTTCGCTCAACTGTGGGCCACCGACGAGCGCCCCGGCGGCATCCCCGTGCGCTACGTGAGCGACGAGAGCTTCGAGGTCTTCGCCACTCGGGACGATGCGATGAAACAGCAGAACCCCCTCGGCGCGCGGACCGTCACCGGAAAGCTCTCCGGCGCGCAGCACCACAAGGCGCCTCCGAAGCCGAAGCTCCCCGTGTCCGACTCGAAGCCTCCCGACTCGAAGCCTCCCGACTCGAAGCTCCCCAGCTCCGAAGCGGAGTCCACGCTCTAACGGATGCCCTCGCCCATGCTGACCATTCGAGAGAACCAGCTGAGCGCGCTCGGCGCCGTCTCGGAGCAGCGCTTCGAAGCGGACCTGCGCGAGCACTTGCGGCGCCACTTCCCCGAGGAACTGAGAGCCTTGGACGACATGGCGCTCGCGGCGCACGTGAGAGAGGGCATGAGTCAGGCGAAGGCGCGCTCGCTCACGTCCAGGCAGGGCCTCACCTGGTACCTGGAGGTGACGGCGATGCACGGGCTCGACTTCGAGTCACGTCCCGAGCTGCACTGGGCCCGGCAGATGCTCGATGACGCGGACGTCACCGAGCCACACGAGCGGATGCGCCGCCTGCACCTGGAGGCGACTCGTAGGAAGCAGCGCGAAGAACGCAACGCCCAGACACGACAGCGCTTCAGTAACGGAGGGACCTAGGACATGGGCCTCGAAGACAACAGTGCCGCGGTGCAGGCGTGCCCCCTGGAAGAGGGCTGGGTGGAGCTCGAACTGGTGGGAGAGAACGACATGCCCATCGCCAACGAGCGCTTCATCGTCATCCTCGCGGACGGCACCCAGCGCAAGGGACGCACGGATGCGCGGGGCTTCGCGCGCGTCGGCGGACTGCCCCAGGGGCCGTGTCACCTCTGCTTCCCGGAGCTGGATGCCCAGAGCCACGAAGCGCTGGGCGTGGTGCCCTCCAGCGGATCCACCGGGAGCCCCTGAGGGCGCGCACGCGCGAAACCGCGCCCTTTTGCATTCCGTACCCACAGTCAAGTCGGGACAGGGGAACCCCAGCGGTTGGGGGGCGTCGGGCGGATCTCCACAATCGCGCCGGGGCGGCATGGCCGTTGCCGATCATCCGGACCTGGAAAAGATCCTTCAACGGCGCCGCTTTGGGTCGGTAGCTTGATCCACCCGGAAGCGTCTGTTAGCACCGCCAGACGCTCGCAACTCCCTCCGCTTTGCACGGTTGAGACACACTTGAACGCCCTCGCTCAGGCCGCACCCTCCATTCCAAGTGCTGGAATTCTCTGGAACAAGATGCTGGAGGCCATCCGTCAGGAAGGCCGTCAGTACGCGCTCCAGTGGTTGGACCGGGTTCGCGCGCTGGAGGTCCGTGACGGGGCGCTCGTCCTCGGTGTTCCGGATCGCTTCTTCCGCGACTGGGTGGATGACCACTACCGCGGATTGCTCGAAGGACACCTGGCCCGGTTGGGTGACGGACTCGTCTCCGTCGCCTACGAAGTGGTGGAGGGACTTGTCCCGGAGGGCTTCTTCCCGCCCACACCCACCGTGAAGGTGAGCATTGGCCGTCCTTCGAGGCTGAACAGCCGCTTCACGTTCAACACCTTCGTGGTGGCGGACAGCAACCAACTCCCCGCCGCGGCGGCGCAGGCCGTGTCCGACAAGCCGGGCCACCATTACAACCCGCTCTACATCTACGGCGGCACCGGCCTGGGGAAGACGCACCTGCTGCAGGCGGTGGGCAATCACATCTGGGAGAAGGACCCCACGCAGCGGGTGGTGTTCCTGTCGAGCGAGCAGTTCACCAACGAGTACGTGGAGAGCGTTCGCGAGCACCGCATGACGGACTTCCGGCGGAAGTTCCGGGAAGAGTGCGACGTGCTGCTCATCGACGACATCCAGTTCCTGGGCAAGCGCGAGGAGACGCAGAAGGAGTTCTTCTACACCTTCAACACGCTCTACGAGTTGGGCAAGGCCATCATCCTCACCAGCGACACGGTCCCCGCGGAGATTCCGGGCCTGGAGGAGCGGCTGCGCAGTCGCTTCACCATGGGGTTGATGACAGACATCCGCGAGCCCACGTACGAGACGCGGGTGGCCATCCTCCAGAAGAAGGCCCTGACGGAGAACCTGGACCTGCCGGACTCGGTGGCGCACTTCATCGCCAAGCACATCCAGAAGAACGTGCGTGAGCTCGAAGGCGCGCTGGTGAAGCTGTCGGCGGTGCACAGCCTGACGCGCCAGCCGGTGACGGAGGAGTTCGCCGCGGAGGTGCTGCGCGACATCCTCCCCGCGCAGAACGTGGTGGACGTGGAAGCCATCCAGCGCGAGGTGGCACGCTTCTACAAAGTCACGGTGGAGTCGTTGAAGGAAGACCGCCGTCACAAAGCCCTGGCGCATGCGCGGCAGGTGGCCATGTACCTGAGCCGCAAGCTGACCAAGAGCTCCTACCCGGAGATTGCGTCCCGCTTCAGCAAGGACCACTCCACCGTCATCTCCGCCGTGCGCAAGGTGGAGGGGCTGCGGGAGTCGGACCCCACCGTGAAGCGGGAGCTGGCGGAGCTGGAGCTGCGGCTCGGCGGTCAGTGAGCGTTCGGTCTTCCTCCTCCCTGGGTTGAGGCACCGCGTCACGCCGGGCCGACGACCAGGAATGGGGGGTGGCTCCGTATCCCAGGTGCCGTGTCCCCTCGCCTGAAGAGCCTGGTGCCCCTCATCGTCTTGCTGGCGGTGATGGCCCTGTGGAGCTTCGAGGCGCAGCGAGGCTGGAAGCCGTCCGCGCCCACCCAGGTCATCTCGGTGAGCCACCCCGCACCGCGCTCCGACGAGCCCCTCCCCACCGCTGTCCCAAAGACAGTCCCACCCGGGAAGCGAGGCCGCCAACGCGTGCTGACGCCCGGACTGGAGCACCGGTACTCGTTCGACCTGGATGCGCGTTCGGCCGAGCAGCTCCCTGGCGCGGAGACGGGACGCACCTGGCGGCACACCGGCTGGAGCGGAGTGCTGGAGCTGACGTATCTGGGCGAGGAAGGAGGGCAGCACTTCTTCTCCGCTCGCGTGGAGCCCTCGCGGGTGGAGGTGGAGGAGTCACTCGGAGAGGACGAGCTGCGCGCCTTTCGTTCGCGCTTCGAGCGGCCCGTGTACGTGGCCCAGGACCCCCGTGGACGCGTGCTCTCGGTGCACTTCGACGGAGAGCTGGCCGCGCGGGAGCGGCGGTTCGTGCGCTTGCTGATTGCGGCCACCCAGTTCGTGGCGGAGGACGGGCGGAGCTGGAGCACGGAGGAGACAGACACCACCGGGGACTACGAGTCGGAGTACCGCGCGGGGGGCAGCGCGAACACGTACGTGAAGACGAAGCGGCGCTACCTGCGGACGGCACTGCCGCTGTGGGCGCCGACGGGGCCTCGAGGTCCGGGACTGGTGGTGCCTCGGCTGCGAGGGCACCTGGACTTCATGCTCGACGAGGACGGGCTCTTGCGAGAGGTGACGGGCTCGGACGTGGTGGAGCTGGGAGGCGGCGCGACGGGACTGCCCCAGACGCGCGCGGAGACCCGGGTGGCGCTGACGCGACTGGAGACGCCGCGTCGGACGTCGCTGTCGATGCGAGTGTTTCGAGAGTCCCGGAGCCGGCTGCACGCGGAGCCCCTGTCGGCGATGGAGTCCGCGCGCATGGGGGCGGCGACGGTGGAGGGGGACCGTCTGTCTCTTATATA
>NZ_VIFM01000376.1 GCF_006636215.1 Myxococcus llanfairpwllgwyngyllgogerychwyrndrobwllllantysiliogogogochensis | reverse complement strand
GCTCCAGCCCTCCCACCCCTTCGGTGGCGAGGCGCACTCCCAGCCCCACCGCCATCAGCGGGTAGGTGACCACGTCGAGGATCTCTCGGCGCAAGACATCGGTTACCACCGAGATCACCAGGGCCACTCCAAGGACCGTCCACAGCGCGATGTGTCCAGGCGTCATCCGTCGCCTGTCCCATTCGCGTCCAGGCGTCCGGTATCAAACCAGGGACGCCTGGAGGCCGTCAATTGGCGAACAGCGAGTTGCCCCGGAAGACGGGGCTCACTCACCGGAGGACGAGCCGGATCTTCTCGCTGCAGATGAAGTACTCGTCCCCGTCTTCGACCTTCCGGCGCTTGATTCGCTGCTTGTTGAACCATGTGCCGTTGGAAGAACCCAGGTCCTCGATGATCCAATCGTGGCCTTCCTGGGCGATGACCGCGTGCTCGCGGGAGACCTTCCCGGAGTTGATGACGAAGTCGCAGTGCTTGCCGCGGCCGATGACGAAGCGCTCCTTGATGATGCGCTCCTGATCTCCGGACTCGGTGACGAGGTACAGGGCGTTGCCTTCGTCCTCCTCCTCGGCGAGCTCGTCGGCGGGCTCCTCCTCGGGCTCGGCCTGCTCGTCCTCCAGGCCCGGGTCGTCCTGATCCTCGGGCAGGGGCTCCTCATCCTCCTCGACCATGTCGTCGTTGGGAGGAGGCGGCTCGTTCTTGCCCTTGATGAGGCGCTCCAGCTCCGCGGCCGTCTCCAGGACGCGCTCGGCCACCTCGCGGCGCACCGGGTCATTGTCCAGGCCGTTGGCGGAAGCGCGCTCTTCAGCGGCGGCCGAACGGCCACCGGGACGAGGCGGAGGAGGCGGCTCCGCCTTCGGGGCGGGCGCGGGCGCCAGCACCGGAGGCGAAGAAGCACGAGGAGCGGGAGCCGCGGAGATGGGGGCCGGACGCGCGGGCGCGGGCGCGGCGGAGGGCGCGGCGTGCGCCTCCGCTCGGGACCTTGCCTCGATGAAGCCGTTCAGACGCGCGAACATGAAGAGCGCCTGGTTGATCAGCGCATCGCGGTCCGAGCCCATCTGCTGGGCCATCTCTTCGTACGTGTCCCACAGGTGGTCGGCGATTCCGACCTTGCGGGCGGGGCGTGAGTTCTGATCGATCATCGGTCTTGACTCGGACGGTACAGGATGACCCGGACTCTAACAGACACCTCTCCCCACGCCCAATTACTCGAAGTAGGACAGCGCGACGTCGTTGAGGGTGTTGGTCCGCACCTCGTTCAGGTTCACCTGTAGAATTCCGTCCGCGGAAGGATAGGCGATGTAGGCCAGCGCGGTGCCACCTGCCTGGGAGCCCACGACGGGGCCTGGCAGCGTGTAGAACTGCAGACCCGCGCCCGAACTGCTCGACGTATTCACCCCGAAGACGTGGGTGAGCACGCCCGAGCCCACCGCCACCACGAAGCGGTCTCCCCTGACGAGGCTTTGGCGGCCATCCACGCTGAGAATCAGGGGAGGCGGCGCCGGCGGAAAGAGGGGCACGGTCAGGTCCGCGGACAGGCCGCAGGCGACGCCAGACCCCGCGAGAGTCGTTGTCCCCAGGAAGTCGGTCGGATGGAAGGAGTAGCTCGCCGGAATCTCGTACTTGGACCCGACGCCTTCCACGTCTCGAGACAGCAGGGCGCCGTTCCCATCCACCAACAGGAAGGACTGGTCTCCCGACGCCAGCACCGTGAAGAGCGGGAGCTCCGCGCAATCCGTCGGGATGGGGGTGAGCGTCTCCAGCCGCACCTTCCCTGCTTCCCCCGTGGGCTGAATCGACGACACGACCAGGTCCGTCGTGCAGATGATATCCAGGCTGGCCAGCACGATCACGTCCCCTACCCGCACCTGCTGACTGACGTTGTCGGGCTGGGGAACCACGAAGCTCGTCGGCGTCGACAGGTCCCGTGCCAGGTCGAACGCCCCCGGGAACGCCCCCTGGTAGATGAAGCGGAAGATGCCATTGGCCACCGAGCCCTCGTAGAGGCCCTTGCGGGTGAAGCTCGGCCCCGTGGGATTCGCCGGGTCGCAGGGGTACTCCAGGGGCTGTGACACGTCGACGCGCGTGGACACTCCTCCAATGTCGATTGCTTCTTCCGCCTGGTTGCGGGCCACCACGTTCACGAACGCCCTGCGCGTATCCAGGTCGAAGTCGCGTCGATCGCTCGCGGAGAACACGGTGATGGAGCCGTTGGACGAGGGCATCAAGCCGAGCAGCGGCACGGTGGCGGTATCGTTCACCGACACCCCTCCATCGTCTCCGATGAGGGTCAGGAGCAGCGACGCATCCGGGATGAGCGCCAGCCCCGTCGGGAGACCATCCTGGGGAAGGATGGGGAGCATGGGCGCGCCACTCAGGTCCGTGGCCTTCAGCCCCGTCGTCGAGTCCACCGCGAGCACACCAGAGCACTCCGGTGCCCCGCCGCAGGAGACCTCGTCCTTGACGCCATAGACGAACCGACCCGCTGGCATCTCGGAGAACTCGTTCACGTCGGGAGTCGAGGTGTCATCCTGTCGGGTGACGACGCGGGGATGGGAGACCACGATCCGCACGGGCGTGTTGTCGAAGCCCGCGGACAGGTCGCGCGTCGCCGTGGACGGAATGGTGCAGTTCTCGCTCGTGGTCGGATTCGCATCCGTCACCAGCAGCGTGCGCCCGGAGCGCCCGGACGCCTGCCGCGTGGCCACCACGAGCTGGTTGTCCGGCAGCACCGCCATCGCCTGGACTGACTCGCCTGGCTGGAGGCAGAACAGCGTCACCGGGGCCGGCACCAGCTCGCCCGCCTCGAGCGCCTCGGGCCCGGGCAGCGCCTGACGCTCGATGCGAGAGCCACCGCTGTCGTCCTCGAAGGGCGCGTCGGGGTCCTGCATGGCGTAGTAGAGCACGCTCGGCGCAGCCGGCTCGCCCTCGGGGCGCACGTCCGGCGAGCGGGCCGCGAAGGCCGTCACCAGGCTGCGCGCGAACAGGGGATGCACCTGCACCAGTCGCGCGGGGTCCGCTGCCACCACGGAGATCTGCGAGGCTCCGGCGCTGCGCGCGTACACGTACGGCCCTGGAAGCTCCGAGCCATCGGCCTTGTAGCCCACGTCATGCGTGAGCGAGTCCGGCCGGTCCAGCACGGGGATGGCCAGCGTCTGGAGCGGGTTGGGCGCGGGGATGAACTGCCTGGGATTGGCCGACAGGTCCAACACCTGGAGTTCGTCCCGGTCCGACGACGTCACGAAGACCAGGTTCCCGACGAGCGTCAGGTCATAGGTACCAGACAGACCGGCGATGCCCGTCGTGGCCTGGGTGTCGGAGCAACCGACGGTCAGCCCGGCGCACGCGAGGAGGAGGGTGAGGGTTCCGCGCTTCACGGGGAGGACTCCTGGCACACACTGGTGCCCTGACGCGTGTCGCGCATTTGCTGCGCGCCGAGCAGGGCGACCCACCGCGCATCCTGCGGCCGGTCGAGGTTGGGAATGTCGATGACAGCGACGCGTCCGTCGCCAAAGGTGGTGGCGAACAGGCGCGCCGAGTTGTTGCGCACGTCCGCCGTCAATCCGAAGGGCTGGCTGGGCTGGGCCGGGTCCTGTTTGCCCACGAGCACCTGCGCGACGAGCTGCCCCACCTCTTCGTCGTAGATGGAGACGGCCTCGTCGCCGCTGCCCGTCACCGCCACCAGGTTGCCCCGGCCAGGGCCACGCGAGATGACCTCCAGCTCACTGGCGCTCTCCGGCAGCGACTGAGCCGACACCACACGCAGCGTGGGCAGGTCCGCCAGCGCGTTCTCGATGTCGAGCACGAGCAGCGTGTCCGGGCCGCGCGCCAGCAGGTAGACACGCTCGCGATTGGGGTCCACCTGCGTCGGATTGTCGCGCATCATCAGCGGCGCCACCGCGATGCCTCGCGCCTCGCGGATGGAGTAGATGGCCTTCAGGTCGGACTCGAGGACGCGCCCCGTGTTCGTCCGGTCCACCAGCCGCAGCACGAAGCTGGCGGCGAGCGCACCCAGCTGTTCCGTCGCGGAGTTCCGCCCGGACGCATAGAGGTAGCGGCCACCGATGGCCACCGAGTGCGCCGCGCCCGCCAGCAGGCCACCGACGCCCAGGGGGACGAAGCTGGACGTGCTCAGCTCCTCGCGCGTGGGAGCCGAGGCGGGCAGGTCCACCAGGTACGACTGGAGCTCGGACTGGGACTCCGCCGCGGGCGGGCCCACCAGCTCCGTGTGCGTCACCCACACCCGGGCGTCGGGGTTGGTGCGCTCCACGGCGACGCCCATCGGCGACGGGGCGCCAGGGAGGCCGTCCTTCGACGCGCCAGGGACACCCACCAGCGACAGCGCGTTCACCCGGCAGTCGCGCCCGTTACCCCCCTGCGCGCAGTTCAAGTTCGCGCCGTCATCCGACACGTCGATGACCTGCAGGTAGCTTCCCTCCGCGCGCGTCGGGACGAACAGGCGAGGCGGGCGTCCGGGCGGACTCCACAGGGCCATTTCCCCCGCGAAGCTGTCGATGAGCACGAAGGCCGGCGCCGTGACGTGCAGCTCGGTGATGAGCGCGGGGAAGGGGGCCTCCGTGGTGTCGGAGAAGTCCTTGCCAAAGGGCCGCAGCCCCAGGGCGTCCAGGTCCAGCGCCGTCACCGCGCCGGAGGCGTAACACTTGTCGAAGTTCGCTCCCGCCACGTACAAGAATCCGTTCGTGGATGTAGAAACCTCGGGGCGCCAAAAGGCGACACCGCTCGGATAGACGAGGTGAGTGGACGGCGGAGGCTGCGGCTCGGAGTCGACGGAACACGACACGAGCAGCAGCGCGGAGGTGACGAGGTAGGCGCGCATCAGAGGGGGGCGGAGTGTAGGAAGGGGCCTCCCCCCGGGCAACCGGAAAGGATGGCATCCATTCCCGGGAGCCCTCCAGCAGACGAACTGGGACCCCCGGGGACGTGCTTCATCCCCCGGGGGGCAGGCAACCGCCAGACGGCGGTCAGGCGGCCGCTTCGGCCTGGATCTTCGAGAAGTCGGCCACCTGGTTGAACAGGGCGCCAATCTCCGTGAGGAGCCGGATACGGTTTTCCCGGAGCTCCTTGTCCTCGGCCATGACCATCACCTTGTCGAAGAAGGTGTCCACGGCGGGCTTCAGACCGGTGATTTCCTTCAGGGCGCCAGAGAAGTCGTCCGACTGGACGAACCCCGCCACGGAGTTGCGGGCCTGGGTGAAGGCGGAGTGGAGCTGACGCTCGGCGTCGTCCACCAGCTTCTGGGACTGCGTCTGCCCGCCCGCCACGTCGCGGCCCTGCTTCTCCACGATGTTGACCACGCGCTTGAAGGCCACGGCCAGGGGCTGGAAGTCCGCGCGCCCGACGATGAGGCTCAACGCCTCCAGGCGCTTGTGCGCGGCCACGAGGTCGTCGAACCCCGCCGCCAGCACCGCCTCCACCACGTCCGTGCGGTGCTGCTCGCCCCACAGCGACTTGAGCCGGCCCCGGAAGAACTCCAGCACCTGCTCGCGCGGAGCGGCATCACCCGCCTTGCGCTTGACGTTGGTCAGCTTGGGCGCCAGCAGCCGCAGCGCCTCGTCCACCGATCCCGCCAGGCTGAAGCGATAGCCCCGGCCCAGCACCAGCCGGATGATGGCGATGCACGCCCGGCGCAACCCGAACGGGTCCGCCGCGCCGCTGGGCGCCTTGCCAATGGCGAAGATGCCACACAGCGAGTCCAGCCGGTCCGCGATGCCGATGAGCGCGCCCGCGTCCTGCGTGGGCAGCGCGTCCTCGGCGCCTCGAGGCAGGTAGTGCTCGAAGATGGCCTGGGCCACCGCCTCCGGCTCGCCACTGGCGCGCGCGTACTCGCGGCCCATGACGCCCTGGAGCTCCGGGAATTCGCCCACCATGCCGGTGACGAGGTCCGCCTTGGCCAGCGTGGCGGCGCGCTCGATGGTCGCGCTCTCCCCTGCCCGCTTCGTCTGGACCGCCAACCACACGCCCAGCGTGCGGAAGCGCTCCACCTTCTCCAGATATGTGCCCAGCTGCCCCTGCCACACCACGCGGCCCAGCTTCTCCACGCGGTCCATCAGCGGCGTCTTGCGGTCCTCGTCGTAGAAGAACCGGCCGTCCGCCAGACGCGCGCGCAGCACGCGCTGGTAGCCGCGCAGGCTCAACTGCTCGTCGCGCACGGGCGTGTTGGACACGGCGATGAACTTGGGCAGCAGCTTCCCCGCCCCGTCCACCAGCGAGAAGTAGCGCTGGTGGCTCTTCATCTCCTGCACCAGCACCTCCGGGGGCAGGTCCAGGTGCCGCTCCTCGAACGTCCCGACGACGGGGCTGGGCAGCTCCACCAGGTTCGTCACCTGGTCCACCAATCCCTCGTCCTCCAGCAGCTTGCCGCCGGCCGCCTTGGCCGCCGCCGCCAACTTCTCCACCAGCTGCGCGCGACGCTTCGCGATGTCCGCGACGACGTGCGCCTTCGCCAGCGCGGCCTCGTAGTCCGCGGGCGCCTTCAGCTCGATGGCGCCCGGCGCCAGGAACCGATGACCGTGGGTGGTGCGGCCGCTCTTCACGTCGCCGAAGACGACGGGAATCACGTCGCCGCCCAGCAGCGCCACCAGCCACTGCACCGGCCGCGCGAAGGACGCCTCCACGTCACCCCAGCGCATGGACTTGCGGAAGTTGATGGAGTGCACCGCGACATGCAGCGCGTCCTTCAGCGTGTCCGCCGCCGGACGCCCCTTCTCCTCGACGCGCGCGGACAGGTACTCGCCCTTCGCCGTCTGCGAGCGGCCCAGCTTGTCCACCGACAGCTTGAGGCTCTCGGCGAACTTCTCCGCCGCCTTGGTGGGCTTGCCCTCGGCGTCGAACGCGGCCTTGGCGCTGGGCCCCAGCACCTCCTTCACCACGTCCTCGCCCGAGTCCGCCACGTCCCGCACCAGCACCGCCAGTCGCCGGGGCGTGCCGTAGACGCTCACCTCGCCGTGCTTCAGGCGCGCCTCCGCCATGCGCTCCGTCAACGCGCGACGCAGGTCCTCCAGCGCGGGGCCGATGAACGACGCGGGAATCTCCTCCGCGCCAATTTCCAGCAGCAGGTCACGCGCCACGAGCCACCTCCGCCTTCTCCTTCTTCTCCACCGGCTTGTTGAGCTGCACCGTCTTCCAGTACTCGCTGGCGGGCTTGCCCTCGAGGAGGGCCGGCTGCTCTCCCACCGTCCACGGCGTCTTCAACAGCGGGTAGCCCAGACGCTCGCGCATCTGGAGGTAGCCCTCCGCGCACAGCCGCGCGTTGTCGCGCACGCGCTTGATGAACGCCGCGCGCTCCGTGACGGAGATGGCGCCGCGCGCATCCAACAGGTTGAACGTGTGCGAGCACTTCAGCGCGAAGTCATACGCCGGCAGCGGCAGCTGACGCTCGATGAGGCGCTTGCACTCCTTCTCGTACGCGTCGAACAGCGCGAAGAGCATGCCCGCGTCCGACTCCTGGAGCGCGTACCTGCTCATCTCCACCTCGTTGGGGTGGAACACCTCGCGGTACTTCACGCCCTTGACCCATTCGATGTCGAAGACGTTCTCCACGTTCTGCAGGTACATGCAGATGCGCTCCAACCCGTAGGTGAGCTCCGCGGAGACGGGCTTGCAGTCGAAGCCGCCGCACTGCTGGAAGTAGGTGAACTGCGTCACCTCCATCCCGTCGCACCACACCTCCCAGCCCAGGCCCCAGGCGCCGAGCGTGGGGGACTCCCAGTCGTCCTCGACGAACCGGATGTCGTGCTCCAGGGGGTCGATGCGAATCTTCCGCAACGACTCCAGATACAGCTCCTGCACGTTCTTCGGCGCGGGCTTGAGGATGACCTGGAACTGGTGGTGCTGGAACAGGCGGTTCGGGTTCTCTCCGAACCGGCCGTCCGCGGGGCGCCGCGAGGGCTGCACGTACGCCACGTTCCAGGGCTCCGGACCGAGCGCGCGAAGAAACGTGTACGGGGCCATGGTGCCCGCGCCGACTTCGAGGTCGTACGGCTGCGTGTTGATGCAGCCCTGGTCGGCCCAGTGCTTCTGGAGCGTGAAGATCAGATCCTGGAAATACATAGCTTTGGGTGTCCTTCTCGCATTGCGTCGAAGGAAGAGCCCGCGGACCCTAGTGAGGGGGTCCGGGGGCGTCAAGGACGGCGCTCACTCCTTGTACAGGGGGAGGTCCGCCAGTCGAATCTGCAGTTTGGTCACTTCACCGGGACGCACGGGCGCCGACAAACGACGGCTCGCCGCCTCCGCATCCGTGGGGTCGACCAACCTCAGGCTGTAGGTTCCCACCGGCAGGGGGAACTTCAGCAGCGGCGTGGTACCCAACTGGGTGGCCCCGTCGAACACGGCCGCCCGAGGCACCGTGTAGAGGGTGATCCACCCCAGGCCCGCCTTCGCCGCGCCCTTGGGCGTGCTGGTGTCCATCACCTCCGCCAGCATGTCCGGGTCCTGCGTCACGGTGGTGACCGGCTCGGGCACATCCTTGGCCTTGCTCTCGGCGCGGCGAGGGGTGGGCTTGCCGGAGGCCTCCGCCACACCCTTCCCGCCAGGCGACGTCGCGGCGTCCTTCCCCTTGCGCGGGGACGTGACGGACGCGGTGCGCACCGAGGGCGTGCCAGACGGCTCCGGTGCGGCGGGTTGCTTCTCGACGGGCTCCGGTGCGGGCTCTTGCGCGGCGGCCTGGGCCCCCGGACGTGGGTCCACCGGCGCCGTCGTGCCAGGAAAGCCCGGCGGCGGGCCCGGCTTCTGTTGAGGAGGCCACGGCGCTTCCGCCGCGGGGTCCTTCGAGGGCTGCGAATCCAACTCCGCCTTCACCCAGGCCTTCGCGGAGTCGACGGCGGGAAGGAACTGCGCGCGGACGGAGGGCAGCGTCGCCGCCCAGCCCAACC
>NZ_VIFM01000375.1 GCF_006636215.1 Myxococcus llanfairpwllgwyngyllgogerychwyrndrobwllllantysiliogogogochensis | reverse complement strand
TGGAGGCATGCGGACTCCAGCGGCGCAACGAGCGCGAAGAGTGGGAGCTGACGGACGCGGGCCGGGACTACGCCGAGGCCGTCCCCTTCAGCCGCAACGGCCATGCCGCCTACCAGCTCCTCTGGCGGCCCGAAGTGCTCGGCGTCCTGGAGGATGCCGCGCGTTCCTCGTCGATGACCGTCGGCCTCGGCTGAAGGAGGACACTGTGACGCTCGGCATCGTCAAGCGCACCGAGGACGACCTCACCCAGTGGCTCGCCACCGAGTCGGGATTCATCTCCGGCCTGTGCCACTACGACAATGAGCCGGTGGTGCTGGAGCCCTACCAGCAGGCTCTGCTCGACAACCGCTCCCGCTTCCGCTGGGTGGCGAAGAGCCGCCAGGTGGGCTTCTCGTTCCTCTTCGCGTTGGAAGCCCTCGCGCGCTGCCACCTGCGTGACGGCCACACGGCGGTGTTCGTCTCGTACAACTTGAGCGACGCCGTGGAGAAGGTGCTCATCGCCCGGCAGGTGTACGAGGAGCTGCCGACCGCATTCCAAAAGAAGCTCGTCACCGACGCGAAGACGGAATTGGCATTCGAGTCCAACGCCAAGGGCCGCCGCGTCTCGCGCATCATCTCCGTGCCCTCGAAGCCACCACGCGGCAAGCGCGGCGACGCGTACCTCGACGAGTTGGCCCACTACGTGAACGACCGCGAGGTCTACACCGGCAGCACCGCACTCATCCTTCGCTCCCATGGGCAGCTCACAGGCTGCAGCACCCCGCTGGGCCGGCGCGGCATCTTCTGGGAAATTGCCTCGCAGGAGCTGCGCAAGTACCCGCACCACACGCGCCAGCAGGTGCCCTGGTGGCTGTGCCGCTTCTTCTCCCTCGACGTGCGGCGCGCTGCGGTGGAAGCCCCACTCATGTCCACCGAGGAGCGCGTCGTTCGCTTCGGGCGCCCCGTCCTCGTCGAGCAATTCGACTCGCTCCCCTTGGAGGACTTCCAGCAGGAGTTCGAATGCCTTTTACGTCGACGAGTCCTACAGCTTCCTGCCCTACGAGCTCATCCTCCCGTGCACCACCGACGAGCTGTCGCTGGCCCAGGATGGGTCCGACGTGCCCGTACCCCAGGGCCGCCTGGTGGCGGGCTTCGACGTGGGCCGCACCCGCGACAGGTCCGAGCTGGCAGTCTTCGAGGAGGTGGCGGGCCGCTTCACGTGCCGAATGCTCCGCAGCTTCGAAGGCGTGCCCTTCGCGGAACAGGAGGCACACCTCCGCCGACTCCTCTCCGTCCTGCCGGTGGCGCGCCTGTCCGTCGACCGCAGCGGCATCGGAATGAATCTCGCGGAGAACCTCGCCCGCGACTTCCCCCAGGTGGTGGCGGAGAACTTCACCAACGAGTCCAAGGAGCGCTGGGCCACCGACTTCAAGATTCTCCTCCAGCGCCGCGACGTCACCCTGCCGCGCGAGCGTGAGCTCGTCGGTCAGATTCACTCCATCAAGCGCCGCGTGCTGCCCTCGGGGAAGGTGTCCTTCGACGCTGAGCGCACCAACCGCGGGCACGCTGACAAGTTCTGGGCAGTGGCACTGGCCTGCCAGCGCGAACGAGGGCTCGAGCGACAAGAGACCGGGGAGATCGGCGTGCGAGTAATCGGGTAGACTGGAGCGCTCGCGCCCCATGGAACGATACGCCGCCTAGGTTCCACGGCACCGCTCCTTCAGATATCATGGGATGCCGTGCATGCCGAAGGCGGCGCCGTCATCGCTAACACACCCTGTGACGCCGATCACATCCGAGCCAACGTCTGGAAACTCGGAATGAAGCCTGTCATTCACCCTCACCCGAGCCGGAAACACCCGCTGAAGCTAGACCGGGCGCACTACCGATTGCGCTATCAAGTCGAGTGCTGCTTCCACGACCTTAAGCGCTTTCGAGCTGTCGCCACCCGCTACGACAAGGCGGCGAGCAGCTATCTTGCCGTCCTGCACGTCGCAGCCATGGCGCTCTAACCGCATTAATTAGGGACAGCCCCAAGCCAGGTCCCATTGGTCGTCGCGCTGAAGCAAACTCATCATCTACCAAGCATCCTGCCGCCCCTTCCACGGACGGTGATTCGAACGAGGCATTCGGCACGAAGCAAGGGCTCGATGGTCGAGTGCGTCCGGTTCATGCATGTGAAATCGACGGGCATCGGTCGAGCACGTGCCCTTCGACCGATGCCGAAGTCCGATCCGGGGAGCTCGATATTCCTCGCGAAACGTGGTCAGGCGGGCGTCAATTTCCAGGGAGCCAAATCGTAGAAGTTGTCCTTGTGATAAAGCTGCACCTCATTCCCAGTGAAGCTCAAATGGTAGTCCGTGTACTTATCACCCTTTTCCGCGTCCCAGCGGCTGCGGATGTAGTACTCGTCTTGCTTCCCGGGAACGGGGATGAATTTCCAGGGCACCCTGTCCACATAGTCGTCCTTGGCACAGAGTGTGACGATGTCGCCACTGAAGCTCACCCACTTGTCCACTTGACCATCACGCTGGGACTCTTTCCATTTATTCTGAATGTAGAACTCGTCCGGCCTGTTGGGAACGGGAACCAGCAGCCAGGGAACCAAGTCCTCCGTGTTCGTTTCGTCGTAGAGACTGAGGGTGGTTTTGGTAAAGGAGAGGTGCTTGTTGACGCGCCTTTCGCCCACGTCGGCACGCCAGCGATTCCGGATGTAGAACTTCCTGTTGGCGAGCTTGGCTGGGTCCGGTCGAATATAGGCATTCTTGGCCGCGTATTCTTTGACCGCAGTCTCCATCCACGCGCGCTTGTCGACAATCTTCGCATCGTCCTTGAAGTAGACGGACGTGAAGAGTTCGTACAGGGGGCGCAACTTCATCTGCACGGGCTTCGGGTCATTGCGGACCGTCTTCACCCACTCATCGAAGTTCGAGTTGGGTGTGCCTCCCACCCATCGGAGCTGCTCGACGTTGACCCCACTCTTCGTTTCGAGGTCCGCACTGGAAGAGGAAGAAGAGCTGGCGCCCGTGTTCGCCGTCACCTTCTTGTAGGTTCCTTCGGCGGAAGAGGAGACGTTCGTTCCGGATTCCGTGAGGCTGCGATACGTCTTGGTGCTGATTTTGATGCGCTGATACATCCGTCCACCGAACGTCACCTCGTGGGCATAATGCGTGCCATAGGTCTTGATGAAGGTCGCACATTGTTCCTTGGACGTGAGCGCCTTGACGGCCGAGACGAGCTTCGCGTTCAAGCTCAAGGATTTTTGGAAATCCTCCTTGAAACAGATGGAGCAATCTTCGAAATAGCTTTGGACGAAGGTCTCCATGGTTTCGTTGGTGCTCGTGGTCCTGTTGAACTCACTGTATGTCTTACTGTGACTGAAAGAGACGAGCCCTGGAATGCTGAAGCCAAAGCTCACCGTCTTCTCAAGGGACGAGCTCATGTCCACCGAAGAGAACCACGTCTCAGCGCGGGAGGCTCTCTCGCCTCGGGACTCGGAATGATGCTCCGTTCCTTGGGGGATGAGGATACTCTGATCCGTGGTCGCTTGATCCACGGCCTTGGACGGAATGTCGATGGCGCGCTCGTCCATGCCACCACCACCGTCCCTCTCCCTTGCGCTCAAATCGAGCGGGTCTAGCCTGATAAAATCGTAGCAGCGCCCAAGGAAGTCGATATTGGGGTAGGGGATGGTGCCCGTGTAATTGATGACAACTTTTTCTTCGGCCATCTCAGCCCTCCAAAAGCCCAGGGTGAAGGCATGCGCCTACCTGGAGCGGATGTCTCGGCACTGGTTTCGGGGAACCGTGCGATTCGAGCGAAAGAGCACGGGCGCTGGCCCCGGGGCAATTCCGATTTTGTCGAATATCGTGAATGCGACGATGGACTCCGACGAACCGACGGTCATCCGTTCGCCATCCAACCGTGCTCTCGATTCTTTCCTGACACCAGGGACAGCCCGTAGCGCAACGCTGCAGTCGCAACCCGTGCTCTGAAAGAAGGCGCGACTCGCTCAGCCCTACGATGACGACTTGGCTGGGTTAACGTATCCCCAAACAGATGAAGGCCAGCTCATCGAGGCGCACAGGCTTTCGCTTGGAGTGTACTCACCCTGGAATGTTATCGGAGGAGGCAAGAGAGGACAGGCCCGAGCCAGCGCGTGCATACCCGGGTGTCATGCTCGCGCAACTGCGGCACCAGCAGTCGGGCGTAATCAGTGTCGGGCGTGGGGTGGCGGGACTTCTCCTCGAGCACGAGATAGTCGCCCGCCTCGACATAGCCTCCAGGCTGCGTGCTCGTGTCCGGCAGCGCGAAGCCGCGCAGGCGCGCGGGCAGCCTCGCGACACGGTAGGTGTCCATGGTGTCTCCTCCACGTTGAAGAGGGGCTCCAACGTGTTCGCCATGGACGAAGAGACAGAGCCGGTCCTGCCATGAGGAGCGGGGTTCGTGCGGCCCACTCTTCGCGCGGGCGCAGCGCGCGTCAGGGCCCCCAGTCCGCGTCGGGCGCGTCATCGTCGTCCGCGCGCCACGCGCCGCAGTGGATGCAGAACACCCACCCCACGTAGCCGGCCAGGGCAGCAGGGTGCTCGGGGTACTCATCGGCCGTCACGAGGTAGTCACTCGGATGGTGTGCCTCGTCCTCTCGCTCGGAGCACGGACATGGGCACGTCGTCACGCCGGCCGTCGTGGCGGCAACGTCACCGGCGGGCGCGATGCCGCGCGCGTCCTCTTCTCGCATCAAACACTCCGGGTTTGGATTCATCAGCAGCCCTCCCAATCGTCTCTGTGACTCTCGGCAGCGGGAGGCGCCTTCACGCATGCGCTTCGGCTCGCGCGTGGGCTCCATCGTCAGCCGCAGGTGTTGCCAATAGCGCTCTGTCCCCCGACGAAGGCAACTCATTGAAGCGCAGGTCCTGAGCGAAAAGCGCGCGCCGGATGTCCCCGAAATTGGGCCCGAGGCCTTTGTCCTCGCTGGAGGTGAGGCGCGCGGCCCCCAACGCCCTCGCACATCGAGGGCCCCCCTCCCACCGCGCGCCTTGCCTCCACTTGGTGCGGGAGGCCCGTGTGCAGAGCGTCGTCCGAGTCTTCGTCCTCTCTTCTCCCTCGGGCGCTCCACACCCCGGGCCGGAGTTCACCGTCGAGGCCTCCACCCATGACGGACTGCTGGAGGCAGTCCACGCCGAGTTGGCGGCACGCGGCCACCGCGTGCGCGCCGTCTCGCATACCCCTACGGGACTCCTGGCTTACGTGGAGGACCGGTCGTGACGGTGCCGGCCGAAGTCCACCAAGCCGAGGAGCGACTCCAAGCCATCCTCAAGGCGGTGGTGGTGGGAGCCCGTGTCGACGAACCCGCCAGTCGCCCCGGTGGAGAGGACGCCTTGGCCTTCAGCGAGGCGGGTGCGCTCCAGCCCCCGTATGAGCCGGAGGCCCTCTGCCTCCTCGTCGAGCACTCCAACTCCTTGAGACAAAATGTCGACGCCTACGCCGTCAACATCGACGGCTTTGGCTACCGCTTCGAGCCCTTCATCGACTTCGACGCCGACGGGGCCCGGGAGAAGGTGGCCGACGCCATGGCCCTGGAGCGTGCCGCCGCCCATGACGCGGGCACGCTGCCGCCAGGGATGCCGCTGCGCCCAACGGACGAGGAAGTCACCACCCACGCCGAGGAGGTACGGCAGCAGGCCCGAATGGAGAAGGCTCGCCTGGAGTCCTTCTTCGACTTCTGCTGCTTCGACGGCAGCTTCGTCGAGCTGCGCCGTCGCACCCGGCACGACGTGGAGGTGACGGGCAACGCCTATTGGGAGGTGCTACGCGACGGCAAGGGCGACATCGCCCGCTTCGTCTACGTCCCCTCGTACACGGTGCGCCTCCTTCCCTTGGACAAGGAGGCCGTCGAGGTGCGCGAGCGCGTGCGCATCTCCGCCGTCAGCTTCGACACCGTCACCACCCGTCGGCGCCTGCGCCGCTACATCCAGGTGCAGGGCAGCGAGCGGGTGTACTTCAAGTCCTTCGGGGACTCGCGCGTCATCTCCCGCCTCACCGGCCGCGTCTTCCCGGACGTCACCACCCTCAAGGCCTCGGACGCCTCGGACGGCCCCGCCACGGAGCTCATCCACTTCGCCATCCACTCCCCGCGCTCGCCCTACGGCATTCCCCGCTGGGTGGGCACCCTGCTGTCCATCCTCGGCTCGCGGCAGATGGAGGAGGTCAACTACCTTTACTTCAACAACAAGAGCGTCCCGCCGCTCGCGCTCCTTGTCTCCGGCGGGCGGCTCTCCGACGCCTCGGTGCCGCGCATCGAGCGCTTCATCGAAGAGAACCTGAAGGGGAAGGCGAACTTCCACAAAATCCTCATCCTTGAGGCGGACGGAGCCGGCACCGGCGACGGGGGCCGCGCGAAGATTGAGCTGCGCCCGCTGACGGACGCCCAGCAGCAGGACGCCCTCTTCCAGGAGTACGACCAGCGCAACATCGACAAGGTGGGCAGCGCCTTCCGCCTGCCCCCGCTGCTGCGCGGCGACGGGCGAGACTTCAACCGCTCCGTGGCCGACGCCCAGTTGCGCTTCGCGGAGGACCAGGTCTTCCAACCTGAGCGCGACGAGTTCGACTTCCTCCTCAATCGCAAGGTGCTCGCGGACATGGGCGTGCGCTTCTGGCGCTTCCGCAGCCAGACGACGGCCACGAGAGACCCGGAGCGCATGACGGAGATGGTGGAGCGCCTGGTGCGCGTGGGCGTGCTGACGCCCGAGGAGGGCCGCCACCTGGCCGGCGACATCTTCCATCGCGAGTTCAGGAAGATTGCGGATGACTGGGTCCGACGCCCCCTCACACTCACTTTGGCGGGCATCCAAACCGGAGTGGAAGACTTGAAGCCCCGGAAGGACAAGGACTCGTTGCTGGGCGAGGCCAAGCGCCTCTTGGGGCTGAGAGAAGAGCTTCGGGCCGAGGAGGAGCGCCTGGCCCAAGGACGCCTGGCGCTCGCCCGTCGGTACATGGACACCGAGCACGTCCCGGTTCCACGGGCGGAGTTCGACACCTGGTTCTCGGGGCACTCCACATGACACCCGAGCAGCTCCAGCGAGCGTGGGTGCTCCAGGCCCAGGCCGACGCCGAGCGCGGTGTCCTGGACTGCCGCATGTGCCGAAAGCGCGGTCCCCTGGAGGAGACGACGACGCTGTGGCGCAACGGCCTCCTCGTCTTCGCCCTGTGCGACAGGTGCGCGGCCAGCCACGACGTCGTCTTCTCCCCCACTCCGGCGGGTGTCGAAGTGCGCGCCAGGCGCCGCAGGGCCGTGGAGCTGGTGGCGCAGGAGGTGCCCCGTGTGCACGGCCCCCGCTGACAGCCTCCTCCTCCTGCACGAAGCGCGGGCGGTGGCGGACACCCTCCTGGGAGACGTCCTGAGACTGCCGGTGGCCAAGGCCCTGGACGTCGGCACCGCCGCAGGCATGGACCGTGCCGTGGCCCTGCTCGCCGCGCGTCTTCGCCGCGCCGTCGGGCGCGCGGACGTGGATGCCATGCGGGAGGCGGTGGCCGTCCTCGACGTGGACTGGAGGAAGACGACGGCGGCCCAGCGCAGGCGTCTCGTCGCCCAGTCCCTGGAGGCCGCGGGCCGGCGGACAGCCCTCATCCCTTCCCGCATCCAGGCGCCCCTCGGCGACGCAGCCGAGGAAGTGGTGGCGTCCACCCGCAACCACGCCCGGCGAGAGCAGGGCCTCGCCCTCGCCGCCCGCTTCAACGCCGTCGACAGGCGCGTGGCCCAACACATCGTCCGCACCCAGGGCCACTTCGTGCGGGACGAGTACGGGCGCCGGCTGGACGCCTTCGGCGAGGAGGCCCGGCGTCTCGTGGCCGAGGGGCTGGAGGCAGGCCTTTCGCGAAGCGACATCGCCGAGTCCTTGGAGAGGGCCGCGCGCGGCGCACTCATCGAGCGCGCCCCCTTCTACTGGGAGGTGGTGGCGAGCCACTTCATTGGCCAGGGGCGCTCCTTCGCCCAGGTGAGCAGCTACGCGGAGGCCGGCATCCGCCGCTACCGCATCGAGGCCATCCTCGACGAGGCCACCACCCAGGTGTGCCGTTTCCTCCACGGGAAGACGTTCGCCGTGGCGGATGCCCTCCAACGCTTCGAGCGACTGGAGTCCCTCAAGCGCCCGGAGGATGTGAAGCAGGAGCTGCCCTGGGTGCGGGAGCGGCTCGACGCGGACACAGGGCGCGCCCTCCTCTACGTCAACCGAGGTGGCCAGGAGACGCGCCTGGCCGAGGTGCTCCGCTCCGCCGCTGGCACCCGCGACGACGTCGGCGAGTTCCGTTCGCTCGCTTCAGACGGACAGCTCGCGGAGGCGGGCGTGGGCTTCCCGCCGTACCATGGCCTCTGCCGCACCACGACACTGGCCGTCGTGTGAGGGGCTTAAGGACTCATGGCGTGACGATGGCCGCGAACAGACCCCGGAATTGCCCTACCCGACTCGGACAGGCAGTCATCGGTGATTAGGGACTCGGCGGCTCGCTCTCCAGCTCCACAATGGCGTCCTCCGGCACCACGTCGCCATTCGCCCGATGCTGACGCAGGTGCGTGGCCATCTCGACCGCCGTTGCACAGCGAAACTGCTGGCTGACGCTGGGGCATCGCTCGCAGGTGAATCCCCCACGAGTGTCCTCGTACACGTAGACGTCCGAATCGCGGCCGAAGCGTGCGTATGCCATCAGCAGGTTTCCTCTCGGTACTCGCGCGAGGGCAACAGTCTCAGTCTTCGGTGAGGGAAGTGCCACACCGTCCTAACGGAATCAGCCGTGGGACTACTCCATCCTGAAAACGTAGCGATGTCCCCGATTTCGCGCCGCAGGCCTTTGTCTCTTTCGGAGACGAAACGCCATGCAGGCCACCTCGACACCGACCCCCACCTCACCTCCGACGCCGGAGGGCAACACGACGACGCAGGAGTCGACCTCCACGGCCAAGGCCGAGGCGACGCCCATCGTCTGGCCTCGCGACCTCAATCTCCCCACCTCG
>NZ_VIFM01000374.1 GCF_006636215.1 Myxococcus llanfairpwllgwyngyllgogerychwyrndrobwllllantysiliogogogochensis | reverse complement strand
CCATTCCGCGGCCTCCGGAGCCCCCGCCCATCGTGACGCAGCCCCCGCTGCCGCCCATGGTGGAGAAGCCCATCAAGCGCCCGCCGCTGCCCAAGACGAATGAGGCGTGGGGCGCGGTCATGCTGAGCAAGCACCTGCGCGACTACGACTACTGCGGCAGGGAGGCCATCCTCCGCGACGGCGGCATCCCCCGGATTTTCCGGCTGAGGGCGCGGTTCGACGCGAACGGGGAGGGCGTCAAGGGGAAGGTGACCCCCGTGACCTCCGTGAAGATGTTGGATGCCTGCATCACGAACCGCACCAAGTACATCTACCTGGGCAAGCCGCCGGAGAAGCGCGAGTTCGCCGTGGAGATGACACTGTCCTTCGCGCACCTCCGCCCCAAGGGCAAACCCGAGACGCGTGATGACCAATGGAGCGACCTCAGCGGCGATTGAGCCGTAGCGCGCGCTCGGAAGTCGATGGTCTCGCCCGGTCCCCCTGTTGAGTCAGGTGGACGGGCCGTGTCCTTGTTCCGCGTGACGCCCCATCCCGGGGTGGTCCGTGACGCAGGAGCACGACATGTCCCCAAGACACGCCCGACGCTGCCTCTTCCACGCGGTAGCTCTCACGGGGGCGCTGCTGTCCCCCCTCGCCCTGGCCGTGGTGCCGGAGCCCCAGGGAGAGCGGCACCACGACGCGCGCCTCTCCTACAACGCCCGGATGCGCTTCACCTTCGCGCCGACGCAGCAGGCGGCGGAAGCGGCGCTGCGCCAGTCCGTGCCGGAGCTGCGCGTGGAGGTGGATGCGTCCAACGGGCGGGTGCGTTCGCTCATCAACCTGGTGGGCGCGCTCTCGGAGCCCGCGAGCGGAGACGCGCTGGCGGTGGGCCTGGACTTCGTCCAGCGACATCGCGAGGTCCTGGGCCTGGAGCTGTCCGACCTGGCCAACCTGGAGGTGACCGACCGCGTCTACTCACGCCTCAGTGGTGCCACTCATGTGTATCTGCGACAGCGCTACCGGGACCTGCCCGTCTACAACGCGCAGCTCCAGGTCAACGTGGATCGGGAAGGGCGCGTGCTCGCGGTGCACAGCGACTTCCAGCCCGCGCTGGAGTCCACGCTCTCCAGCGTGGAGCCTCGGATTGGCGCGGCCGACGCGGTGGCGAGCGCGGCGCGGCACCTGGGCCTCCAGGGATTCGCGGCGCCCCGCGAGCTGAAGGCCGAGCCCGGTCCCACGCGGCGCACTCGCGTGGAGGCGCGGGGGCTGTCGAGCGAGCCCATCGACGCGTCGCTGGCGGTGCTGCCGCTGCGTCGTGGAGAGTCGCGTCTGGTCTGGCGCTTCCAGGTCCACACGCTGGATGCCCGCCACGCCCATGACTTGACGGTGGACGCGGGCACGGGCGAGGTCTGGACGCGCTTCGACTGGGTGGCGGGGGATTCGTACCGCGTATACCCGAGGCCCGCCGAGAGCCCGCACCACGTCACGCCGGTTCCTCCTGCGGATGGGCGCACGCTCGTCACCAACCCCGCCCACTCGCTGGCCTCGCCCTTCGGCTGGCATGACACCAACGGAGTCACGGGCGCCGAGTTCCTCGCCCCCCGCGGCAACAACGTTCACGCCTACGAGGACCGGGACAACAATGGTCAGCCGCCCGCGAGCGACCCGAACTGCGGCGCCGGGCTGGCGTGCGACTTCGCCATCAACCTGACGGGCGCGCCGAGCACGTACTTCGCCGCCGCGGTCGCCAACCTCTTCTACTGGAACAACCTCGTCCACGACGTGCAGTACCAGTACGGCTTCGACGAGCTGGCCGGCAACTTCCAGGTCAACAACCATGCCCGAGGCGGGCTCGGCAATGACGACGTGCGCGCCGAGGCGCAGGACAGTGGTGGCGTCGACAACGCCAACTTCCTCACGCCTCCGGATGGCTTCCGCCCGCGCATGCAGATGTACCTCTGGACGGCGCCCACGCCGGACAAGGATGGCGACCTGGACAGCGGCGTCATCGTCCACGAGTACGGCCACGGCATCTCCAACCGCCTCGTCGGCGGCCCCAGCAACGTGTCGTGCCTGACCAACCGGCAGCAGCCGGGCGAGGGCCTCAGCGACTTCCTGGCGCTCGTCTACACCGCGCGCGCGTCGGACACCGGCCCGCAGGGACGTGGCATCGGGACGTACGTGCTGAACCAGGCCATCACCGGCCCGGGCCTTCGCACCCAGCGCTACAGCACGTCCGCGCTCGTCAACACCTGGACCTTCGAGAGCATCAACACGATGACCGTCCCGCACGGCGTGGGCTCCGTGTTCGCCCAGGCGCTGTGGGAGGTGTACTGGGCGCTGGTGACGCAGTGGGGCTTCAGCACGGACCTCTACGACGCCACGGGCAACGCGGGGAACCAGCGCATGCTGCTGTACTTCACCGAGGGCCTGAAGCGCACCGCCTGCAACCCCACCTTCCTCCAGACACGCGACGGCATCATCAGCGCCGCCACCACCCTGCATGGTGGGGAAGACGTCTGCCGGATGTGGAACGCGTTCGCCGCCATCGGCCTGGGCTCCAACGCGACGAATGCCGTCGACTCCGCCAGGAATGGCTTCGCCGTGCCCCCCTCATGCGGCCTCATCCTGGGCCGTCCGGAGACGCCACCCACCCCGTAGCCACGCCGTCCCGCCGGAGGACCTCTCCCGAGGTCCTTCGGTGCTCCACACCCGGAGTGTATTTTCATGGGTAGCCTATAATTCTCGAATTGTGAGAATGTCCGGGATGGTTCCTGACTGAACCCGAGTGACGTTGTTCATCGAGAGGAGCGAGACATGTGGGGAGTGACGTATCGGTTTCGAGGCGTGGTGGGGGCGCTGGCGGTATCGCTGCTGGCGGCCTGTGGCGACACGTCGGAGGCGGGACGCGAGGGCGCGCCTTCGGGAGAGACGCTGTCGGAGGCGCGAGCCATCGACGACGACATCCGCGCGCGGCTGGAGGCGCTCCCGGGCGTCACGATTCTGGGGGACGAGCAGATTGATGACTTTCGCTTCTTCACGCTCGACTTCGAGCAACCCGCGGACCACCGCCATCCGGAGGGTGAGAAGTTCCTTCAGCGCATGACGCTGTTCCACCGCTCGGTGACGGCGCCGATGGTCATCGACACGGAGGGCGCGGAAATCTTCGCGGAGCCCATCGCCGCGGAGCCGGTGGACCTCTTGAAGGGCAACCAGGTGACGGTGGAGCACCGCTTCTACGGCACGTCGACGCCGGCCTCGCGTGACTGGAAGCTCCTGGATGTCTGGCAGTCCGCGGCGGACGCGCACCGCGTGGTGGAGGTCTTCAAGACGATTTACGGCGCGCGCTGGCTGTCCACGGGGGTGTTCCGGGGCGGCACGGCGGCCCTCCTTCACCGCTACTTCTTTCCGAACGACGTGGAGGCAACGATTCCCTACGCGGAGCGGCACAGCCTGGGGTTGCAGGATGTCCGCACGCCGCACTTCCTGGCCACCGTGGGTGACGCGACGTGCCGCGACAGGTTGAAGGCGGTGCAGCGGGCGGCGCTGGAGCGGCGCGAGGAGCTGACGCCGCTGCTGGCGGCGCAGGTGGAGTGGGGCTTCACCTTCGAGACGCTGGGCGTGGACAAGGCGTTCGAGTTCAGCGTGGTGCGGCTGCCGTTCAACTTCTGGGAGTACATGGGGTTGGCGCCGTACGACTGCGACACGATTCCGGAGCCCACGGTGTCGGCCGAGGAGCTGTTCGCCTTCGTGGACCTGGTGGCGGGCCCCGCGTACACCTTCTCAGACCAGTCGCTGTACAGCGCGATTGAGCCGGAGAGCTACCAGTGCGCCACGGAGCTGGGCGCGCCGCTGTTCCCGGAGTTGGAGCTGCGTCCGCTGCTGCGCTACCCGGGCGGGCAGGTGCCCACGGCGCTGCCTCCCGCGGGCGTGGTGAAGGTCTACAACCCGGTGCCGCTGCTCAAGCTGGAGCTGTGGACGCGGCTGCACGCCCGGCGCGTGCTCATCGTCGACGGCGCGCTGAGCCCGTGGAGTGCCTCGGCCTTCGGCGTGAGCTCCAGGAATGACTCGTACCGCATCGTGGACCCGGCGGGCATCGGCTTCTACGGGACGCTGACCGCGCTGCCCGAGCCGCAGCGCACCTTCTACTTCGAGCGGCTGGCCGAGTGGGCGGATGCGCCGGTGCACGTGCCCGCTGTCACCGCGGGCAAGCTGAGCCGGAGCTACGAGAAGCTGCTGCGTCGTCGGTAGTCGTCGCGCCGGCTGAAGGACCCGAGGGGCACGTGTCCACGTGGTGTGCTCCCTCGGGTGGAGTGCCCGGTCCGTCGCGAGTGTGACGGACCACCAGAGCACCGTTGCGGTGGGAGGTGGGCGAGCTAGGGTGGGGTGCTCGATGCCCATCCAGCGCTTGCGGATTTCCGGATACCGCTCGGTGCGTCAGCTCTCCCTGGAGCTGGGCCCGGTGAATGTCATTGTCGGAGCCAACGGCAGTGGCAAGACGAACCTGTACCGCGCGCTGTACCTGTTGGTGGCGGCGTCGGAGGGGAGGCTCGCGCGCACCCTGGCGGAAGAGGGCGGCACGCCGAGCGTGTTGTGGGCGGGTTCGCGGGGCGCGAAGCAGCCGGTGCGGCTGACGGTGCAGGTGGAGATGGGCGAGCTGGCGTACGAGCTGAGCTGCGGCATCGTCCCCAACCTCCCGCGCTCCACGGACCCCTTCAAGCTGGACCCGGAGGTGAAGTCGGAGCACCTGTGGGCCTGGTCCGGGGGGCGCAAGGTGGTGCTGATGGAGCGCAAGGACCGCACGGCCTTCATGCGGGACGCCGACGGGAAGCGGGTGACGTTTCCCACGCAGCTCTGGAACTCGGAGTCGGTGCTGGACCAGTTGGGCGAGCCACACCGTTTCCCGCGCTTGTCGGAGGTGCAGCGCACGTTCTCCGCGTGGCGTTTCTATCACCACTTCCGCACGGACCCGGACGCGGCCATGCGGCATCCGCGCGTGGGCGTGAGGACGCCGGTGCTGGCGCATGACGGCGCGGACCTGGCGGCGGCGCTGCTGACCATCCTCCAGATTGGGGACACGCGCGGTCTGGAGCAGGGCATCGACGATGCGTTCCCGGGAGCGCGGCTGGAGGTTCGCTCCAGTGAGGGACGCTTCAGTCTGTTCCTGCACATGCCGGGGTTGAGCCGGCCCATGGCCGCGTCCGAGCTGTCCGATGGAACGTTGCGCTACCTCTGCTTGCTGGCGGCGCTCTTGAGTCCGCGCCCTCCGCCGTTCCTCGCGTTGAACGAGCCGGAGACGAGCCTGCATCCGGACCTGTTGGAGCCTCTGGGGCGGCTCGTGCTGAGGGCGGCGAGGGACAGCCAGGTCTGGGTGACGACGCACGCGGAGCCCCTGGCGCGCACGGTGGCGCAGGCGTCACGCTGTTCGCCTGTGTATCTGGTGAAGCGGGACGGAGCCACGCAGGTGGAGGGAGCCCTGGATGGCGATTCCTCCGACTTCGTCGAGGAAGAGGAAGAGGAAGAAGAGGACCGGGGTGGTTGAGCACGTCGCGGAGTCCATGACGCGAATTCTCCGTCGGGAGCACGCATGACGCCGGGGCTCTACAGTGTGCACAAGCCGGTGGGGCCCACGAGCTTCTCGGTGGTGCAGTCCTTCCTGGAGGAGGCGCGTGCCGTGCCGGGCAAGCGCCTGCCGATATGCCACGGTGGGACGTTGGACCCGTTCGCGGAAGGGCTGCTCCTCGTGCTGGTGGGGCAGACGACGCGACTGTTCGAGCTGCTGCACGCGGTGCCCAAGACGTACGAAGCGGACGTGGTCTGGGGCACGGAGACGGACACGGGAGACCTGCACGGCAAGCCCGTGCTCCAGGGGGACGTGTCTCGCCTGACGCCCGGGTTGCTCGACGCCGCGCTCGCGCCCTTCGTGGGCTGGCACGAGCAGGTGCCACCGGCCACGAGCGCGAAGAAGGTGGGAGGCGAGCCCGCATATCGCAAGGCCCACCGGGGCGAGGTGGTGGAGCTGCCGCCCTCTCGCGTGTACCTGCACTCGGCCCGGTGGCTCTCGCACGAGCTGCCGCGCACCAGTCGCCTGACGCTGACCTGTCGAGGGGGCTACTACGTCCGCTCGCTCGCGAGGGACGTGGGGCGTGCGCTCGGCTGTGGCGCGCACCTGTCCACGCTGCTGCGCACGGCGATAGGCCCGTGGAGCGACCCTGCGCCCGGGACACGCGTGGGCTCACAGGGCCGGGCGCTGCTGCCCTGGGCGCGGGTGCGTCCCCTCACGGACCTGGAGGTGGGCGAGCTGCGTCGCGAGCGGTCCATTCCCCTGAGCGGCACGTTGCCTCCGGACTGGCGCCTGCCGGCGGGCTTCCCCGACCCCGAGGCCCCGGTGCGAGGCTTCCATCAGGGCCGGCTCACGTTCCTGCTGCGCGAGCGTGAGGGCGCTCTGTGGAGCGACACAGAGCTGAGAGGCGGCCTGTAACGAAGGGGTGCCGCGAGCCTTCGCGCCCACTACCTTCTCGCGCATGTCCCTCGACATCGAGATTCAGGAGCTGACGCCGAAGCTGTGGCCGGCGCTCGAGACGCTGTTCGGGAAGAACGGCGCGTGCGCGGGCTGCTGGTGCATGTTCTGGCGGCTGGAAGAAGGCGAGCGCTTCGCTGACGTGAAGGGCGCGCCCGCGAAGCAGCGGATGAAGGCGCTGGTGGACGAGGGCAAGGCCCAGGGCCTGCTGGCCTTCGTGGACGGACACCCCGTGGGCTGGCTCACGCTGGGGCCGCGTCGGAGCTTCCCGCGCCTGGACCGCGCACCGAGCCTCCGGTGTGACGACGCGGACGACGTCTGGTCCGTGCCCTGCTTCTTCATCCACAAGGACTTCCGGGGCCAGGGCGTCGCCACGGTGCTGCTGAAGGCCGCGCTGGACGTGATGCGTCAGCGGGGCGCGCGCACCGTGGAGGGATATCCCGTGAAACCTCCCAAGGGGTCCGCGCGTACATCCAATGCGTCCGCGTACACGGGCACGGTGCCGTTCTTTGAAAAACAGGGGTTCGAGCTCGTGGCCGAGCGGCCTCAGGGCAAGCAGCGCGTGCGCAAGGCCCTGGCCTCGCCGGCGCGCGCGCCGCGTCGAGCCGCGAGCAAGCGGATCCGGTGACTCCAGTCACCACTTCGGGGGATCCGGTGACTCTGGTCACCACCTGGGGGGCCTTCCCCCTGGTGACGACTGTCATCGGTGGTGACAGTTGTCACCACCCCTCGTGGAGGGGCTGGTGCCGCCTAACCCCTTGAATATAGGTTAGAAGTGAAGGTGGGTAACCGGAGGAGATGTGTGGCACGCCGCGAGCAATAGGGGTGCTCACAACGACTTACTTCGGAGAAACCAAATGTCCGTCGCCACCTCCTTCAACTCCGCTCAGAAGACCCTGGCTCGCACCGAGTCGAAGCTCGAGAAGCTGGAGGGCAAGCTGGAGCGCGCGCTGGTCAAGGAGCACCAGCTGCTGAAGGACCTGCGCCACATGATGAAGCACCACGCGCCGCACCAGCAGGCGGGCCGTCCGGGTGGCGACAGCTTCGACAAGGGTGGGTGCTTCCCGTCCAAGCCGCTGCCGAACGAGTGGAGCCCGCTGGACCTGGGCGCGCTGAGCGAGACGAACAAGCTGGACCAGACGAAGGGCCCCATCACCGCGGACCAGCTCACCAAGGCCATTCAGCGCGGCACGGGTGACCACGACGGCCAGGCGGCGAAGGGCGAGTACCGCGCGTTCGCGGAGTGGGCGGAGAAGAACCAGGACCGCCTCACGCCCGAGGCGAAGCAGGTGATGGACCGCTTCTCCAAGTTCGCCGCGGAAAGGAAGGCCAACGGCCACCAGGACGGCGACTGGCGGAAGATGATCAATGACATGAAGGGCGTGGGCGACAAGGGCGCGGAGAAGGCGCTCGCGGGCCTGGACAAGCTGCCCAAGCCCATCTCCGGCGATGACATGGCGAAGGCCATCCGCAGCGGCACGAAGGACGCGGACAACAACACCGCGGACGAGCTGAAGGCCTTCCAGGACTGGGCCAAGAAGAACGGCGACAAGCTGTCGCCCGAGGCCAAGGAAGTGATGGGCAAGTTCGAGAAGCACGCGACCAAGGCGATGGCCACGGGCGACAAGGACCTGAGCTCCACCGAGTGGTCCAAGATGATGAAGGACTTCAAGAGCGTGGGCGACGTGAGCGCTCGCGACTCGCTGGCGAAGCTGGACAAGGAGAACGGGCCCATCTCCGGTGAGGACCTGCTCGGCGCCATCAAGCAGGGCGCGGGCGACGCGGACGGCAACTCCACCAAGGAGCTGGCCGAGTTCCAGAAGTGGGCGGCGAAGAACCAGGACCGGCTGACGCCCGAGGCGCAGAAGGTGATGGAGACGTACGAGAAGCACTCGAAGACGGCGGGCCCCAAGGGCCTGGACAAGCCGGGCTTCGACGCGATGGTGAAGGACGCCTCGCAGCACAAGACCTTCCACGACGCGTCCATGCGCACCGCGCTGGAGACGCTGGATGGGAAGAACGGGAAGATCTCCGCCAAGGACCTGACCAACGCCATCAGCAAGGGCGCCGGTGACCTCGACGGCCAGGCCGCCGGGCTGGAGTACGCGGACCTCCAGAAGTGGGCGCGCCAGAACTACGACCGCCTCAGCCCGGACGCGCGCAAGGTGGTGGACACCTACGAGAAGTACGCCACCCAGTCGCTGGCCAAGGGCGAGACGGGCATCGCGAACTCCGACTTCCAGAAGATGGTGAAGGAGATGGAGCAGCTCAGCGTGGTGCGCCCGCCCCCGCGCTTCATCACTGCCTGATTCCGAAGCGAAGTCCGGGCGCGGCGGCGCGGACGAGAACCGCCGCGCCGTTGCCCCTGCCTCCGAGGAGTCCAGGTGGTCGGAAGGAGCGACCCACCACCTGGACCTGTCGAGGCACAAGCCAGGCCTCGGTCCGAGAAAGAGGCCGAGGTGTCCGGGCGAGGTGGAGGGGATGGCGCCGGGAGCCGCGGCGCGAGTGCGTGTACCGAGGCTCGGCATGCACGATGCAATGAAGTCAGGGAGTCAGCGGCACCGTGGCACGACGACCGCACCGGGGTGAGGCGGGGACGGGGGGCTGTCTCT
>NZ_VIFM01000373.1 GCF_006636215.1 Myxococcus llanfairpwllgwyngyllgogerychwyrndrobwllllantysiliogogogochensis | reverse complement strand
ACCCCAGCCCGCCCAGGCTCAGGGCAAGCGTGGCGGCGCGCCAACTGCTTGGAATCTTCACCGGGTCGTCCTTCTTCGCATCCATCGCGGCCCGGTCCACTCCGGTACCTCGTGCCGCTCTGCGGGCGGTCTCCCAGAAGTCTCGCGCCCCTCAGAGCGCGAAGCAATCCGGAATTCCTGGACGTCCCGAGGGCTGCCCGGCCCCTCCGCTCGAGTTGGGAGCGGAGGGTTCCGGACGTCAAACCGAACTCAGGCGCCGCAGCTCAGCGTGAAGTCCTTCGTGCCCGTGCCGTAGTTCACCATCTTGATGGTGGACGGCTCCGGGGTGATGGTGGGCACCGACCCGTTGTCGCACTTCAGGCTGGCGTCCGGCACCGTGCTGACCTGCAGGTCGGTGTTGCTGGGGATGCCGGAGATGGTGAAGGAGCAGCGGTTGCCGCGGCTGGACTTCACCATGGCCCTGCCCAGGGCATCCGTGGGCGTGGCCGCGTGAGCGACGACGACGCGGAGCTGGTCACACGGGTTGCCCGCCTGCGCGAGCCCGCTCTCCGGCAGACGGATGACACCGGCGACGGTGGCGTTGCCCTCGCGGCTCCCGGCGCCTCCCGTGGTGGCGCAACCAGTGGCAGCAAGGAACAGGGCGGCAACGGCGATGCGATACATGAAAATCCTCAATTCGTGGGGGAAAGAGAAGGCGGCCTGGTCGCCGCACAGACGACCTACGTCGCGGCCCCAGTACAATTGCGACGGGATTTCATTCCACCCATTCCCCACGCACGCGATGTGCCGGGTTTTTTGCAAATCCCCCGGAGTTCCGTGTGGTTCCGGACGCCTTGTCGTCGGCTGCAGGGACTCGCGGTGAGGTGCCATGAGTCCAGTTCATCGGTCGAATCAAAGGCAGACATACCGCATTGCGCAGGGTCGGTTGGATGTCCCAGGAGCGAACGGGAATCCCATGCTTGGGAATGCACGGCGCAAGGCCTGACGCGGACCGAGCGGCCGGGAAGCAGGCCTGTTGCCTGCTGCCGGACACTCGTCGCGCCCCCACGGTGAAGGCGCGAGAGGAGACGCGCATGTCGATTCAGAAGCAGGAAACGACGCAGTCGTGGTCGGGGCTGGGGGTGGGCACGGACCGGAAGTCCTTCATGGACGCGGTATCCGCGCAGCTCCCGGACTTCGAGGCGGAGCAGGCGGCGGAGGCGGTGTTCCGCGGGCTGTCGGAGCTTTTGTCCGACGGGCTGATGCGGCAGCTGCGCGAGCAGCTCCCCGAGGACCTGCGGGGGCTCGTGGATGCGTGCCCCCGCCACCCGGACGGCGTGCGCGGGAAGGTGGACCGCGACGACTTCTACCTCCAGGTGGCCAACCACTTGAACGCCGAGCCGGAGAACGTGCGGCTCGTGTTGCACGGCGTCTTCGCGGCGCTGCGCGAGCAGGTCACGGAGCAGGAGGCGGACAAAATCGAGAGCCAGCTGCCCCGGTGGCTCCAGGGCACGTGGTCCGCCGCGCGCATCGGGATTGACCGGCCCTCCTGAAGCGAGGGCCCGCTGGTGGCACGAAGCACGAGGCGCCCGGACCCACCCAGGTCCGGGCGCCTTCTTCGTGCCGGGCTTCGATTAGTAGGTGCCGCCAATCTGGAGCATCCCCATGTAGCGGCCGTCCAGGGCGTTGGGCGTCGCGGACGTGGGCGCGAAGTCCTGGTCGAAGAGGAAGTTGTAGCTCACGCGCGCGTCGGCGGTGATGAGCTTGCCAAACTGGTAGCGCAGGCCCAGGCCCGCGGGCACATAGCCGCTGGTGTCGTCATTGAAGCCGAACTCGCGGCCCACCGCGTCGTGCCGGATGTTGTAGTCGTCGATGCCGATGCCCGTCACCGCGTAGGGCTGCAGCTGGGCGTCGGTGAAGTTGCCGATGACGAGCGCCTGGCCTCCGTTGCGCACCACGTCCGCGCCCTCGCCCAGACTTCCCGCCCGGCCGTTCCCGTCGATGTCCACGTTGTTGACGCTGCCGTTGTAGCCCAGCTCCACGCCGAGGAAGCCCAGGGGCCGGTAGCCGATGGCGCCGCCGTACGTGAAGCCCGCGTCGAGCCGGGGCGCCAGCTGCCCGGTGTAGCCCTCCGCGCCGCCGCCGAGCTGCGCGTACAGGCCGGTGTCGGCGCGCTTCGACGACTTCTTGGGCTCATCGACCTGCACCGGCTCCAGGTTTCCAGGGGCCCGCTCCGCGCTGGGGCGGTAGTCCTCCTGGGCCCACACGGCGCATCCCCACAGCGCCGCCACACATCCCGCGATACGCACGAATGCCTTCATGTCGGACTCCTTTCCGAGCGTCCGAAAGGCAACGTGGAGTTCACGCCCCATCCCGGCAATGTTCCCGGGTCCGATGTCCCTCGCCCGCCCTCTCATCGACGGGGCGGTGGACACGTCGGCCCGCTGGCCTTCCCTCCCCGGAGGGAGGGGCGGGCACGCGGGGCTTCAGGGCACCGGGCCGACGAGGGCCTCCAGCGCCCGCCGGGCCTGCACCAGGCCGTGGCCGTACTGCTCGTCGTAACCGCTGTCGCCCAGGTCCTTCGCGCTGCTCAGGAGCGCCGCCTTCACCTCGGCGGGCGTGGCGGAGGGGCGCGCGCTGAACAGCAGCGCGGCGATGCCGCTGACATACGGCGTGGCCATGGAGGTGCCGGACATGTACGCGTAGTCCGCCGGGCGCAGGCTGAGCTTCGCGGTGGCGCCGAGCTGTCGCTCCATCACCGTGCTCGCCGCCTGGGTGATGGTGACGGACGGCACCCAGGTTCCGCGCTGCGGCACGGAGAGGATTTCCGCGCCCCCCTCCATCAGCTCGCTGGCGAAGATGACCGCGCGCGCGCCCTGCCGCATCACGTTGACGATGGCCCGGTCGGGCCGCACGTAGGCGCTCGGGTGCACGTACGCGACGAAGCCTCGGCAACTGCCGTCCTCCCCGCATGAGGCCACCGATTCACCCATGCCGCAGTCCACCAGCGAGCCCCAGGTGTCACCCGTCGGCGCGTACAGCAGCGAGCGCGACATGGGCCGGGAGTCGCCCACCTCCAGCGCGGCGAACGAGCCCCGGCCTTGAGGGAAGGTGGACAGCACGTCCACGCCGGGAGCCATCAGCGCCAGGCCCTCACCGTAGGAGGAGAACACCGCGCGCCGGTCCGTGTTGTCCAGGGCGCCCACCCCCAGCACGGACGGGTCCGAGGCGGGATAGGACATCAAGCCCTGCCCCTCGTTGCCCGCCGCCGCCACCACCAGCATCCCGCCATCCAGCGCCGCCTTGAAGCCCTCCTCCGTGTTGAGGCTGCCCAGACTGCCGCCCAGCGACAGCGAGGCCACCTTCGCGCCTTCGGCCTGGCAGTACTCCAGCGCCTTCATCACCAGGCTCATGTGGGTGCTTCCCTCGAGGTTCAGCACCCGGGCGATGATGAGCTGCGCACCGGGCGCCACGCCCATCAGTCCGCGCTCGTCCAGCACCGGCCCGCCGCGTCCCCCCAGCCCCGGCCGAGCGGCGATGATGCCCGCCACGTGCGTGCCGTGGCCGGAGCCCCACCGCTCCTCGTCCCGGTCGCTGGGCGCGTCGTCCCCATCCAGGAAGTCCCGCGCCGCCACCACCGCGTCGCGCAGCTCCGGGTGGTCCAAATCCAGGCCGCTGTCGATGACGCACACCTTCACGCCCGCGCCCGTCACCGCCCCCGGATCCGGCAGCCCGTCCCCATCCTGGTCCCACACCTCCAGCGCCTGCACCCGACGCAGCTCTCCGACGTACTCCCGCGTGCCGGCCAGGGTGGTCGCCAGCGCCAGGGCCGTCGGCGCGGAGGTCCCCAGGGCATACAGCTTCTGGTCCGGTTCGATGCTCTCCACGCGGGGGTCCAACGCCAGGGCCAGCCGCTCCTCGGGCGTCACGCGCGCGGCCACGGCCGGCACGTTCCGGAAGGTCGCCGTCACCTGCCCGACGAGCTGGTGCACCTGGGCCGCCGTCACCCCGTCCTCGCGCCGGTAGCGGATGATGACGCGCTCACGGCCGTCCTCGTCGCCAGAGTCGAGCCCCGCTGTCGCCTTCCCGTGAGGTTCGCCTGGCAACATGCCCGCGGTGATGCCGGGACAGGCGGTCAGCTGGGCATCCCGGTGAGATGACTCGTCCGGCATACAGCCCGCGACCGCCAAGAACCCGATGAATCCCCAGCGCGTCATGAGGCACTTCCTTTCGTCACCACCCGGGCGACACTGCGAGGCCCGGCCGGAGGGCTTCCGGCCGGACGGCCCCACCTGCTCCCAGGGAGCGCATCGCTTCGCGTCGCGGCAACGGCCCGACCGGGGGCGCGGCGACGGGAGGTGCGCGGGTTCACATCCTGTGTGGCCCGCCTGTCTCAAACTGGCTTTCGGCCCGGGCCACCCCAGGCGCCGGTTGTCCTGAAACCCGCGCTCACCGCCCACCTCGGAGGAGGAGGACGCGGGAGTCCTTCGTCCACGGGTTCAACGCGGCCGGGCGCTGGACGTACTGGAAGACAGGAGGTTCACTGACAGTTGTGCCTCACCGGTCTGACACCCCGGCCAGGGCAGGCGGGTTGATGTTCCGAGCGCGTACGGTGTCTGACAGATGCGAGAAGGGCCCTCGACAGCTTGATTCCGTGTGTGTCCGGGTGCTTCGCTGCCAGGAGAAGCCATGAGCACCGCACCTACAGAGTCCTCCCGTTTCCTCGGGCGCTACGAGCTCGTCCATCCCCTGGGCCAGGGCGGCATGGGCGAGGTGTTCCTGGCGAAGATCAGCGGCGCGGCCGGCTTCGAGAAGCCGTGCATCGTCAAGACCATCCTCCCGACGCTGCTGAAGGACCGGCAGTTCCTGGACCGCTTCCACCACGAGGCCAAGGTGCTGGTGCACCTGGTCCACTCGTCCATCGCCCAGGTGTACGACATGGGGGAGGCGGACGGGACGTACTACATGGCGCTGGAGTACGTGGCCGGCGTGGACCTGGCGTACCTGCTGGAGCAGGCGCGGTTGCAGGGCGCGCAGGTGCCGGTGCCGGTGGCGCTGTTCCTGGGCCAGCGCATGGCGGAGGGCCTGGGCTACGCGCACCGCAAGGTGGGGCCGGACGGCTCGCCCCTGGGCATCGTCCACCGCGACGTGTCACCGCACAACGTCATGGTGTCGTACGAGGGTGAGGTCAAGGTCATCGACTTCGGCCTGGCCAAGTCCGCGGCGCGCAGCAAGTACACCCTGCCCGCCACGGTGATGGGGAAGCTGGGCTACATGTCGCCGGAGCAGGTGCGCGCGGAGGCGCTGGACCACCGCAGCGACATCTACTCGTGCGGCGTGGTGCTGTGGGAGATGCTGGCCGGCCGCTCGCTCATCCCTCACGGGACGGTGGGCGAGATGATGGCGGCCATGTCGCAGCCCACCGTGCCGTCGATGAAGGGGCTGCGCGGGGACGTGGACGAGGCGCTGGAAGCCGTCGTGCGTCGCGCGCTGGCCGCCCGGCCGGATGAACGCTACTCGCGCTCGGATGAGTTCGCGCGGGCGCTCAACGGAGAGCTGGTGCGCTCGGGCGCCGCGGTGGGCGCCGAGGAAGTGGGCCACTTCGTCCGCGCGCTGTGCCCGGAGGCCTTCGCCGCGCAGCGACAGCTCATCTCCAAGGTGACGTCGTCCGGGAGCCACCACCGCACGCCCGCGCCGATGCCCGTCCTGGCCGGTGGCACCGGCACGGGAGCGTTCGGCACCGGGCCCCAGGGCACGCCGGAGAACACCGCGCAGTCGGGCTTCGAGCCGACGATGATGCGCGCGCCGACGGAGCCGCCCGCTCCCTCGAATGAGCGGCGCGTGGCCGGCATGGCCCGGCAGGATGTTCCCTCCGCCGAGGACGCGATGGGCACCGATGCCACCACGCTGCGTCCCGGCTCCGGAGGCGTCGCGGGTGGGGTGGCGATGGCCGCGAGCGCCGCCCCGTCGTCGGGCCCGGTGGTCCAGGCGGCCTCGTCGGGCCCCGTGGTGGCGGTGTCGACGGCGTCCGCTTCCCAGTCCGCCAATAACGTTAACGTTGTGGCCGCGAAGCCCGCGTCCTCCCGGAAGACGGGGACGATGCTCGTCATCGCGCTCACGGTGCTGCTGTTGATGGTCGGCACCGCGGTGACGACGGCCCACTTCGTCAAGGGTCAGGGCGGCCCGGAGGCCCCCACGCCTCCTCCGCCCGTCGCCGCGAAACCGCCGCCTCCCACTTCGGACAAGAAGCCCGCTCCGCCGACCACCGCCGAGACGCGTCCGACTCCGCCTCCTGTCGACAAGCCGGCACCCAGGCCGGAGCCGGAGGTGGTGGCGACCCGGGAGCCCCTGCCACCCAAGCGCACGCCCACGCCGAAGCCGTCCGCTCCCAAGCCGGCTCCCGAGCCCGTCGCCGTGGCTCCCAAGCCCGAGAAGGGCGTCACCTATGTCTCGCCCGAGGTGGCGCTCGCGGTGGTGGAGGAGAACGGCGGCTATGCCGTCAGGGGCCCCCAGGCCGTGCCCCTGCGGATGCGCCAGAAGTTCAATGTCGTGGGCCCCGCGAAGAACATGCAGCGCGTGTTGCTCGGGCGCGCCACGGTGTCATGGGCGGGCGCTACCCCCAGGGACCGCATCAAGGCGCGGATGGTCCGGCTGAGCCTCGACGACTCCGCCAGGGCGGCCACGGGCCCGCGCTTCATCGCGCTGCCAGAGGTCGGCGCCGAGCTGGAGTCCTTCCCCGACGAAACCCCCTCCGAGCCCGAGGCCGCCGCCGAGCCGTCGAAGCCCGCTCCCCCGATGATTGCCGCGCCCAAGCTCCTCACGGGCGCGGTGAGGAAGGCGGGCGGCATTGGCCCGTTTGGTGGAAGCGGCGTGGCGGTCCGCAACCTCGACGACTTCGTCTGGACCAACTGCTCCGTGGTGAAGGACCGTCGTCAGCGCGGCATGCTGGGCATCCTGCCCCCCAACAAGGAGCGGGCCGTGAAGAACTTCGCCACCCACGCCGAGCACTTCGTCGAGCCCGGCAAGGTGGGCGTGTTCTGCGACGAGGGACAGTTCATCACCACGCTGCGCTGACCCCTGTCGCTCCGGCTCACGGCTTCGCGAGTCGCTCCGAGGCCACGGGACAGTCCGCCACGACGGCGCGCACGTCCTCACGGCCGGAGTTCGCCTCGCGCACCGCGCGGTTCAGTGACGTGCGGCACTCCCACGTCACATCCCGCGTGCCGTGGCAGCAGTGCCAGCCCGTCAACGTACTCCCCAGGTACTTGAGCATCTCCGCGCGCGTGGGGGTGACGAGCAGCCACACCGCGCCCGCCAGCAGCGCCAGCCAGGGAAGCTGCGGGACCATTCCCTTCAGCCGGGCCCCCGCGCCCGCCGTCACCGGCTCCGCGTAGAGGCCGAGCATCGTGTCGAAGGGCCGGCGTTGCAGCACGGGCGCCACCAGCAGGTCGACGGGCGTGGTGAAGGCCCGGACCAGCCCGCGTTGAGCGCCTGGCGCCCCCGCGTTGCGCACCAGTCGCACGCCCAGGAGCTGCCGCCACAGCGTCCGCCCCCAGATTCCGCCCACCGCGGACGACGCGAGCCAGGCGAGGACCATGGCCAGCACCATCGCCACTGGCGTCCGCTCGTGCTCCATCGCGCGCAGGGCGGCCCAGCCGACCAGGGCCGACGTCGCCACATCCAGCAGGTCCGCGGTCCACAAGTGCCACTGGTACCGCGCCTCGGTGCTCACCGTGTCCGTCGAGAACAACGCCCCGTCGCTCATCCACCCTCGCTCTTCGGCGCGCGGAGCATAGACGTTCGGCGACCTCGGGGGGTCATGCACCTTCGTCCGCCACCTGGACTTCGTCCGGAAAGCCACCGCGAGAGCAGGCGGGCTCGGGGTGTTTCACGGCTCGGCGCCGGGCGGGAGGACAACCGCCCAGGGGGTGCCCTGGGGCGACCGTGGGACGTGACTGCTGTCTTCTTCCCGCAGTGGCGCGAGACAGGGGTGGCTCCCATCTTGGGTTCAGCGCGATGCGGCGAGACCCCACCCACCACCGGGGTCTCGAAGCGAGGAGCGCTTGGGCCATGACCCCGGTCATCCGGGAGCACGGCTCTCGGGTGCCGGCGGTGGTGGCGTACGAGGCGACAGCGGCGGGGGGAAGTTTGGATGTCGTGGGGGGGCAGGTGGTCCCCCGCCGCTGTCGCCGAGGCCGTTAACGGCCAACGTTCCACTGTGGGTGAACGCCCGAGGTTTGGCCTCCCGGTCGATTCTGCCGGACACTGGGGCCGTCATGGGCATTTCGAGGCATCGGCTCCGCGCAATCTGGCGCGGGTTCGTGGGGTTCGTCCTGCTGGCCGGGTTCGTCCTGGCGCGGCCGGGCCTCGCCTTGGATCCCCAGCGATGGGTCTCCCAGTACAGCCAGGACTCGTGGCGCAGCGACGACGGGCTTCCGCAGAACAGCCTGCTGGCGCTGGCGCAGACGCGGGACGGCTACGTGTGGCTGGGCACGTGGGAAGGCCTGGTGCGCTTCGACGGCGCGCGCTTCGTCGTCTTCGACAAGCGCAACACGCCGGAGCTGCGCAACCACACCATCAAGGCGCTCGCGGAAGATGCCTCCGGCGTGTTGTGGGTGGGCACGGACCAGGGGCTGGTGGCCTACGTGGATGGCCGCTTCGAGCGCGCCCCCGGTGCCTCCGCGCCGCTGGAGGGCGTGCGGGTGGAGGAGCTGCTGGTGGGCGAGGGGGCCCTGTGGGTGGGCACCTCCGGTGGGCTCTGGCAGGTGCCGCTGGGCGAGGGCGTGGCGCGCCAGTACACGGAAGCCGACGGTCTGCCGGGCTCCTTCGTCACCGCGTTGGCGCGAGCGGGCGGTGACAACCGGCTGTGGGTGGGCACCAAGGCGGGCCTGGCGTTGCTGGAGGGCGGGCAGGTGCGGCAGACGCCCTTTCCCGTCCCGGGCCCCGACGAGCGCCCGGAAGTCACGGCGCTCTTCCAGGACGTCGCCGGCACGCTGTGGATGGGGACGGAGACGGGGCTCGTCTCGTGGAATGGCGTGGTGGCCACGCGCTTCACGGCGACGGAGGGACTGCCGGCCACCGTCACCGCGCTCCTGGCGGACAGCCAGGGCAACCTCTGGGTGGGCACGCGGCGGGGCGGGCTGGTGCGGCGGGAAGTCGACGGCTTCAGCTCACCGCTGCAC
>NZ_VIFM01000372.1 GCF_006636215.1 Myxococcus llanfairpwllgwyngyllgogerychwyrndrobwllllantysiliogogogochensis | reverse complement strand
GGCGGGAACCTGGAGCGTGCTGCCCGCGTGGATGAGGTCCGGATTCTCCAGGCCGTTGAGCTCCACGATTTGTCGCGCGATGTCCTCGACGGGGCCCGGCACGCCTTGCTGCATCAGGCTCCACGAGATGTCCCCCACTGTGTCACCGGGTTGCACCTGCCAGTCGGTGGTCGGGGCCTCCGGCAAGCCGGGTGGAACACTGTTTCTCAGCGCCTCCGCCATCTGGGCGCCCAGCTCACGAGGCGCATGCTGGAGGAGGAGGGCTTCAAGCTTCGCCATCTGCTCGTCCCGCCCCGGGTCGCCGAGCGCTTCGCGCAAGGCGTGCTGCCTGAGCGCGGCGCCGAGGTCCTCGAGCTTCTCGCCAGACCCTGCGTTGCCCAGCGCCTCGCGCAAGGCGTGTTGCCTGAGCGCGGCGCCGAGGTCTTCGAGCTTCTCGCCACGCTTTGCGTTGCCCAGCGCTTCGCGCAAGGCACGTTGCCTGAGCGCGGCGCCGAGGTCCTCGAGCTTCTCGCCAGACCCTGCGTTGCCCAGCGCTTCGCGCAAGGCGTGTTGCCTGAGCGCGGCGCCGAGGTCCTCGAGCTTCTCGCCACACCCTGCGTTGCCCAGCGCTTCGCGCAAGGCGTGTTGCCTGAGCGCGGCGCCGAGGTCTTCGAGCTTCTCGCCACGCCCCGCGTCGCGGAGCGACTCACGGAGCATCCGCGCTCGAAGTGCCTCGCCCAGCTCATCGAGCTTCTCGTTCCGCCGTGCCTCGTCGGCGGCCTCGCGGAGTTCGGTGCCGACGGCACGCCCGGGGTGCTTCAACCCCTTCGTATCCTCGGCCCTGCGCGGGGACGGCCCCGGGGCGTCGAAGGCATCCATGCGTTGGCGCGGCGCCGGCCGTCCGGAGGCGGCTGTCCCGGAGGGACGAGATGTGTCGTGGGAAGGACTCCGGACGGGGCGCGCGGCAAAAGAGTGAAGGAGGGACCGGATGGTCATTTCGTTCTCCGCTGAGAGGGTTTGGAATGTTTGTCGATAAAACGCGAATATTTGTTTCGTGCGCCGGTGAGGTTTCCTTCATCACCCCGTCGCGCTGGGAACCTCATTGAATCCCAGTGAATTCATTGGGTTGGCGTGGATTTGAGAAATATTGAGCCACTAATTCCCCGGGTCCCGTCTTCCAGGTGGAGCGGTGTTTGAAACATTGGTTTTGTTTGTGATTGAGGGCCGGGGAAGGGATGGCCTCGTGGGGGGCACCCGCACTGAAGTGTGGGTTTTCTGTCAGCGGTCGGTCCCCTGGGGCACGGATGACTCGACAGAGTGGAGGAGCGGGTGCAGCCTTGCGGACGCGATGCCGGAGCCCCTCCTGGTTGCTGCCCTGGGTGACGTCCACGGTCGCTTCCACCGCGTGGAGACGTGGTTGGACGCGCTGGAGGAGTCTCGTGGGCGGCGTGTGGGAATGGTGCTCGCGGTGGGGGACGTGGAGGCGTTCCGCCGCGCGGATGACCACCGTCGCAAGGCCGCCAAGCGGATGATGCCCGCCGAGTTCGCCGAGTACGCGGACGGGGTGCGGCGCGTGAAGCGGCCGCTCTATTTCATCGGGGGCAACAACGAGGACTTCGATGCGCTGCACGACTTCCTGGACGGAGGCGAGCTGGCGCCGGGCGTGTCCTATCTGGGGCGTGCGGGCGTGCGGGAGCTATGCGGGCTTCGCGTGGCCTACCTCTCCGGCATCCATGCGCCGCGCTTCATCGACCAGCCGCTGAAGCGGCCCGTGACTCAGGACCTGATGAAGCAGGCGGGATACTTCCGCGCGGCGGAGGTCGAGCGCGTGATGTCCCTGCGAGACGTGGACCTGATGCTGGTGCACGAGTGGCCGCGCGGCATCGTCCAGCGCGCCCGCGAGGAGAACCCCTCGCCGCCCCGGCCCCTGCCTTCGTACTGGATTGGGAACGCGGTGACGCGGCGGGTGGTGGACACGGTGCAGCCGAAGTGGCTGTTGTGCGGTCACTCGCACAAGTCCTTCGCGGTGACGTTGGAGGGAGTGGGGCGGCCCGCCACGCGCATCGCCTGTCTGGACCAGGCCACCCGGCCGGAGGAGTCGGTCTTCTGGCTGGAGTACGACGGCTCGACGGTCCAGCGCGTCGGGTGGGGCACCACCGGGCAGGTGGCGTGGGAGGCAGGCCAACGCTGGGACATGTCCGCGCTGCCGCCTGCCCCCGTGGAGAGCGAGGCCAACGCCGACGACGCACCGGTCGGCGCGATGTAGCGACGCTCAGGGCTGTCCTTCACCCCAATGCGTGAGCGTCACCCTCGGGTCGGGTGTCACGAGCGGGCTGGGCGGAGGGGGCGGGGCTCCCGGGATGACCAGCCGTCGCCGCACGTTCGCATCCAGGAACCGGCGCGTGGCGCTCGCCGTCGTGGCCCAGCCCCGGGCGATGTCCTCCGCGGACTGTGTGGGTGCCAGGCCCGGAGCCAGCACGCTGGCCGCACCTACGCTGGTGAAGTCCAGGTGCCGCATCCCCGCGATGCGCAGCGTCCATCGCTCCGCGCCGCGCAGGGACTCCAGCAACTCGAAGTCGGGCACCACCTCCGCATCCCCCTCCTGGTAGATGTGGAGCAGCGGGACGCGATAGCGCTCGGGGTAGAAGTACGGCAGGCCCGTCAGCCAGTCCTTGCCTGCCTGGTTCGCGAGGCCGCCATCCAGGCTCACCAGGGCGGCGGCCTCGGGATGCGCGAGCACGAAGAGGAACGCGGCCCGAGCGCCCAGGCTGTGTCCCACCAGCGCCACGCGGGTGGAGTCGATGCGGCTGTCCGACTGGAGCTGGTGCAGCGCGCGTTCGAGCTCGTGCGCCTGGGCCCGGGCGGTGGCGAGCACGTCGAGGTCCGGTCCAGGCGGCGCGCGCCGAGTGGGCGAGGGCGTGGTCGCCACGACGTAGCCGTGGCTCGCCAGGTACTCGGCCAGCACGGCCTGATGCTGGGCGGAGTGGTAGCGGCCCTGCGCCACCAGCACGAGCGGGAATCGGCCCGGCGCGGGCGGCGCGTCAGGCACCGCGGCCATGGGCGAGTCGAGCCAGGCGCTCGTGCTCTCCTCGGGAATGCCTCGGTCGACGAGGCCCTGCTCGTACCGCGTCACGGCCTCGTTCGCGAGGAGCGCGTCACCCGTGGCCTCGGGATGCTCCTCGGAGCTGGTGAGCCCCACGTAGTCGCGATAGTGCACGCGGCGCGTCGGGTCCCCACCCCGCGCGGGATACCAGAGGGTGAGCTGGAGCGTCGATGCGCCCGCCACGTCCGGAGGGAGGGTCCGCACGCGCAGCCCCACGTTCCAGGGCCCCGCTTCGAGCTGTCCCCACAGGGGCGGAGTCAGCACCACCGGCTGCGGAGGAACCAGCAGGTAGGTGGGCGCGAACCTGCTCGCGGACTGGCAGCCTGTCACGAGCAGCAGCGCGGCCAGGGCACCGAGCCATCGCGCGGTCCGGTGCATGCGCGGTGGCGCCGCGCCGAGCCACGCCGCGTGGCTGGAGGCGCTCAGAAGACGCCCGAGATGCCAGCCATGCGCGCGCCGGCGACGGGCATCAACCGGGCGGCGGAAGAAGAGCGGCGAGAGGCGTTGGCTTCCACGGTGCCGGTGCGCCCGTGAAGCAGCAGGGGCACCGCGACGCCGAAGGCCGCACCCAGCAGGGCCCCGGTGGCCACGTCGGTGAGGTAGTGCTTGTCGGCGCCCATGCGCAGCAAGCCCACGGAGGTCGCCAGCGGCAGCCCCACCGCCCAGATCCACGCCTGATGCTCGTAGCCTCGCAGCGCGGCCACCGTGCCGGCGGAGACCACCAGCGCGAAGGCCAGGTTGGTGTGTCCACTGTAGAACGACAGGTTGTTGTCGCTGGGCTGCTCGGTGAGGCCCTTCTGGTCCTCCGGCAGCACGTGGACGAAGGGGCGCTCGCGACCGACGAGGAACTTCACCGTCTGGTTGGCCAGCGTCGCCAGCATGGCGCTCTCCAGGATGATGGTCGCGTCCTGGGCGAAGAACCGGTCCGGGCTGTCCGACGCGCGTCCCATCGCGAACTGCAGGCCCATCACTCCGGCGGGCAGCACGCCGAAGCCCAGGATGTTGCTCCACGTTCCTGCCCGGTGGCGCGATGCCTCCGTGCTCCCCGCGAGCCCCCGGCCCCAACGGTCCACCCGGTTGAGGGTGTCCGTCCCATCCGGCGCCCGGTCGCACCAGCGGCACGTCGCCGGCGCCAGGTCGCTCTTGAAGAACGCCTCGCTCGAAATCCAGAGCACCGCGGCCGAGCCGGTGATGACGCTGTCGCGAGCCCAGTCGAACCGCAGCTCATGCAGGCGGGGTGCATCCTCCGCCGCCTGGGCCAGGGCCGGAGTCGAGGGAGCGACCACGAGGAGGAGACCCAGCACGAGACTGGAAAAGGACGAGCGCACGGTTCGCAGCATAAGGGGCTTCGTCTCGTTTTCGAAGAACCGGATGCGGGGGCGGAAGGGGGCAGCCGTCACTGGCGTGCCGCGATGGGTTTGACTACAAGCAGCCGACTTCCATTCGCATTCCGAGGCACCATCGTGAGTGATCACCCCGTCGATTTGACGGCCGAGACCTTCGAGCAGACGACTGGCAAGCCGGGTCTGGTCCTGGTGGATTTCTGGGCGGAGTGGTGCGGTCCCTGCCGCGCCTTCGCCCCCACCTATGCGTCCACCTCGGCGAAACATCCGGACGTCGTGTTCGGCAAGGTCGACACCGAGGCGCAGCAGGAGCTGTCGGGCCGGTTCGAGATTCAGTCCATCCCCACGCTCATGGCGTTCAAGGACGGTGTCGTCGTCCACCGCTCCAGCGGCGCGATGTCGCCGGGGCGCCTGGACACGCTGGTCCGGTCCCTGAAGGCGCTGGACGCCGCCGTCGCCCGGCAGGCCGAGGAGAACAAGAAGCTCACCGAGCAGGGCATCGCTCCTCCCGGTGTTCATCCCGAAGCGGAATGGGATGACAGCGACAGCGAGTGGGTCCACGGCGGCAAGGACGCCAAGGCCCGCAACCACGGGCCCTATCGGTATTGGCGCGCGGACGGCACGCTCTGCAACGAGTGCACCTTCGAGCAGGGCAAGCCGCACGGCCCCTTCAAGCGCTTCCACGAGAGCGGCGAGGTGTCCCAGGACGGCGAGTTCGTGAAGGGCGACCTTCACGGCCCCCGGACGTGGTTCGCCTCCGACAAGTTCACCACCGAGCGCATGCACGAGAACGGCGTCTCGGAGAAGGTGCGCAAGACGGTCATGACCTATGACCACGGCCGCGTCGTCGGCGTGAAGCACTACGACGGCGAGGACCGCCGCGTGGTGCCGTCGACGGGCGAGCCGTACCCGGACCGGCCCGCGGGCGTTCCCGTGGAGGCGGAGCTGCGCGAGGACCTGAACCAGTGGTCCCATGTGAATCTGAACGCGGAGGGTGAGCGTCACGGCCTGGCGCGCTTCTGGACCCAGGACGGCGAGCTGCTCTGGGAGGGAGAGTTCGTCGACGGCAATCGCCATGGCGTGTACCGCTCGCTGGCGAAGGACGAGTATGCGGACCCTCGGGTGATGTTCGACGAGGGGCGGTTCGAGGGAGACGACGCCTGCGGCACCTGGACGCTGTTCGACCAGGACCGCAAGGTGGTGCTGACGCGGGACCTGGGTGTCGCGCAGGGCGAAGACGAGATGAAGGCCTCGCCGGTCTTCTCCAATCTGCCCCGGTCGGCGGCGGCGTGGCGTGAATACGCGGACACGTGCATCGCGGCGCGCAAGTACCGCGAGGCCCTCCTGGCGCTGGCCCGTGCGACCTCGAGCGACCAGCAGGTGGGGCCGCTGAAGGAGTGGGTGGAGCGAGTGACGCTGCCGCGCACGCCGGAGAACGCGCAAGCGACGGCGGGTCAGGTGCTGGAGAAGGCGTCGGACTCCTGGTCGCCCATGGCGGAGACGCTGGTCCATGGGGGTGACGTGGCCATGCTGCTGCGGGGCTACGCGGTGCTGCTGGACCAGACGGACCGGCCTCGGGCGGCGCTGGACTTCGTCAACGCGGCGCTGCTGTTCGAGCCGACGCGGACGGCGTTCCTGTTCACGCGCGGCCTCATCCTGCTGAACCTGGGGATGGACGAGCACGCGCTGATGGATGCCGATGGACTGGCGAAGTCGGAGCCCGGCACGGCGGACTTCCTGCGGGCCTATGCGCACTGCCTCTTCCCCCGGTTCGATTTCTGGCCGGCGAAGGAGACGCCGCACTCGACGTACAACGACCTGCCGGAGAAGCCCGCGCAGCAGCTGAAGGTCATCCAGCGGGTCGCCCAGAAGTACGCGACGCGGCTGCAGATGCTTCGTGCGGAGTTGCTCAAGCGCTTCAAGCCGGGCGCGGCCATGCCCTGGATGCCGCCGGATGTGTCGGCGCTGCTTCCTGACGGGCCGGTGGAGCTGGCGGAGGACGAAGTGGAGATTGGCGAGGACTCGGTCGCCGTGGACGAGACGCTCGCCGTGGGGACGCTGGGTCTGCCGGACCTGGTGCGCACGGCTCGCGCGGAGTGGGCCGCGCTGACGTGGCTGCTGTGGGCCTGTGGTGAGACACAGGTCGTGATGCCTCGGAAGCTGTCGCCGCCGAAGGACTTCGGCCACGCGGCGGGCATGGCCAGTCAGCGTTTGTGGCGCGCGAGGGATCGCCGCGTGACGGGAGGCCGGGGCGCGCAGGCTTCAGGGGCCGCCAGCTTCAAGTTCGAGGGTATCGACATCGACAATGTCCACCCCAACCTGGTGGGCATCGTCGAGCAGCAATACGGCGAGGTGCAGGCGATGTTCTACTGGATGGCCGACAGCGACAATGTGTCTCCCTGGCAGGACAACCTGAGGGGGAGCTGAGTCATGAATAGGACTCCTCGAAAGGTCGAAATCGCGGATCCGCTCTGGACCGCGCTGGAGACGATGAGCCGGGAGATGGGCGTGGACCGCGACGTCCTCGTCAATCAGGCCGTCTTCTCGCTCGCGCGACAGTTCGGGTTCATCCAGCCCACGCAGGTCAGCCTCGCGGAAGCGGTGGCTGCTCCGGCGGTGGTCGCCGTGGCGGCACCCGCGGTCGTTGTCGCCGTCGCGCCGCCTGAGTTGACGGTGGCGAAGGCCCCCGTCGAGACGAAGACGGAACCCAGTGACGCCACGCCGAGCGTCGAGGTCGCCGAGCGCGTTCGGGAGATTGTCCGCGAGGTCGAGCAGAAGGTGGAGCCGCGGACGGCACCGCCGGCTGTCGAGCTGGCGGATACGGAGGAGGACGAGTCCAAGACCGGGGAGCACGAAGGCTCACCGGATGCGGATGAGGCCTTGGCCAGTGACGCCGCGCCGGAGGAGAAGGCCGCCGTCGCGGAGGCTCCCGTTGATGTGGAGGCGCTGCGAGAGGCCGTCGGCGCGCGAGTCCGGGACCTCGTGCGGGATGTCGATCAATGGGTCGAGCCCGTGGAAGCGAAGCCGGAGGAGGACTCGGACGACGAGGACTCGGACGACGACGCTGATGACGAGGACTCGGACGAGGAGGATTCGGACGAGGGCGCTGAAGAGTCAGACGAAGACTCGGACGACGATGCTGATGACGAGGACTCGGATGACGAGGACTCGGATGACGACGCCGATGAGGAGGACTCCGACGACACGGATTCGGGCAAGGACGCTGACGACTCGGATGAGGATGCCGAGGGCGACGAGTCGGGTGCCGAAGACGCGGACGAAGAGGACGCGGCCGCGAGTGGTCCCGCCCTGGCGGACGATGACTCCGCCGACCTGGTGACCCAGGCCAAGGACGAGCGGAAGACAGGCGCCGCCGTCAAGCCGGACAAGACCATCATCGTCCAGGCGCCGCCGGAGCTGAAGGTGCACGTCAAGCTCGACGAGGGAGAGCCCGTGCTCGTCGCGCGCGAGCGGTTCATCATCGGGCGTGGGCCGAGCGCCGACCTGATGGTGAAGTCCGCGAGGGTGTCTCGCGAGCACGCGGTGATTCAGCGCGACGGCGACGAGGTCTTCATCGAGGACCTCAAGTCCTCGAACGGCACGTGGTTCGACAACACCCGCATCACCCGCCGGCAGGTGGCGGATGGTGAGGAGTACCTGCTGGGCGGTATCCGCATCACCTTCTCGCTGACCACCTGAGCCGCGAGGGAAGACTCACTGCCTCCACCGTCTTTCGAGAGGGTGGAGGCAGCCGGGGCTTCAGCGGGACAGTGGCACCGAAGCCACCCAGAAGTTCTCCGGCAGAGGCACCGAGGTGCCCTTGAGGAGTCGGTCGCGAAGACGCGCCTCCGTCACCCACACCGTGCCTTCGTCCGACACGGTGAGGTTGACGGGCGACTCCAACCCCGAGGCGAGCACTTCCAGCGCCCTCGGGCCCTGTGTCTTCCCGAGGACCTCGACGCGGATGAGGCGTCCGTCGCCGCTCTGAATCGAGCCTTCGACGAGGAGCAGGCGGCCATCCGGTGCGAAGCGCATCCCATCTGGGTTCTCCAGACGGCGAGGCAGCTCCACCTCGGTGACTCGGGGCGGGGCGTCGGACGACGCTCCGGGGTGAATCAAGAACAGCCGCCCTGGCCCGTAGGTATTGACGGCGAGCGTGCGCCCATCCGCGGCGAGCGCGATTCCGGCGGGGCCGACCGCGCTCATGCCCGTGCCCTGGGCCTTGAAGCGCGGGTCTGTCACCCACGTCTCCAGGTGTTCACCACCGGGGCGCAGGTACAGCACGGAGGCACGGGCGCTGTCCGTGACATAGAGGCCGCCATCTGGCGCCACGGTGAGGTCATTTCCGAGCGCACCTTCCGGCAGGTGGACGAGCTTGCGCAGCGCCCCCGTGCGAGCGTCGAGCGCGAAGATTCGAGCGTGACGTCGTCCACCCATGGTGCCCTTGGGGCGCAGCAATCCCATGGCATCGGGAGACGTCCCCCACAGCAGGTTCCGAGGTGCATCCAGACGGAGGCTCGTCGCGGAGAACACCTGCTCCGAGCCGGGAAACAGCTCTGTCCAGGCACCTCCGGGCGCGCGCCGGAGCACGCGGCCATCCGCCACGGAGCCCACATAGAGCGTCCCGTCCACGGCGTGGGCGATGCCGTTCGGGATGGTGAAGCCGGGAGGGAGTGGCAACTGCTCGGTAACGCGGGGACGCGACTTCGCGCTCACGTCGGAGGCCGAGGAGGCGGGGGCGGGAGG
>NZ_VIFM01000371.1 GCF_006636215.1 Myxococcus llanfairpwllgwyngyllgogerychwyrndrobwllllantysiliogogogochensis | reverse complement strand
GGGCGGGGGAGGACCATCGGCTTTCCCACCGCCAACGTGGACACCCAGAACGAGCTGCGGCCCGCGCCGGGCGTCTATGCCATCCGCGTGCGCTTCCTCACGGGGGAGGGCGTGGGCACCTGGCATGGGGGCGCGGCCAATATCGGCATCAAGCCCACCTTCGGCGGCACCGAGGTCACCATCGAGGCGCACCTGCTGGATTTCGCGGGGGATATCTACGGGCGGGAGCTGCGCGTGCAGTTCCTGGAGCGCCTTCGCCCCGAGCAGCGGTTCGGCTCCGTGGCGGAGCTGACCGGGCAGATCAAGCGCGACGTGGAGGCCGCTCGCACGGTGATTGCGCGGGCCGGGGAGTGACGCACGCACTTTTCCCGTGATTGTTCAACGGGTTGGCGAGTCCGGGCCCCCCAGAGGGCGCCTTGACGGATGTGCGCGGCTCCCCTCTAATTCGCTGTCAGGAACCGTGCCAAAGGTGCTGTGGGGCCCCGAGGCAACGCCCCTGTCTCCCAAGAGCGAGGCGGGCCCCCGCCCGTCTCATCCTTCTGTGCCACAAGGAAGAGGCTTCACGAATGTCCGGTCGATTGGGTGAACTGCTGGTCCGCGAGAATCTCATCTCCGTCCAGCAGCTGCGCAAGGCCCAGGAAGAACAGCAGAAGAGCGGCACGCGCATCGGCACCGCGCTCATCAAGACGGGCGCCATCGAGGAATCGAAGCTCACCGACTTCCTCTCCAAGCAGTACGGCGTGCCGGCCATCAACCTGAAGGACTTCGACATCGACCCGGACATCATCAAGCTCGTGCCGAAGGAAGTGGCCGAGAAGCACCTGGTGATTCCCGTCAATCGCGCCGGTCCCTCGCTGATCGTCGCCATGTGCGACCCGTCCAACATCTTCGCGGTGGACGACCTGAAGTTCCTCACCGGCTACAACATCGAGACGGTGGTGGCCTCGGAGGTCTCCATCCGCGAGGCCATTGAGCGCTACTACGCGGAGAAGGGCCCCTCGATGGAGGAGATCGTCGGCGACGTCGACGACGAAGTCGAGCTGGCGAAGGAGGAGACGGAGAACATCGACGAGATGGCGAAGGCCGCGGATGACGCGCCCGTCGTCAAGCTGGTGAACCTCATCCTCATGGACGCCATCAAGAAGCGCGCGTCCGATATCCACATCGAGCCGTATGAGCGCGACTTCCGCGTCCGCTTCCGGATCGACGGCGTGATGTACGAGGTCATGCGCCCGCCGATGAAGCTGCGCAACGCGATTACGTCGCGTTTGAAGATCATGGCCTCGCTGGACATCTCCGAGCGACGCCTGCCGCAGGACGGCCGCATCAAGATCAAGATTGGCGGCGGCAAGGAGATGGACTTCCGCGTGAGCGTGTGTCCCACGCTCTTCGGCGAGAAGGTCGTGATGCGTCTGCTCGACAAGAGCAACCTGCAGCTGGACATGACGAAGCTGGGCTTCGACGCGGAGCCCCTGGCCTGGTTCAAGGAAGCCATCGACCGTCCCTACGGCATGGTGCTGGTGACGGGCCCCACCGGTTCCGGCAAGACGACGACGCTGTACTCGGCGCTCTCCAGCCTCAACGACGTCGGCACCAACATCTGCACCGCCGAGGACCCGGTCGAATTCAACTTCGCCGGCATCAACCAGGTGCAGATGCATGAAGACATCGGCCTGAACTTCGCCGCGGGCCTGCGCTCGTTCCTCCGCCAGGACCCGGACATCATCATGATTGGTGAGATCCGCGACTTCGAGACGGCGGAAATCGGCGTGAAGGCCGCCCTCACCGGCCACTTGGTGCTCTCCACGCTGCACACCAACGACGCCCCTGGCACGGTGAGCCGTCTGCTCAACATGGGCATCGAGCCGTTCCTCGTGACGGCCTCGCTCAACCTCATCCTCGCCCAGCGTCTGGCGCGCCGCCTGTGCCCCGCCTGCAAGAAGCCGGCGGACAAGGTGGACGAGCAGGCCCTCATCGACGCCGGCATCCCCCCGGACAAGATGGGCACCTTCACCGTGTACGAGAAGGTCGGCTGCCGCGACTGCAATGACCGCGGCTACCGGGGTCGCGTGGCCATCTACGAGGTCATGCCCTTCTGGGACGGCCTCAAGGAGCTGGTCATCAACGGTGGGTCCGCCGCGGAGCTCAAGCAGGAGGCCATCCGTCTGGGCATGAGCAGCCTTCGCATGAGTGGCCTCAAGAAGGTGATGGACGGCTTCACCACTCTGGAAGAAGTGGTCGGCAACACCGCCCCGGACCGTTTCTAGTCACCCCCTCCCCCAGCCTCACCGAAGGACATCCCCACCGTGGCCAACCTGCACCAGCTCCTCAAGGCGATGGTCGAGAAGGGCGCTTCCGACCTCCACGTCACCACCGGCTCGCCGCCGCAATTGCGCGTGGACGGCGAGCTCGTCCCCTTGAAGACGGCGCCGCTGACGCCCGTGGAGACCAAGCAGCTCTGCTACTCCATCCTCACCGACGCCCAGAAGCACAAGTTCGAGGAGGACAACGAGCTGGACCTGTCCTTCGGCGTGAAGGGGCTGTCGCGCTTCCGCGCCAACATCTTCATGCAGCGTGGCGCGGTGGCCGGGGCGTTCCGCACCATTCCCTTCAAGATCCTGACCTTCCAGGAGCTGGGCCTGCCGCCCGTCGTGGCGGAGCTGGTGAAGAAGCCGCGCGGCCTCATCCTGGTGACGGGACCCACGGGGTCGGGCAAGTCCACCACGCTGGCCTCGATGATCGACAAGATCAACACCGAGCGTCATGAGCACATCATGACCATCGAGGACCCCATCGAGTACCTGCACCCGCACAAGAACTGCCTCGTCAATCAGCGCGAGGTGGGTGCGGACACGCGGAACTTCAAGACGGCCCTCAAGTACATCCTGCGTCAGGATCCGGACATCGTGCTGGTGGGCGAGTTGCGCGACCTGGAAACCATCGAGGCCGCGCTCACCATCGCCGAGACGGGCCACATCTGCTACGCGACGCTGCACACCAACAGCGCGGTGCAGACCATCAACCGCGTGCTGGACGTGTTCCCGCCGTACCAGCAGCCGCAGGTGCGCGCCCAGATGTCCTTCGTGCTGGAGGGCGTGATGAGCCAGGCGCTGGTGGCCAAGGCGGGCGCTCCGGGCCGCATCCTCGCCCTGGAGGTCATGATTCCCAACCCCGCCATCCGGAACCTCATCCGCGAGGACAAGGTCCACCAGATCTACTCCTCCATGCAGGTGGGGCAGGCCAAGTACGGCATGCAGACCTTCAATCAGGCCCTGGCGGCGCTGCTCCTGCGCCGGCTCATCACCCAGGACGAGGCCTTCGGTCGCTCCAGCGACCCGGACGAACTGCGCAACATCCTTTCCACTGGGGGTGGCGGGCTACCGGGTACCCAGCGACCAGCCGGAGGAGCGACGGGTCGTTAGTTCCTGGTTTCGAGATTCAGCGGTTAGACTCGCGCGGCGTCCGCGGAGGCCAAGCTCATGGCAGCAACTGCAGTCCAGAAGTCACCAACTTCCAAGAAGAACACGTCCCAGTTCCTCTGGGAGGCGAAGACCAAGAGCGGGGAGACGAAGAAGGGCGAGATGGAGGCCTCGGACAGCGAGGCCGTCAACGCCCGGCTCAAGTCCCTGGGCCTCAATCCCGTCAAGGTGCGCAAGAAGAGCGCGCTGGACGGGGAAATCTCCATCCCGGGCTTCGGCGGCGTCACGGGCAAGGACATCCTCGTCTTCACGCGCCAGTTCGCGACGATGATCGACGCGGGTCTCCCCCTGGTGCAGTGCTTGGACATCCTCGCCAACCAGATGGACAACCCCGCCTTCAAGAAGGTGGTGCTGGCCATCAAGGCGAAGGTGGAGCAGGGCAGCACCTTCGCGGATGCGCTCAAGGAGCACCCCAAGGTCTTCGACGAGCTCTACATCCAGCTCTGCGCGGCCGGTGAGGTCGGCGGTATCCTCGACACCATCCTCAACCGTCTGGCGGCCTACCGCGAGAAGGCGGAGAAGCTCAAGCGCAAGGTCAAGGGCGCGATGACCTACCCGGCCATCGTCATCCTCGTGGCCATTGGCGTGACGGCGCTGCTGCTGCTCAAGGTGACGCCAGTGTTCGCTGCTATGTTCGCGGACTTCGGCTCGGCGCTGCCCGCTCCCACCCAGTTCGTGGTGGACCTGTCCGCCTGGGCGGAGGCGTACTGGCTGCATGTGATCAGCATCATCACCGCGCTGGTCGTCTCCTTCACCTGGAGCTACAGGCAGCCCAGGGGCCGCAAGTTCTGGGACAAGGTCTTCCTGAAGTTGCCGCTGTTCGGCCCCGTGCTCCGCAAGGTGGCGGTGGCGCGTTTCACGCGCACGCTGGGCACGATGATCTCCTCGGGCGTGCCCATCCTCGACGCGCTCGACGTGACGGCGAAGACGGCCGGTAACCGCACGGTGGAAGAGGCCATCTACTACGTTCGCGGGAAGATCTCCGAAGGCAAGAACATCGCCGGTCCGCTGCTCGAGACGAAGGTGTTCCCATCCATGGTGGTGCAGATGATTGGCGTCGGTGAAGCGACGGGCGCCATGGACACCATGCTCAACAAGATCGCCGACTTCTACGACGACGAAGTGGACACCGCCGTCAGCGCGCTGACGGCCATGATCGAGCCCCTGTTGATGGTGTTCCTCGGCGGCGTGGTCGGTGGCTTCCTCATCGCCATGTACCTGCCCATCTTCTCCATTGCCGGTGCCATCAAGTAGCTCCGCAGTCGCCAGGGCGCGCGCGGACGAGTCCGAGAGGCTCCGCGCGCGCCTGGTCTGGCTGGTGTTGTTCCGCACGGTGGCGGCGAGCCTGTCGCTCGTCATCACCGTGGGTCGCCTGCTGCTCCAGCCCCTTGAGGAGCCGAGCCGGGCGGACTCGCTCTCGCTCTCCGTCATCGTCGCCGCGTATGTCTCCACGGTGGTGGTGGGCATCCGGCTGCGGCGGGAGAAGGCCGGACGGCTGGACGCGTGGGTGCAGGTGCTGGGCGACGTCGTCATCGCCACGGGCCTCGTGTACCTGAGTGGTGGTTCCGACTCCCCGCTGACGTTCCTCTACAGCCTGGCCGTCATCGGCGCCGCAGTGGTGCTGGACTGGCGAGGGGCCCTCTGGGTGGCGGCGGCGGCGGCGCTGTCCTTCGCCGGGCTGGTGGGGGTGCTGCGGCTGTCGGACGTCGCGCCGCTGGGGCCGCTCTTGTCCAGCCGGGGTTTCTTCGTGCTGGGCAGCAATCTGCTTGCGCTGGCGCTCATCGCCGTGTTGGCCGGCTACCTGTCCCGGCAGCTCTCCGCGACGGGCGGCGCGCTGTCCGCGCGAGAGGCGGACCTGCGCAGGTTGGGAGGGCTCCAGCAGCAGATTCTCTCCTCCATGCCGTCGGGGCTCATCACCTGCGATGCCCAGAAGCGCGTCACATACGTCAACGCCGCCGCGCACGGCATCCTTCAGCTGGAGGACATGGTCAGCACCGGTCAGCCGCTGGAATCGCTGCTCCCGGGTGTGTCGGGGCTCGCGCCGCGCTCGTCGCGCGGCGAGCTGGTGGTGGGCACGGACGGGGGGCGTCGTCGCATCATCCTCGGGCTGTCGGTGACGCCGCTGGAGGGCGAGCCGGGGGCGCTGCTCATCGTCTTCCAGGATTTGACGGAGCTGCGGCGGATGGAGGAGGACCTGGAGCGCTCGGACCGGCTCGCGAGCCTGGGGGCGCTCTCCGCGCAGCTGGCGCACGAGCTGCGCAACCCGCTGGCGGCGATGCGGGGCTCCGCGCAGCTGCTGGCGCAGGAGTGCTCGCGGGACGTGGTGGTGCAGAAGCTCACCAACATCCTGGTGCGCGAGTCGGATCGGCTCGGGCGGCTGGTGGAGGACTTCCTGCGCTTCGCGCGTCCTCCGGAGCCCATGCGTCGCGAGGTGTCGCTGGACGCGCTCCTGGCGGAGACGGTGGACATGTTGCGGGCGGACCCCCTGGCGCGGGACGTGCGGGTGGAGGTGTCCGCGCAGGAGCGGCTGACGGCCGCGGTGGATCCGGACCAGCTGCGTCAGGTGCTCATCAACCTGGTGCGCAACGGGTTCCAGGCGGCGGGACCCAGGGGCGAGGTGCGGGTGGGGCTGGCGAGAAGCGAGAAGGAAGCGCAGATTCGGGTGTGGGACTCGGCGGGAAGCATCACCGAGGAGATGATGGGCCATCTGTTCGAGCCTTTCTTCACCACGCGGGACGGAGGCACGGGACTGGGGTTGTCCACCGCGCACTCCATCGTCCGCGCGCATGGCGGCTCCATCCGCGTGCGCTCGGACCCGGCCGAGGGAACGGAGTTCGTCGTGGGGTTGCCGCTGTGACGACCGCGCATGCAGCAGAGAGCGGAGTGAGAGGCCACATTCTCGTCGTGGACGACGAGCTGTCCATGCGGGAGTACCTGGAGCTGTTGCTGCACCGCGAGGGTTACGCGGTGACGAGCGTGCCCGGGGTGAAGCCCGCGTGCGAGGTGCTCGCGCGCGACGGGGTGGACCTGGTCATCTCCGACATGAAGCTGGGGACGGGCAGCGGCCTGGACGTGCTGCGCACGGCGCGGGCGCGCAAGGAGCCTCCGGAAGTCGTGCTGATTACGGCCTACGGGACGCCGTCCGCCGCCGTGGAGGCGATGCGCGAGGGGGCGTACGACTACATCTGCAAGCCCTTCGACAACGAGGAGCTGCGGCTGCTGGTGCAGAAGGCGCTGGAGAAGCGCACGTTGCGGCAGGAGAACATCACGCTGCGCGCGCGGCTGTTGCCCGGGCTGGGCGTGGCGGTGGGACAGAGCGCGCGGATGCAGGCGGTGTGGTCCCTGGTGGAGAAGGTGGCGCCGGGGCGCAGCACGGTGCTGGTGACGGGGGAGAGCGGCACGGGCAAGGAGCTGGTGGCGCGTGGCATCCACATGCGCGGCAATCGGGCGGCGCAGCCCTTCCTGCCCTTCAACTGCGCGGCGCTCAACGAGGGCACGCTGGAGAGCGAGCTGTTTGGCCACGTGAAGGGGGCCTTCACGGGGGCGTTGCACGAGCGCGCGGGCCTGCTGGTGTCCGCGGGTGAGGGCACGGTGATGCTGGACGAAGTCGGCGAGATGCCGCTGGCCACGCAGGTGAAGCTCCTGCGGGTGCTCCAGGAGCGGAAGGTGAAGCCGGTGGGGAGCGCGGCGGAGGTGCCCTTCCAGGCGCGAGTCATCGCGGCGACGAACCGGCGGCTGGAGACGGAAGTGAAGGCGGGGCGCTTTCGCGAGGACCTCTTCTACCGACTCAATGTGATTACGCTGGAGCTGCCACCCCTGCGCGAGCGCGCGGGCGACATCTCGCTCCTGGCGGGCCACTTCCTGTCGAGGATGGCGGAGGAGCTGGGGCGGCCGGGCCTGCGCTTCGCGCCAGAGACGCTGGCGTTGCTCGAGCGCTACGCGTTCCCCGGCAACGTGCGGCAGCTTCAGAACATGGTGGAGCGCGCGGCCACGCTGTCGGACTCGGACCTGCTGGGGCCGTCCACGCTGCCGCCCGCGGTGCGCGGCGAGGCGGAGCCGGTGGCGCGTCCGGGCGAGGGCGGCGAGCCCCAGTTGAGCGGCGGCTTCAACCTGGAGCGCCACCTGGACGACAGCGAGCGGCGCTACCTGCTGGCGGCGCTGAAGCAGGCGGGTGGGGTGAAGACGCGCGCGGCGGACCTGCTCGGCCTGTCCTTCCGCTCGTTCCGCTACCGGCTGGCGAAGCACGGCCTCACGGACGAACTGGAGGACCCCGCGCCGGTGCGAAGCGGAGAGTGACGCTCCCTTCGCGGGCCCGGACCTAGAAGCCGAGCGCCGCCCTGGCGCCGTCCGCGGCCTCCAGGCCCATGCGCCAGTTGGCGTCCTGGCTGTTGTAGGAGAAGCGGCCGCCGCGGCCGATGGAACTCAGGCGCTCGAAGTTGTCGAGGTGCTCCTGGAGGGGCTGGAGGACGCGTTGGAAGCCGGGCTGGTACACCGGATAGCAGCGCGGCAGGCGCACCACGTGGAATCGCCCGACCGGGGCCGGTCCCAGCAGGCCCACGGACTCCAGCTCCTTCCTGGCGAGCGCCGCCATGGCTTCATCGGACTCGCTCCAGAGGGCCTCGTCCTGGGAGCACCAGTACTCCGCGCAGAGGATGGTGGAGCGCTCCGCGCCGTAGAGTCCGGGGACCCAGTTGCGGAAGTTGGTGACGCGGCAGGTCCTGACCGCGCGCGTGTGCATCTCCAGCCACGACTCGGGGAACAGCCCCGTCTCGTGGACCTCCAGGTACACCAGGAGCGCGCTTCGGAAGGTGAGCACGTCGCGCGCCTCGGTGAGCGCCCGTTGCACCTCGGGGGGCTGGCCTGGAAGCTGTGCCACGAGCGGCACCAGCGGGGCGCTGGAGATGATGTAGTCGTAGGCCCGCGAGCCGTGGGAGGACTTCAGCCCCGTCACGCGGCGGCCCTCGACCTCCAGCGCCTCCACCCGGCTCTCCAGGAGCACTTCGCCGCCGTGGTCTCGGACGAACTGGGCCATGCGCTCGTACACCTCTCCGGTGCCGCGCTGGGGGTAGGGGAACTGCTCGGTGACCTGCTTGACGGCGCGTGCCCGGGCGTTGCTCGCGCCCGTGCGCAAGGCGGCGAGCACGGTGTCGACCAGCGAGGCGTCCTTGGCCGCGGCGCCGGACACGCTGGCGTCCACCGCGGAGCAGGGCCGTCCGAAGAACTTCTCGTTGAAGTCTCGGAAGAACTGCTCGTAGACGCGGTGGCCAAAGTGCTGCACCAGCCAGTCCTCGAACGTTCGAACCTCCGGAAGCGGGCGCAGTTGCTGGCGCCCGTAGTCGAGCACGCACCGGATGGATTCGGTGAGGCCCACCTTGCGCACCACATCCACCACCTGGAGCGGGTAGCGCAGCACCTTCCCATCATTCCGGAAGACACCGGGATGGGACTCGACGGTGGCCCAGTCCTCTCCCACCACGCTCTTCCAGAGCGAGTCGATGCGCGCATCCTGCGTGTGGAAGCGGTGCGGCCCCAGGTCCACCCGCTGGTTCCACAAGTCCAGGGTGCGCGACAGTCCGCCGACGACGCGGCTGCCCTCGTGGACCTCGACCTGGGCACCGGCCTTCGCCAGGACATAGGCAGCGGTGAGGCCCGCGGGGCCGGCACCCACCACCGCGATGCGGGGACGGGGCGACAGGGGCGAGG
>NZ_VIFM01000370.1 GCF_006636215.1 Myxococcus llanfairpwllgwyngyllgogerychwyrndrobwllllantysiliogogogochensis | reverse complement strand
GGGGGGTGGAGGCGGACACGCGAGCGCACTCTGTCCAATCCTGGCTGCTTTTGTCGCGGGGAAAGAGAGACACGCCGCCCCCTCCCTTGGTCGGACGCCACCCGAGGAGGCGGAGTCTACCCGGGTCGGCGCTACGGAGTGCGGGCCAGGGGCTCCGCCTTCACCTGCGCGAAGAGGCGCTCGACGTCCGCTCGGCCGCACAGGTCCGTGCCCTGGGAGAGCAGGGCCGCCGTGCCGGAGGCGATGCCCCAGCGCAGGGCCTCCTCATGGGACTGGCCCCGGGCGAGCGCCAGCGTCAGCCCCGCGACGAAGCTGTCCCCCGCGCCCACCGAGCTGTGCGTCTCCACCGGAGGAGGCGAGGCGCGAAGCTGCGCGTCACGCGTCGTCAGGAGCGCGCCGTCGGCCCCCATGGACACTGCCAGGACCTCCGCCCGGCCCCTCGCCACCAGCTCCCGCGCCGCCTCGGCCTGGGTCGCCAGGTCCTCCGCCTTCCGGCCCGTCAGCTCGCGCAGCTCGCGGCGGTTGGGCTTGGCCAGGAACACCCCTTCCTCCAGCGCCGCCGAGAGCGGCGTCCCGCTGGTGTCCACCACCACGCGCACACCCAGCCGCTTCGCCAGCCGCGCGACACGCGCGTAGAAGTCGTCGGGCACGCCCTGGGGCAGGCTTCCGCTGGCCACGATGAATGCGGCGCCCGTGGCGACCTCCCCCACCGCGCTCAGGCAGCGCTGCCACTCGAGCTCGGAGAGCACCGGCCCGGGGAGGATGAAGCGGTACTCCCGGGCGCTGGCGCCCTCGGCCACGGTGAAGCTCTCGCGCGTGGAGCCCTCCACGGGGATGGAGCGGCGCAGCAGGCCCTTCTCCTCCAACAGCTCCTCCAGCATGAGCCCCGTGGCACCGCCCCGCGTGTAGACGGCGATGGACTCCCCTCCCAGCTCCCGCACCACGCGCGCCACGTTGATGCCGCCACCGCCCGGGTCCCTGCGCACCGAGCCGCACCGCAGCTTGTGCTCCGGGGTGACCTCCGGCACCGACGTCGCGACGTCGATGGCGGGGTTGAGCGTCAGCGTCACGATGTGCGCCATGTGCCAGGTCTCCAGCGATGGGAAGAGGTCGTCCCTCTCGGAACGCAAGCGCAGAGAGTGCCCCACCGGGCACGTCCCCGCCAGCCCGGCCGTTGCCATCCCCGCGCGGCTGATGCGAGATGCGTGACATGCCCTCGCCACGAGGCCCCACGCGGGACGAGCTCGACGCCGCCACCGGCCGCCACATGCCGGACATCATCGCGCCCGGCCTGCGCGTGCTCTTCTGCGGCATCAACCCCAGCCTCTACTCCGTGGTGATGGGCCACCACTTCGCGCGCCCCGGCAACCGCTTCTGGCCCACGCTGCACCTGTCGGGCTTCACGACGCGACAGTTGAGCCCCTCGGAGCAGGGCGAGCTGCGCGAGCAGGGCCTGGGCATCACCAACGTCGTCGACCGCGCCACCGCCACCGCGGACCTGCTCGACAAGTCGGAGCTGACCGAGGGCGCCCGCTCGCTCGAAGCCAAGGTGCGCCGCTACCACCCGCGCTTCCTCGCGGTGCTGGGCATGGGCGCCTACCGCACCGCCTTCGCGCGACCCAAGGCGCAGCTCGGACTCCAGGAGGAGACCTTGGGGACCACGCGGCTGTGGGTGCTGCCCAATCCCAGCGGGCTCAATGCCCACTACCAGCTCCCGGACCTGGCCCGGCTCTACGCGCAACTGCGGCTCGCCGCGGACACGCGCTGACGGCGCTTCAGGTGATGAGCCCCGCCTCGCGCGCGAAGCGGGTGACGACGGGCTGCACGTGGGGGAACGCGGCGGCGTTGCAGGCCAGCAGGCCGCGCAGGTTCTGCAGCTCGGAGCCGTCATAGCGATACGGCGTGCCGCCCAGGTCCGTGAGGATGCCCCCGGCCGAGCGCAGCACGGCCTCCGGCGCGCAGTTGTCCCAGCGATAGCTCTTGTCGCTGACGTGGAGGTAGAGGTCCGCCTGGGACTCCGCGAGCAGGCCGCACTTGACGCCCACCGAGCCGGACTCCTGCTCGCGGGTGATGCCCAGCCGGGCCACGACCTGGTTGGTCAGCTTGGAGCGATGCGAGCGCGACACCACCAGCCGCAGCGACGCGGGCTCCGCCACGTCCGACACGCGCAGGGCCCGGCGCGCGCCCGCCTTCTCCACGAAGCCCCCCTGCCCCACCACGCCCGAATAGAGCGTGTCGCCCACCGGCCGGTACACCACGCCGAGCACGGCCTCGGTGCCAATGGCCAGGCCGATGTGGATGGCGAACTCGCCGTTGCGGTTGACGAACTCCTGCGTGCCGTCGAGCGGGTCCACGAACCAGCAGCGCTCGAAGCGGCCAGCCGCGGCGCTGTTGTCGGACTCCTCGGCCACCACGCCGTCACCGGGGAAGGCCCGGCGCAGCGCCTCCACGATGAGGGCGTTGGCTCGGGTGTCCGCCTCGGTGACGGGCCCCTGGCCGCCTGCCTTGTCCTCGACGGAGAAGGGGGTGGCGTAGACCTCCAGCAAGAGGGCGCCCGCTTCACGGGCGATGCGGCGGGCGGTGTCGAGCTCGGTGTCGAGGGATGGCATGGGCGGACAGTCTGCCCTCGAATGGGGCCTGGGTGGGAGCTTGCGCGTCGGTGTGGACCTGGAGCATGGGGCGGACCGCCCCACGCGGGGCGGATTGCCCCACCCGGCCGGACGCGCCCACGAGGGAAAATGGTGGCGTGGCTCCTGCACTGCACGAAGCGAACCGTGAGCGCTCGGGGAGCGGGCCCGCGCCCAAGCCCCCGACGCGAAGTGAGGACATGCCGAGATGATGAAGGTGCTACTGGCGGGGTTGATGCTGGTGTTCGGGGGGATGCTCGCCTTCGGGGGCGGGCGCATGCTGTACCGCGCCCATGCGAGCGAGCGCTGGCCCACCACGGAGGGCACCGTGGTGTCCTCGGGCGTGGAGACGGTGCGCAACCGGCGCACCACCCGCTTCCACCCCGAGGTGAAGTACGAGTACTCGGTGGGTGGCCATTCCTACTCGGCGGACACCATTTCGTTCGGAGGCAATGACACGGGCGCGCTGCCGGATGCCCAGCGCCTGACGCACCGGTATGCCTCCGGCACGAAGCTGCCGGTGCACTACGAGCCGGACGACCCGGCCATCGCGTGCGTGGAGTGCGGCAACGCGGGGATGTCCAGCTACGTGGTGATGTTCGGCGGCCTGGCCTTCGCGGGACTCGCGGGCGCGGGCATGGTGGACATGGTGCGCTCCGACGTGCGCGAGCGGCGCCGCCTCAAGGGGCAGCGGCTCGCGCGGTAGCCATGGTCGCGGGCGCGGGCTTCCGCCTCAGCGCCTTCGCAAGGTGAAGACGTCGCCATTCTGCGCGACGACTCTGTAGCCCCCCAAGTCACCATCTACGTCCATGCCCAGCTGGAGTGGATCCGGAAACGTGTCTTCGTCGAAGTAGACGAGGAGCTTCTGGCGGGTGTCGACGAGCTCCAGGGGCCCCAGCGGCGCTGTCGCGAACACCTGGGGCACCGGGTCGGGCGCCAGCTCCTCGATGGTCTTCGTCAGACAGGTCGCCCACTCGCCCCGGTAGGCCTGCAGGCGCGCCTGGAGGTTCTGGAGCACGAGGGAGCTTCGGGCGGGAGCGGCGTTCAGCCGGTACTGGATGCGGGGCTGGCTCCAGTGCACGTCGATGAGGAACAGGCGCTTCTTGGCCTGGCGGACCTCCTCGCCTGTCCCCAGCTCCGTCAGCGCGAGCGTGAAGTCCTCGCAGAACTTCGCGTGGGTCATGGGCCGCATCGCCTCCAGACAGTGGGCGAGGGAGTACTTGCTCGCATAGCTCTGGTACACGCGGACCTCGTCGCCCAGGCGCTCGACCATGAACGAGTGGGGCTTGCGCGAGATGCGACAGTAGTAGGGGCCCGGCGTGTTCTCGAGCAGGCTCAGCAGCGCGGGCGCGCCGATGTCTCCCACGGCCGGCGCGTCGCCTCCCACCGTCGTGACGTCATCCATCCAGGAGGACGTGGCGCCGCACGAGCCCGACTCCAGGTTGTGCTTCGCGGTGAACTCCACGTAGTCCGCGAACAGCATGGACCGCAGGGTGGCCACGGAGGTCTTCAGGGCGAAGACCCGGACAACCTCCTCCAGGTCGCTCGTCGTCGTGCTCCCATAGGTGGAGAGCGGAGAGCACACGAACATCTCGATGGTGGAGAGCGAGAGCCGCGACTGGAACTTCCGTCCCTCGGCGGCGGCGCGACCGAGCAGCTCATCGAGCGGAGGATGCGCGTCCGAGCGCGAGATGAAGCGCTTGACGTCGAGCAGCTTCCCGCAGTGGGTGACCTTGCCGCGCCAGCCATTCCAGCACTTGAGACAGATGAAGAACTTCTTGGCGCACGTGTCACATTCGAGGCGGACTTCCATCTCCTCGCGCTTGCAGAAGCTGCACAGCATGAAGACTCCCGGGTTGGTCGGTGCCCGGGGAGCAAGCTGTGTACCCGGAGCGCAAGCCCAGTAAAGACAAGGACCTCCCTTGATGGAGCGCCAGACCTCGCGTCCACCCGGCACGCCTCGGCGTCCGGACGGCACGCAGATGCGCTCCTTGCGCGGGGCGTCGCGCGAGCCTCAAAGCAGCCCGTTCCGCGTGGTATCGATTGCCGACGGTCCCGTCCGAACGCCGGATGTCGCGACGGGAAGCGGACGGTCGGAGACCTCTCCCGTCCGACACTCCACATCCGCCCCAAACGAACGCCGTGCGGACCCGAAGCCCCTGTGTGACGCTGTCGCCCCCGCGCCGTGCCACCTGGACGGCCCTCCCTGAAGGAGCTCCCGCATGCCCGTCACCCTCCGCCCCGCCCAGCCCTCGGACGAGCCCGCTCTGGGCCGGATGGGCGCGGCGCTCGCACGGCTCCATCACGAGTTCGACCCTCAGCGCTTCATGCTTCCGGACGACGTGGAGTCTGGATACCGCTGGTGGCTGGGACGAGAGGCCCGCAAGCCTGACGCCGTCGTCCTCGTCGCCGAGCTGGACGGTGAGGTGGTGGGCTATGCGTACGGCCGCGTGGAGGACGTGGACTGGAACGCCCTGCTGGACCGCTCCGGCGGCTTCCATGATTTGTGGGTGGACGCGAAGGCCCGCCGCGCCGGCGTAGGCCCCCTGCTCGCCGAGGAGCTGATGCGCCGACTGACGGCCCTGGGCGTGCCGCGCGTCGTCCTGCACGCCGCCGCCAAGAACGAGCCCGCACAGCGGATGTTCGCGCGCCTCGGGTGGCGCCCCACCATGGTGGAGATGACCCGCGAGGCGCCCGACACGACCAAGAAGCCCTGAGGACTCAGGGCTTCCGACACGCCCGCCCCAAATGGCGGCGGGCGTGTCACCGGGCGAGGCTCAGTCCCAGGTGGTCCAGTCTGCTTCGTGGCCTCGGTCCGTCAGCTTCAGCCACGTGTTCTGACCGTTCGTCTTGGTCAGCAGCGCGGCGTTCTCGACGGCGGTCTTGGGGACACCCGCCCCATAGCCCGAGGGACACTGGAAGTTGTCGAAAGACCCCGTCCCACCCATTGCCCAATAGTCAGACGGGCAGGCGGTCGCAGTGCAACTTGTCCCGTACTTCCGGCATGCATGCGGATGGCTTTCGGCGCAATTCGTGTCGTACCAGGTCCCATTGGCCAGAATCATGGCGCAGTGCTCGTTGCCATTGTAGTTGTTCGGCTCGGTCGCGGCCCACTGCGTAAACGGCACCGGGGCACCGCCCCAGTGAACCCACCGCCCCTCTTTCGTCTGGTCCGTGAGGTTGACCCAGACAATGGCTCCCTGCTGCTTCTGCTGGAGCGCCGTGTTCTCGATGGAGTTCCTGGGTGCCGAGAACGTCCAGCCATCGCCACAGACACTCGCGCTCCAGGCGCCAGCCGTGGCCGACAGCTTCCAGTCATTCAGCACACAGCCCTGGCTCGTACACCGGCAGGCGTGCTTCACCGCGGTATCGCAGGGCGCGTCATTCCAGGTGCCCGTCACGTTGGCCAGCGCGCAGTTCTCGGCGCCTCCCGCGTTGTTCGGCTCGCCCGTCCCCCAGGGCTGGAAGGGGACCTCCTCCCAGCGACCTGCCTCGAACTGGTCCGTCAGGTTGACCCAGGCGTTCTTGCCCGAGAGGTACGAGAGCTCCTGGAGCTGATAACCCATCGAGGCGTTCCTGGGCGGGACGAACTCATAGCCCGCGGGGCACTGTGGCCGGTTCCAGGGGCCCGTGGCGTCCGTAATGAACCAGGGATTGCCGGAGGAGGAGCCGGTTGCAATCCGGAGGCAGGCATAGGCCTTGTTCGTGGCGCAGGGGGCGTCGTTGTAGCCATACAGCCCCTTCCACTCAGCGCAATGCTCGACACCATCGTAGTTGTTGGGCTCGCCGTCAGCCCACCACTGGAAACCCTCGTACTGCCATTTGCCCTCGAGCAGGCGGTCGGAGAAGTTGACCCAGACGTTGTCTCCGCCATCGACGAGTTCCTGCAGCTTCTGGTTCTCGTAGCCGTTCTGGGGGGGAATGAATGCATATCCGTCCGGGCAGAAGTTGTACTGGGGCGCCCACTCGTAGGCCCCCGTCGACAACTTCCAGTAATCAGACGGACAGTAGGAGGCGTCACAGGTCGCGCCCACCTTCTGACAGGCGCGCCGCAGACTCGAAGCACAGTCCACGTCGTTCCACTGACCGGTATCCGCCTGGAACTCCGCGCAGTCTTCATTGTCATCCCCGTCATTCGGCTCATCCTCGCCAAAGGACCAGAGCGCCTCCTTCATCGCATCCATACTGACACCATACGGTGAATACGAGAGGTTCGACTCCACCTGGTCCATTGAGATGCTGAAGCCACAGCGCGTGGCAGCCCAGTAGTCCAGGTAGTGGGAGAACCCGGAGTACGGCAGCCCACAGTGGAGAGTCTGGTCACAGATGCGCAGCTCCGAGAACTCCGTCCAATACAGGCCCAGCGCCCCGGGCAGGTCCTGCGAGCGACAGGAGGGATATCCGGTGAACTTCTGCGCCTCGTTCGCGGGGTAACCGGGCGCGTTGACCCACAGATCCGGCTCGGCCGAGCCGCCCTCATGGTGCCCCGAACTCTCGGAGAAGACCCAATCCTTGAGCGAGCCGCCGTTTCCATCGGGCAGGGATGAATAGTCGAATCGGTCCTTCACGGAGATGATGACCCGCTTGCCCATCCTGGCCAGTTCCTCGTTCGTCGGCCAGCGCTGGGGATGATACTCGCCGGGAGCCTGGGAGCCCGACCCCATGGCCCACGGGTTCGAGAAGTAGGTTCGCAGGTCCCGCGGAGTGAAGATGAGACTGCCCCGTGTATCCCCCGGGACATTCGGATAGGACTTGTCGAAGAAATGGCGCAACAGGTTGACCATTCGCGTCCGGGAATCCGCCGAGTTGACCTCCAGGTCCTCAATGCCAATCAGAAGGACTTCATTCTGGTTCTGGGGCTCGCGGAGCCAGGTCGAGATCTCCCCCAGGATGCCATTGATCGGCGTCGAGAAGGGCTCCACGGCATGGCTGAAACACAACCCCGGCGCCTGTGCGTTGCCGTAGGGGTCGTTTGGCTCGTCCTTGCTGTAGAAACAGCCATGGTCCCAGACGTCCACATAGAGCGCGCGCATGCCCATGGCGAGCTGGTTGTAGACATAGCGGTGCTGATTGACTCGCGTGTACCAACGCCCGCCGTGGGAATAGGCATTGCTGACGTGGGCATTGTGCGCGCCAAGCCGCTGGAAGCGCTGGACCGGAATGTCTCGCTGGAGCTCGGTCTGCTGGAATCTGGCGGCGTGCGCCGCCCAATAATCACCAGGCTCCATCGCCTGGGAGACAGCCCCTGACTCCTGGGGAGGAGTGGGTTCAGCTTCAGCCGGAGGGGTGTTGCAAGAAACGCAAGCAAGCATGCCCATGAGCAGGCAAGCATTGGCCAACTTCATATAGTGCTGTCCTTGGATGTCCCCCAGGCCCGGTTCGGCCAAGGGGGCGCGCCTTCTACATCCACCTACGTTGCGGGACAAGCACGGAACATCGGCCTGTTGAACAATTCTTGTATCGCGGAGCTGGGCAGGGAGCGCGGGGAATTCCGCTCAGAGGTCGATGATGCCCCGCCGTACGGCCACCACCACCGCGTGCGTGCGGTCCCTGGCCGAGAGCTTCGTCAGCACGTTCTTCATGTGCGTCTTGACGGTCTCCTCGGAGATTCCCATCTGCGCGGCGACCTCCTTGTTCGCGTTGCCCGCGGCGACCCGGCTCAGGACGTCCCGCTCGCGCGTCGTCAGCTCGTCGTCCGCCATGTGCTCGGCCATCTCCGACGCGATGTCCGCGGAGATGCGGCGGCGCCCCGCATGCACGCTGCGGATGGTCTCCACCAGGTCCTTGCGCAGCATGCTCTTGAGCAGATAGCCGGACGCGCCCGCCTTGATGGCCCGCACGGCCTGCGCGTCGCCCTTGTAGGTCGTCAGCACGACGATGCGCGCCGCCGGGAACTCCGAGCGAATCGCGGTGATGGCGTCGATGCCATTCATCTTGGGCATCTGCACGTCCATCAAGGTGATGTCGGGCTGGTGGGTCCGGTAGGCCTGGAGCGCCTGCTCGCCGTTCTCCGCCTCGGCGACCAGCTTCATGTCCGGCTGGCCGGCAATCATCCCGCTGAGCCCTTCACGCAACAGCGGATGGTCGTCGGCCACCAGGATTCGGATGTTCGAGTCCATCGCGTTCATGACGTCAAGGATACCACTCCAGGAGGGATGCCGGAATCTGGCCATCACCGCGACAACGGGACTGATACACCCTCAACGCCAGCGGATTCCTCACGCCCCGTGCCGCTCTCTGCACAGGCCGAGTCCCCCGCCATCCCCCGAAATGGGGAGGACATCCTCCCTGGCATGGGGTTTCATCCAGACGTCTGGCATCGCTATCCTCTCGTCGTGCAACGACTCATCTCGATGTTTCCCGAGGGGACGCCGGGAATGGCCTGACTATGGCTGCGATTGCCCGTGACGGGGGCCTTGCCCTTCAACGCCACTGGGGATTGAGCCGTCACCCGAACGGGGGATGCTCTCGCGGGACTTCCGGGTGTTTTATGTAAAACCCAGGTCGACGGCAGTCTCGTCCCCATGAAGTGCAAACACCCCCGAGGAGCCCCATGCCCAACGCCCT
>NZ_VIFM01000036.1 GCF_006636215.1 Myxococcus llanfairpwllgwyngyllgogerychwyrndrobwllllantysiliogogogochensis | reverse complement strand
CGAGGTCAGCCTCGGTCTCGTCGGCTCGGAGTGTGTATAAGAGACAGCCCGTCTGGAGTTGGGCTGGGCGAAGACCGCCTCCACCAGGCGGCTCACTTCGGGACTGTCACACTCGTAATCGACGGCATGGCCGTCCTGAATCCGGATGCGGATGGGATTCTTCGCCAGACGCGCATCGACCTGCGTCAAGGCATTGATGTTGAAGGCCCCGTCGGCGACCAGGACACCGTCCACGGTGCCCGGAAAGGTGGCCACCTCTCCCGCGGGCAGGATGACGAAGCTCCCAGGACGCCACACGCCCCGGTTGCTGATCCACCGGTACCGCTCCGAGTCGAGCCCGATGCGCAGGTCCGTTCCCGATGGAGTCTTCACCTTCAGCTCGCGCGCTTTCATGAACCGGTCCAGCAAGCCCGCGTTGAGCTCCGACAACATCCCGGACCTGACGTTCAGCGCCTTGAGGAAGAAGTCCTGGGAGGCGTTGATGATCCGCACCGCCAGCCACTTGTCCAAGTCATAGCGCGCCAGCGCGTTGCGGAAGGTCATCATGTGCGACATCGAGTCGCGCTCGACGGTGATGATGACCAGCTTGCCCTTGAGGCTCTCGGCAGGCGGCAACGCCGCGTCCAGGCGCTGAGGGAAGGTCTCGTCCGGGAAGGGCTTGGGCCGCATCCCCAACAAGGCCGCCTCCATCCCACGCATCCGCAAGACGGTGGCAATCCACGCGGCGGACTCGCGACTCTCGGGCGTGTAGGCCACGAGGACCTGGTCCTCCGGCACGAGGCGCGCGTAATCATCAAGCAGGACATCGATGCCGGCCCAGACTCGCTCGTCCACTTTGCTCATCTCGCGACTCCCCGGATGTGCTGCGGCAGCAGGTTGAGATTGCCCATGGTTTGAAGCTCGGGGCCTTGCGCATGAACACCGCGCCAGACGTCCCGCCCGGCCTTTACGCCTGCCCCAGGCCACCACCAGCGCCTGGGGCAGGTGCCCGCGAAGTCGCGCGGTGCGACTAGTTGTTCTGCTCGGTGGTCCAGATCGACCACATGCCGATGGTGTGCTCGGCGTTGGAGTCGCTCAGGTTGCAGGGGTTCAGTCCGGAGCTCTCGAAGCCCTCGGGCTCCGCGCTCTGCATCTCCATCAGGGTCTGCGCAAGGATTTCATCACGGTTCGAATGTTCCATGTGCAACCTCCCGGTACGCCGGTCACGCCTGGATTGGCGCCCCCAAGGACTATCACAACGCACTCCACAAAACAGACACCCCGCCACCCAGGGCAATCCCATCACGAATTCCAGACAACCCCCGAGCACCATATCCTCTCAACCCAGTGACATGGCGTGGCTGCACCGTTGACGACCCGACATCCCCGGACAGCGCCTTGAATCCCATCCACGCGGCGCGCGCCCGCGCTGTAGCGGCTTTCCATGACAGGGCTTTCCGCATCACATCCATCCCCATCCCTCTCGACTCCACGGGTAGGGGGCCCGACGCGGCGAGTCCCTTCGAGTGGGAGGACTCGCCAGCAACTGTTTCCGAGGCGAGCCCCGCGTCTATTCTTGGGACAGCCCACAGGAGCTGAGCCCATGCGCGCGACGGCCTATGCAGCCCCCTCTGAGATGCACGGCATGGCCCATCCCTCGCGCACCGTGAGCGGGGAGGGAGTCCACACGAGCGCGGAGCGGGGGCTCGCGCAATGCCAGCAACGCGCCAATCAGAGCCCTCCGGTCCAGCGCGTGTCCGGCTACCAGCAATTGCTGAACACGAGCCCCAGGGTGGCGGCGCTGCAGCGCGGCCCACCACGGGCCCCCGTCGTCCAGCGCATGCGCATCACCAGTGGTGACATCACGGAGAGCGTCGACGAGGCCTGGAAGACGGTGGAGGAGTTCCTCTGGGACAAAGGCATTCCCGACCGCTACTGGCCCGAGATGAAGCAGCAGCTCGCGGCCATGGGGGAGGACCAGGAGTTCGAGTACTACGAAGACGCCGCGGACCTGCTGACCCAGCAGCTGAATGCCCGGGAGGGGACGGACTACCCGGTGGGGCCGCAGGAGGACCTTGATGACAAGGACACGCAGCAGGACTCGGGAGGCTGGGGTGGGCTCGCGTGGAAGGTGTTGAAGTACGGCACCATGTTCCTCGCGGCCCAGAGCGCGGTGGAGAACATCCTGCCCAAGGCGAATGCGATGTCGCTCCCCATGGGCCCCAGTGGCCCGTCGAACGCGCTGACGAACATGACCGGCCTGCGGCAGGACGTGTGCAAGGTCCCCGGCCTCATGGACAGCTTCCTGCCCATGCCTCTTCCCACGTGCGATATGGCCGACGCCCCCGTTGCGCCGAAGACCTGGTCCAATCATGGCGTCTGGAAGGATTGGCTGAATGCATTCGCCACGGGGAGGTGGAGCTATCCCGAAGACCCGACCGAGATTCCCGGGGTGAGCTTCCTGTCGGGCCCGAACGACCTGGCCCAGGACGGCTACTACGCCTATTCCCACCGCGCGAAGGATGGGCGGGTGGCCATCTCCTACACGGGGACTGATGCCACCACGAACAACGCCGTGCCCCACAGCTATCTGGCGTCAGGGGGCGACGTGTATGCGGCGGGCATGCTGCTGGCGAAAGGAGGCCAGGTCACCCAGGCGGACTCCGCCTCCGGCCACTACCTTCCCGACCCCAAGGTCTACCTGGACGAGTCCTGCCAGTCGCAAGTCACCCCCAAGGAGAGCCTCGAGTTCCTCCAGAGCAAATTGGAGGCGGATGGACTCGCCGCGCCGGGCATGAACCTGCTCCCGTTCCGCCATCCGAACCTCATCCAGCAGACCATCGACTGCCAGCAGAACAGACAGCCCCTGTTCAACCCCCATGGGTTTCGCTGAAGCCCCTGACGGCCTGGCTTACGTTCCGCGGGAGTGAGGGGGGTGTGAGCGCCGCACCGGGCGTCGCCGGGTGCGTTGACGGCTCCACCCCCTGGCACAGCGCTCAACATTACTTAACACCCCGGTGACTCCAACCATGCGATGCAGGACGCGCCCCTCCCCGGGACTTGGGAAGGACACAGTCCCGCAGTCGAGGGGAGAACGGGTGGCGTCCGGTGGGGAATACGTCCCCGGACTCGCGCGGAAAACGTGGTACCGGTGGACCGTCGCGGCCACCAGAAAGGGAGCCGTCGGAATGCTCGCCATTGGAGACCTCGCGCCGGACTTCTCCGCCACGGACTGCCATGGCGCGCCCCTGAGCCTGTCCGCGCTCCGGGGCCGCAGGGTCGTCCTGTTCTTCTTTCCCAAGGCCTTCACGCTCGGCTGCACCATCGAGAACCGGGCGTTCAGGGACAACCACCACCGCCTCCAGGAGCTGGGCGCGGAGCTGGTGGGCGTCTCCGTGGACACCCAGCGCACCCAGTGCGCCTTCGCGGAGAAGGAAGACATCCACTTCTCCCTGCTCGGAGACCCGGACCGGGTCATCAGCCGGGCCTATGACGTGCTCTGGCCGGTGCTCCGGGTGGACCGCCGCGTCACGTTCATCATCGGCCCCGACGGCCGCATCGAGGACATCATCCGCCACGAGGTGCGCGTGTACCGCCACCTGGATGACGTCCTGCGCTACCTCGAGTCCACCCCGCTCTCCGTCGCCTACGACACGGCCGCCTGAACCCCGGGCTTCAGTCCCAGAGGCAGTAGTACTCGCAATGGGATGCGCCCCGGGCGCGGCACATCGGGTGGGTGATTCGCGGCGACTGACCGCCCGACAGCTCGATGGCTCGCTCGTGCCAGCCGATGATGGTGAGGCAGTCGGCCTCCGTGACGTTCTCCGCGCTGAAGGTGCGCAGCACCGCGGACCGGGGCCCCGTCCAGTCGTACGTGCGCGAGCCCACCGCGTAATAGAACCGGTAGATGCGCGCCGCCTGGCTCAACAGGAAGTGTGGGTCCCCCGCCCTCACGAAGGCATGCTGCGGACCGTGGAGCGACTCGTCCGCGGACGCGCGGCCCATGTCGATGAAGGCCCGGCCCTCGTCATCCGGCGACAGCACCTCCGCGATGGCCGAGTCCAGCCGCAGGTTCAGCTCCAGCGGATACCAGGCCACCGGCAATATCGACTTGCGAAGCAATGCCTGGTCCAACGGGGGCAGCCGCCCGAGGACCTCGTCCACCCGAACCTGCCCGCCGTGCCGGCGCAGCATGTTCAAGCGGGATATGAGCACGCCCCCCTTGATGCGAGAGCCCGAGCCTTCCAGAACCATGAGAAGTCCGTGGGTTGCACCAACCGCGGCCATTCTGACAGCGGCCGAGCGAACAGGGCAACCCGACGTCACAACCGAGTGTCGGCCAAATCGCTGTCATTTCCTGAGATTCCTGAATTGATGCGATGGCGGAAACGCGTCGAAAAATAACCTGGGGGCGGCTCGGGGGTTGAAGGCGTCGTGAGCATCAGGGAGACAGGCGGCCGGGTGGTGGCGATGCCGTCTCGCCGGCTGGCCCTGGAGCGGGCGCCGGACGAGGTGCTCTGTCGTGTCTTCCTGGACGGCGAGGAGGCGGCCTTCGAGGTGCTGGTGACGCGGCACCGGGCGCTCGTCTTCTCGCTGGTGCGCCGCTACACGACCCGGCCCGAGGACGCGGCGGACCTGACGCAGGCCGCCTTCCTGCGCGCGCTGGAGGCCTCTCGCCGGGTGTTCGCGCGCTTCACGCCCGTGGGCCCGGCGCCGTTCCGCGCGTGGCTGGTGCGCATCGCCCTCAACCTGGCGAAGAACCACGCGCGGCACGGCCAGCGGTGGCGGCCGGTGCTGGTGGAGGCCGCGAACGACGAGGTGGCGGAGGCCCCTGGCGAGTCCGCGCAGGACGGCCTGGAGCGGGCGGAGAGAGCACGCGAGGTGCGCGAGGCGGTGCTGACGCTGCCCAGGCGTCAGCGCGAGGTGTTGACGCTGCGCGTGGACGCCGGGTTGGCGTTCAAGGACATCGCGGAGACGCTCGGCATCACCGAGAACAATGCGAAGGTGCAGTTCCACCATGCGGTGAAGCGCCTGAAGGCGCGGGTGGGCGAGCCCGAGGAGATGCGTTGATGGCTGCATGCCCTGACCAGGAAGCGCGGGTGGATCTCCACGCCGCGGGGGCGCTGGAGGCGTCGGAGACCGTGGCCCTGCTCCACCATCTGGAGTCGTGCGCGGGGTGCCGCGAGGCCTTCGCCGCGTCGGTGGAGGTCCTGTCGCTCTTGACGTTGCCCGCGCCGACGGCGGCGGAGAAGCACGCACAGGAAGCGCTGCCCCAGCGAGCGCTGGACACATGGAAGCGGGAGCGCATGAGCCAGGCGCTGCGGCGACGCACCGTGGGCTCGTTGGTGGCGGCGGCAGCGGCGGTGGCGGTGATGGTCCTGGTGCCAGGCATCCCGCGCCCCTGGGACTGGAACACCCCGCCGGAGCCCCGGGAGCTGCCATCCGAGGAGCGCGCGGTGGAAGCGCGGGCGCTGGCGGACTTCGAGGCCTGGGCGGGGCTGGAGCCGCTGGAGGCCAGCTCCGAGTGGGAAGACGAGGAAGCGCTCGACGACGTCGAGAGCTGGGACGAGGAAGCGCTGCTGGGGGAGACGCTGTGAAGACGATGACTCGCAAGTCGTGGGTGGCGGTGACGGTGGTGCTGGTGCCCTGGCTGGCGCTGGCCCGGCCCGGCAACAAGGAGGGCGCGGAGCAGCAGCCTCGCGAGGCCGAGCGGATGGAGCGCGCGGAGAAGCGGATGCGGCTGCGGCAGGTGCTGACGCTGTCGGACGCGCTGGAGTTGGACAACGCGCAGGCGTTGAAGATGGAAGAGACGTTGCGGCGCTTCGACGAGAAGCGGCGGCCTCTGCGGGAGCAGGTTCGCGACGCGGCTCGCACGCTGCATCAGGCGGCGCGGGGCGACAGCGCGGCGCTGGCCCAGGTGGACGCCGCCGCGCAGCGTGCGTTCGAGGCGCGCGAGCGCATCGCCGCGCTGGACCGGGAGATGTACCAGGCGCTGGCCAAGGAGCTTGCTCCGGAGAAGCGGGCGAAGCTGGCGCTCGCCCTCGCGCGCGGCGGCGGAGTGAAGACCAAGCGATTCTGGAAGAACGAGCTGCCGGGGGACTCTCGGGGCGAAGACTGAGGCCCCTCCCTCGGGAATGAGACTGGAGTCGGGGACGGACGGGCATCCGTCCCCGGGGGCGATGAGCGCCCGTGCCTACCGTCAGGGAGCCAACGGCGCGTGCCGCGCCGCCACCGAGGAGGCTTCCATGCGTCTACTGCCCCGACTCGCACCCCTGCTGCTGGGCCTGGCCTTCACGGCCTGCGCGAGCATCGACGTGAGCAGCAACTACGACCCCAGCGCCGTCCAGCAGATCGACGGATACAAGACCTACGCGTGGCTCCCGCAGCCAGAGGGGACCGACAAGCGCGTCTACAATCCCATCGTCGGTGGCCAGGTGCAGCACGCGGCCGACGCGTATCTGCAGTCGCACGGCTACCAGAAGGTGGATGCGGGGGCGAACCCCAACTTCCTCATCGGCTGGCATGGGGCCATCGACAACAAGATTGAAGCGGACACCGTCAACTCCTACTACGGCTATCCGTACAACTCGATGTGGGACCCGTTCTACGGCGGTGGGACCGTCGCCATGTCCGCGCCCGAGACGTATGTGCGCGAGTACGAGCAGGGCACCCTCCTGCTGGACATCGTGGACGCCGAGTCCAAGAAGCTCGTCTGGCGCGGGCAGGCGCAGGCGGAGATTGACGACAACGCCAAGGCGGAGAAGCGGCAGTCGAACATCGACAAGTCCGTGAAGGAAATCCTGGAGCGCTTCCCGCCCAAGCCCGGGAAGAAGTGACGTGCGGGCCCGTGTCCGACGCCGTTGACGTATGGGAGCGTCAGGCGTCGGACACGGGCGTGTCCTCGGGAACACTCGTCGGCGCGGGCGGACATGCCCAGGTTGCCTGCGCTCCAATGTCTCGCGTCCGCCGACTCGCTGGCTGCGTCTTGCTACTCGCCTGCCTTGGCGGTTGCACCGTCTCGGCGCCGCGCTCGGAGTTGGTGCGCCGCGTGGGCCGCTCGGACCTGTCCGTCGGGGCATTGCGTACGCGGGTGCGGGACATGGCGCGCCGCTTCTCCGGGTTGCTGGAGGTCTCTTCGGATGAAATCGCCGCGCGCTCGGGCTCGGCCTCCGTGCGCGAGGCGATGACCACTTTCAAGATCAACTCCGTGCCGGCGATGCAGGCCGCGTTGCTCCAGCCCGACCCCGTGGCGGCCCTGGTGGATGCGTGGGCCCTGCTCGCGCAGCTCGAGCTCGCGCTTCCGCAGTGGGCCGTCTCCGCGGGGGCGTCACCCGAGGTGACAGCCAAGGCCGAGCGCATGTTGCGCGAGCAGGAGGCCGAAGTGGAGGCACTGTGGAAGGACGTGTCCGGCCATGCGGACGTGTCGCCGGCGCACCGCCTCGTCCATGAGTGGGCCGCGAAGAACCCCCTGGTGGGCTCGCTCGTCGCGCGGGTGTCCACCGTGGGATTGCTGGCGGACGTGACGTCTCTGTCCGGGATGGGGGCGAGGGGGACGGCGGGGGCACTCGTCGAAGACGTGCGCGACATCACCGCGCGCGTGGACCTCTACGCCGCGTCCCTCCCCCGACAGGCCCGCTGGCAGGTGGAGTCGATGGCGCAGGAGGTCCTGAGGACGCTGCCCGCGAAGGAGGCGATGCGGGACCTGGACCGCGTGGTGGACACGCTGGACCAGTTGGGCGCGCTGGCGGCGGGGACTCCCGCGATGGTGGCCCGCGAGAGGACCGCGGTGCTGAGCGCGCTCGACGCGGGCAGGGAGGCCCTCCAGGGGTTCATCGAGTCGGAGCGACAGGCGCTCATGGGGGACGTGCGAGGCGAGCGGCAGGCGATTCTCGCGGCGCTTCACACCGAACGCGTGGAGACACTCCAGCAGGGCGAGCAGATCGGCTACGGGTTGGTGGACCACACCTTCCAGCGCGCCGCCATGCTGGTGGACCGCATCTTCCTGTGGCTGCTCGGGCTGACGCTTCTGGGCGTGGTGGGTGTGGTCGCCGTCGCACTCCTGCTCACGCGTGCGTGGCGTCGACGGATGGGCTGAGCACGGCGCGGCATCGACCCCCGTGCGGCCCCGCCCTCCTGACACCACTTCTCGACGCGCCTCGCCACATGGCGACGGCGCATGGACTGAGCGTCGCGCGGCGGCAGCGACTCATGCGCGGCCCCGACATCCTGACGCCACCTCCCGACGAGCTTTGCCAATCTGTCAGGCGCCCTTCAAGCCGAGACTGTGAACACTCTCGGCGCGGGGCGGGCTCCGTGATTGCATTCGTCCCGGACATGGACTCGCGCTCACGTCAGGACCTCATCACCGGTGCACTGCTCGGAACCCTCGTGGGAGACGCCCTCGGTCTGCCCCGGGAAGGGCTCGGCCCTCGACGGGCGCACCGCATGTTCGGAGGCGCGCCGCTGCGACACCGGCTGGTGCTGGGCCGGGGCTTCGCCAGCGATGACACGGAGCACGCGTGCATGACGGGACAGGCCCTGCTCGCGCAACCCGAGGACGCGCCGCGCTTTGCTCGCAACCTCGGGTGGAGACTGCGGGGGTGGTTCCTGGCCCTGCCCGCGGGCATCGGCTGGGCGACCGTGCGCGCCATCATGAAGTTGTGGTGCGGCTTCCCGCCCGAGCACAGCGGCGTCGTCTCCGCGGGCAACGGCCCGGCGATGCGGGCACCCCTGTTGGGAGCCTGTCTCGCCGCGCAGCCAGAGCGGCTCGATGCCTTCGTGCGGGCCTCCACACGGCTGACCCATCGAGATCCCCGGGCCGAGGACGGAGCGCGCCTCGTCGCACGAGCCGCCGCGTACGGCGCCCTCCATGGGCCCGAGGGCGTGAAGGATTCGCAGGCCGCGCTGCGCATGCTGCGCGAAGCCACCACCACCGCTGACTTTCACGCGGTGCTCGACACGCTGAGCGCCCAACTGGCGCGTGGTGCCTCCCTGACGGAGCTCGCCGAGGTCCTCGGGTTGGGACGTGGAATCACGGGCTACGTCATGCACACCGTGCCCGTGGCCCTCTATGCGTGGCTGCGCCACCCGGACGACCTCCCCCGCGCGGTGGAGGAAGTCATCCTGCTCGGCGGAGACACGGACACGGTGGGCGCCATCGTGGGAGGCATGCTCGGAGCCACCGTCGGCGCGGGCGGCATTCCCCAGGCATGGCTGGACGGCGTCGCCGAGTGGCCTCGCTCAACTCAGTGGATGCGGACGCTCGCTGAACGCCTGGCGCGGCAGTTCCCCTCAGGCGAATCCCCTGCCGAGAGAACGGGCCCGCTCGCCCTCTTCTGGCCCGGACTGCTCCCGCGCAACCTGGGAGTCCTCGCCATCGTGCTCGCACACGGCTTCCGTCGCTTGCTGCCACCGTACTGAACGCCACGGCGCATCTCCGCCGTGGCGCTCACGGGTGCATCACGCAACGGCCACGGAGCCACGCCCTCACGAGTGACTGTCGGCGGTGGGCTGCTCGGCCTCCGTGGCACTGACGGAGCCGCGAGCCGCCTTCAAGCTGTCGGGAATGATGAGCGGCCGCTCCAGCCGGTCCCGGTCCCACTTCCCCAGGTTCGCGCAGGCGTCGTAGCTCGTCTGGAAGAAGTCGAGCAGGAACGCCTTGGGGTCCTTCGCGTGGCGCACCGACTCGTAGGGCAGCAGGAACTCCTTGAGGCCCGGGTCGTATCCCGCCTCCGCCGGCTCCACGCGCGCGGCGGCGAAGCCCGTCGGCTCCGGTGCCGCGTAGCAATAGAACGCCGCGCCTCCCAGGGCCTCGCTGCCGGGCCAGAAGCCCGCGCTGCAGACCTCCTCGCAGTAGGCCTCGGCCGTCACCGCGTCAGCGCCTTCACGCACCGGCGCGGGCCGGCCGCCGAAGCGCGTCACCGCCAGGTCGAAGCTCCCCCAGAAGAACTGCACCGGGCTGCACTTGCCGGTGAAGCGGGCCCGGAACTCCTTCAGGATGAGGTCCGCCTGGAGCAGCGCCCGCCACCAGTGCTGCGCGTGCTCGGCCACATAGGTTTCGTGGTGCCGGTCCTGACTGAACGGCGTGGTGTCGTCCGGTATCTCCACCGGCTGCTCCCAGATGCGGGTCTCGATGCCCAGCGAGCGCAGCGTGGCCATGACATCCCGGTAGAACTCCGCCACCGGTCGGGACGTCAGCTCCATGACGCGCACGTCCCCCTGACTCGTCAGGAAGCGCAGCTCGCTGGCGAGGAAGTCGAAGTCCACCTCGAAGCCGCCATTCCCATAGGGGATGAGCCCTGTCGTCAGACCCCGCGCCGTCACGCGGAACGACACATTCCACCAGTGGTTCTCCGGTGGCGTCAGCGTCAGCCGCACCTTGCCGAGCACCTGGGTGTACCGGTGCAGCGTGGCATAGGTGTCCTTCCACTCCGCGAATGGAAGCGCCGGCCACGCCTCCTCCTTCGTTCCCAGTCCGGGTATCGACGCGATGGCCATGCGGCTCCCTCCTCAAGGGCCACGTCCACCACCACGGTGAGCCCCTCATGGCCCACATGCCACGGTGGCCTCACGGGCCGCATGCAGGGAGGACGGAGGACGGAGCGTCAGTCCTCGCGAGCCCTCGGGCTCCCGACGGACGACCCGCCACCGGCCCGGGCGGATGCTCGCTCCGGGCCGGCGAGAGTTCAGGCGTCCGCTACGGCTGGGCGAGCGCGGCGTCGACGGCCTTGCGCAGCTCGTCGCTCTCCGGCGTCACCTTGCTGGGGAAGCCCGCCTTCACCTGGCCGTCCTTGCCCACGACGTACTTGTGGAAGTTCCACTTCGGCGCGTCGTGGTTCTTCGCGAGGAAGGCGTAGACCGGGGACTGGCCGTCGCCCTTCGTCTTCACCTTCTCGAACATGGGGAAGCTGACCTTGAAGCGCAGCTCGCAGAACTTCTTGATGTCCTCCGAGCTGCCCGGCTCCTGCCCGCCGAAGTCATTGGACGGGAAGCCCAGCACGACGACGCCCTTGTCCTTGTAGTCCTGGAAGAGCTTCTCCAGGCCCGCGTACTGCGGCGTGTAGCCACACTCCGACGCGGTGTTCACCACGACCAGGACCTTGCCCTGGAAATCGGAGAGCTTCTCGGCCTTGCCATCGAGACGGTTCGCGGACAGGTCATGCAGGGACATGGGCTTCTTCTCGCTCGGGGGCTGGGACTTCGCGGGAGTGGTGGGCTTCGTCGCCGAATCCCCGGCGAATGCCGGGGTGACGATGAGCGCCGTGGCGACGGTCAGTACATGGAGGGTTCTCATGGGGCCGCCAAGAATGCCGAAGCCCCGCTCCCGTTTCACGACCTTCTGTCCTGTCTTCGACATCCCACCCTCACCGGCTCCCCGTCGCGCCGCGACGCGATGCGTGACGGTCCTCGCCCGAGAAGAGGGACTTGAGCACCCGCCCGGTGGCCGTCTTCACCTTCGCCACCTCGCGAGGCGTGCCCTCCGCGACGATGAGGCCGCCGTCATCGCCGCCCTCCGGCCCCAGCTCCACGACGTGGTCCGCCGCGCCGATGACGGACGGGTGGTGCTCGATGACCACCAGCGTGTCGCCCCGGTCCACCAGTCGCCCCAGGAAGGTGATGAGCTTCTCCACGTCGCCCAGGTGCAGGCCCGTCGTCGGCTCGTCGAGCACGTACAGCGTGGGCTCGTGCCGTGAGGAGGCCGTCAGCTCGGACGCCAGCTTGAGCCGCTGCGCCTCGCCGCCGGACAGGGTGTTGGAGCCTTGTCCGAGCTGGAGGTAGCCCACGCCCAAATCCGACAGGCATTGCAGCGGCGCGGCCACCTTGGGGATGGAGCGGAAGACGTCCTTCGCCTCGTCGGCGGACAGCCGCAGCACGTCGCCGATGGACAGGCCGTGGTAGCGAATCTCCAGCGTGGCCGCGTCGAAGCGCGCGCCGCCGCAGGCCTCGCACGGCGTCACCACGTCCGGGAGGAAGGACATCTCATGGGAGATGGAGCCCTGCCCCTCGCACGCGGTGCACCGTCCACCGGCGGCGGTGTTGAAGGAGAAGCGCGCGGCGGAGAAGCCCCGAATCTTCGCCTCGGGCGTGGCGGCGAAGGCCCGGCGCAGCTCGTCCCAGATGCCCAGGAACGTCGCCGGCACCGAGCGCGGCGTGCGGCCGATGGGCGACTGGTCCACCGACATCACCCGCTTCACCGGGTCCACGCCCTTCAGCGAATCGAAGGGGCCCGGCTTCGAGGAGACCAGCTCCAGCGCCTCGCGCAGCGCCGGGTAGAGCACCTGGCGAATCAGCGTGCTCTTGCCGGAGCCGGACACGCCGCTGACGACGTTGAGCCGGCCCACGGGCAGCCGCAGGTCCACGCGCTTCAGGTTGTTGGCGCGCGCGCCCTTCAGCTCCAGCCAGTGCTTCGGCTCTCCGCGTCCTGAAGGAGGCCGCACCTGCGCCTCGCGCAGCGCGACGGCCGTGGGAGAGTCGCTCTGCAGCACCACGTCCGGCGGGCCTTCCGCGAGGATGCGTCCGCCGCCACGGCCACCGGTGGGTCCCAGGTCGAGCAGATGGTCCGCCGCGCGGATGGTGTCCGAGTCGTGCTCCACCACCAGCACCGTGGAGCCCGTGTTCACCAGCGCGCGCAGGTTGTCGAGCAAGCGGTGGGTGTCACGCGGATGCAGGCCGATGGTGGGCTCATCCAGCACGTACATCGCCCCGGTGAGGCCCGCGCCGAGCTGCGCGGACAAGCGCAGTCGCTGCATCTCTCCGCCCGACAGCGTGGCCGCGTTGCGGTCCAGGGACAGGTAGCCCAGGCCCACTCGCTCCAGGAACTCCATGCGCCGCAGGAGCTCCTGTCGGGACGGCTCGCCCAGGAGCGCGCGGTCCCCCTTGAACTTCCAGCCCTTCACGCGCTCCAGCGCCGAGGCCACGGACTGCTTCACCACCTCGTGGTAGCGCGCCCCTTCCAGCCGCACGCCGCGAGGGATGGGGTCCAACCGGCTGCCACCGCACGCGCGGCACGGCGCCGTCTCGCCCTCGGCCTGCGCCGCAGGTCCGCCCTGCACACCCGTGCCCTCGCACGAGTCGCAGCGCCCCTGCTTCGTGTTGAAGGAGAACCAGCGCGGGTCCAGCTCCGGCACGGCGGTGCCGCACTGGGGACAGGTGCGCTCGGTGGACAGCAGCGTCTCACCCTTCGAGGTGCGCAGCTTCAGCGCGCCCTGTCCCCAGCCCAGCGCCTTGTCGAACACGTCGCGCGGCAGCTTGGAGACCTTGCCCTCGTACATGACGAGGTCGATGTCGTGCTCGCGCGTCTTCGCCAGTCGCGGCGGGTCATCCGTGGAGGCGAGCTGCCCGTCGACGATGGCGGTGGTGATGCCCCCGCGCGCCGCCGCCGTGAAGACATCCAGGTACGTGCCCTTGCGCGAGCGCACCGCGGGCGCCAGCACCGTCGCCTCGCCCTTCATCGCGGAGAGCTGCGCGAACAGGAGCTCCGGAGAGATGGAGGTGATGGCCGTGTCGTCGCGAGGGCAGTGCGGCTCCCCCAGCTTGGCGAACAGCAGGCGCAGGTAGTGGGCCACCTCGGTGACGGTGGCCACGGTGCTCGTGCCACCCGCGCGAGAGGTGCGTTGCTCCAGCGCCACGGTGGGCGGAATGGAGCTGACGCGCTCCACGTCCGGCCGGGGCATGGTGGGCAGGAACTGCCGCGCGTAGGGGCTGAGCGTCTCCAGGAAGCGCCGCTGTCCCTCCGCGAACACCACGTCGAAGGCCAGCGAACTCTTGCCCGAGCCGCTCGGCCCGGTGACGACGGTCATCTTCCCGAGCGGAATCTTGCACGACACGTCCTGCAGGTTGTGCTCGCGCGCGTGCTCCACCTCGATGGCCGGCGCGACGTCCTTGCCCGGCTTGCGCGGCTTCACCGAACGGCCCAACGGCTTGCGCTCACCTCGCAGCGCCTCCGCCGTCGCGCCCTCGCCGCGCGCCACGTCCGCGGGCGTGCCTTCAGCCACCAGCCGGCCGCCGTCCTTGCCGCCCACCGGCCCCAGGTCGATGACCCAGTCCGACGCCTTCATCACCGACACGTCATGGTCCACGACGATGACGCTGGCGCCACGGTCCACCAGCGCATGAAGCGCGTCGATGACGTGGCGCACGTCCTCCGCGTGCAGGCCCGCGCTCGGCTCGTCGATGAGGAACAGCGAGCCCTTCGACTCGGTGGCCAGCGCACGCGCCAGCTTCAGCCGCTGCGCCTCTCCGCCCGACAGCGTGGACAGGGGCTGCCCCAGGGGCAGGTAGCCCAGGCCCAGCCGCGCCACCGGCCCCAGCGTGCGCTGGAGGGCCGCGTCGCTCCCGAAGTGCTGGAGCACCTCGGACACCGTCATCTCCAACACCTGCGCCACGCTGAAGCCCTGGTGGCGGACGGCGAGCACCTCTTCCTTGAAGCGCCGGCCCCGGCACACCGCGCACAGCAGGGCCACGTCCGCGAGGAACTGCATCTCCACCGTCTCGTAGCCCTCGCCCGAGCACGCCTCGCAGCGCCCCTTGTCCACGTTGAAGGAGAAGTGGGCCGGCGTCAGTCCGCGCACCTGCGCGTCGGGCTCCGCCGCGAAGCGCTCGCGCAGCCTGTCCCACGCCTTGGTGTACGTGGCGGCATTGCCGCGCGACGTGCGCCCCAGCGGAGACTGGTCCACGAAGGTGATGGCCTTCACCGCCTCGGCCCCCTCCAGCGCGTCCACCACGCCCGGGGCCTCCACGTCCTTCACGCCCAGCCGCCGGGCCAGGTGCCGGTAGAGCACCTCGTCCACCAGCGTGCTCTTGCCGGAGCCGCTCGGCCCCGTCACCGCGCACAGCACGCCCAGCGGCACGCTCACCGACAGCGCCTTCAGGTTGTGCTCCCGCGCGCCCCGCACCTCGATGGAGCCCGTCTTCACGCGAGGCGTCCTCCGCGCCTCATCGCTCCCCGCGAGGAGCCGACCGGTGGGCAGGTCCTTGCGCTTCGCCAGCGCCTCCGGCGGACCATCGAAGCACAGCCGTCCACCTTCGCGGCCCGCGCCCGGGCCCAGCTCCAGCACGCGATGCGCGGAGCGGATGACCAGCGGGTCATGCTCAATCACGAGCGCGATGTTGCCCCGCTCCGCCAGCTCCGCGATGGCCTCCGTCAACGGTGGCACATCCCCGGGATGCAGGCCCACGGTGGGCTCGTCCAGGACGAACAGCGAGCCGGTGAGTGACGTCCCCAGCGCCGCCGTCAGCGACACGCGCTGCGCCTCGCCTCCGGACAGCGTGCGCGCCTGGCGGTCCAACGTCAGGTAGCCCAACCCCACGCGCCGCAGGTAGCTCAGGCGCCCGGACAGCTCACGCCGCGCCAGCTCACCCTGCCCCGTCGTCGTGCCCAGCGCCTCCAGCCGAGCCAGCGCCTCCGTCAGCTCCAGCCCGTGCCAGCCCGGCAGGTCCAACCCGCCCACGCGGTACGCGCGCGCCTGCTCATTGAGCCGCGCGCCGCCACAGCTCTGGCACAGCGAATACGCGCGGTAGCGCGCCAGCAGCACGCGCACGTGCATCTTGTACGTGCGCCCCTCCATCCACCGGAACCACGCGCGCACGCCCGGATAGGCGCGCCCTTCGTCGTAGTCACCCGCCCCCTCCAGCACCGACTCCCGCTGCGCCGGCGTCAGCGACGCCCAGGGCGCGTCCATGGGAATCCCCTTCGCGCGGCACCAGCGCTGGAGCATGCCCCGCTCCCACTCCGTCGACGCACCGGACCAGGGACGGATGGCCCCCTCCGAGAGACTCAGCGCCGGGTTGGGAATCACCTTGTCCCAGTCGATGCCGATGGTGCGCCCGAAGCCCCGACACGGCGCGCACGCGCCCACCGGCGACTGGTAGCTGAACAGGCCCGGCCTCGCGGCATCGAACTCACGCGCGCACTTCGGACACACCAGCCCCCTGCGCACCCGCTTCGGCTCGGCGCCGACCCCCAGCACCACCGCCTCGCCCTCCGAGCGAGCCCACGCGTCCTCCATCGCCTGCGTCACGCGCGACAGCTGCGAGGCAGACAGCTTCACCCGGTCCACCAGCACCCGCGCCACGCCCGCGGAGTCCGTCGCCTCCGAGGGCTTGAGCGACTCCAGCTCCCGCACCTCGCCCTGCACCACCAGTCGGTGGTAGCCGTCCTTCAGCAACCGGGCGCGTACGTCCAGGAACGAGGCCGTGTCCGCGATGCGCAGCGGGAAGGCGATGAGGGCCTGGGCATCCGGCGACTCGCGCAGCAGGGCCGACGCCGCGACGCGCGCATCCGTGCGCACCGCCTCCACGCCGCAGTCCGGGCACACCGGCATCGCCTCGCGCGTGAAGAGCGCGGACAGGTACGGCTCCACGTCCGCCAGTGTCGCCACCGTCGAGCGCGAGCTCTTCACCGGCGCGCGCCGGTCCACCGCCACACCCGCGGCCACCGGCTCCAGCGCCTCCATGGGCGGCCGCTCCAGCCGCTCCAGGAACTGCCGGGCGTAAGGGCTGAAGCTCTCCACGAAGCGCCGCTGACCCTCGGCATACAGCGTGTCGAGCGCCAGACTCGACTTGCCCGCCCCCGAGACTCCGGTGATGCAGACCAGCTCCCCTTCCGCGAGGTCCACGGAGAGGTCCTTCAGGTTGTGCGTTCGGGCGCCTACGAGGTGGGTCTTGTGCATTTCGGGTCGGAGGTTTAACGACCTGACACTTCAACGCCACAGACAAGTGAACCAACGCGTCAACGAATGCCCCCCCTGGTTGGGTGAAGGGCGAGCGGCTTGCTACAACTGGGGTACAATGAGCGCGCGGGGGCGGCGCCCGGCCCAGGTGCCCAGATGCCCCGCGATGCAGGAGGCTCTCCATGGCCGAGGGAAGCAACAGTTCTCCCCCCCGTGACGCGCTGGTCCAAGCCTCGCCCTCCCTGGTGTTGCTGGAAGTCGATGGCCACACGGCCTCTGCCTTCGTCGCCACCGGCCAGGGACACCTCGTCACCAGCCTGCATGCCGTGGCGGGAGCACGCCTCATCCACGCGGTGATGGCGGATGGGACGCGCGCGGAGGTGGACCAGGTGGCGGCGATGGATGACCGCCGTGATTTGGCCATCCTCCGTCTACCGGTGACGGACCTGGCGCCGCCTCTCGGTCTGGCGCCCGCACCCCTGCCCGCTGAGGGAGACACCGTCTACGTCCTGCGAGCCGGCGCCGGCCCCGCACCGGAGGTTCGCTCCCAGCAAGTGCGGGCGGTCCAGGTGCTCGGCGACTGGCTCACCTTGCTGGAGCTGACGCGCACGCTTCCGGAGGAGTCCTCCGGCGGGCCGGTGCTGGACATGCGCGGCGCGGTGGTCGGCGTGGCCACCGCGGCGCTGGCCAACGGCCGCTCCCTGGGCCTCGTCATCCCCACGCGCTACATCGCGCCGCTCCTGCGGGGCTCGGCCGCCTCGCCCCTGTCCGCGCTGGAGGCGCCTCGCCGCAGGGCCGGACGCGTGAGAAAGGTGCCGCAACATCCGTTGAGCGTGCTGGAAGGCGCGACGACGGATGCGCTGGAGTCCATCGCCACCACGCTGGGCCACGCCATCAACGCGGGCGCCCCCGCGTACAACCGGGGCGACGTAGACGGCTGCTACCGCCTCTATGCCCGCACCGCCGAGCGACTCATCGACTCGTGCAAGGCCTTCCCCGGCGCCCAGCGCGCGCTGCGCGACGGACTCACGCGCTGCGATGATTTGCCGGACTCCGACGACCGGGCCTGGGCCCTCCGCGACACCTTCGACGGACTGCTGGATGTCATCGGCCGCTGGCTCCAGAAAATCCGTCCAGAAGCCGCCCGCATCGCCAGGCACTCGGCGCCGCCGCCCAAGGACTACCTCAACTGACGCGCCGCCTCACGCATCCTCCCAGCGCACGCGCAGCGCGTAGCCGGCCGGCTGCCGGTCCAGCACGTCCACGCGCGGCCGCACCCGGGTGCGCCGCAGCACGCCTTCCACCACGCCCGCCACGAAGTCCGGCAGCGGGTCCCCGTCCACCACCCGCACGCACCACTCCCGCTCCTGCACCGGCTCCAGGACCATCTTCATGTCCTCGCGCCCCGCCTTCAGGTACGTGGGCAGCCGCGTCAGACAACGCTCGGTACCCAACAGTGGCGCCGCGGTGGCGAAGATGCGCCCCACCAACGTCTGCGCGAAGCCCTCCACGTAGTGGTGCCCCAGCGCCCGGTTTGCCTCCTCAGGAGGTTGTCCCGCGCACGCGAAGCGCCGCGCCACGCCCAGCGCCGCGCGCCACACGGTGAGGGGGTAGTACTCCTGTGACGCGTCCGTGTCCGTGTCGTAGCCGATGTCTCGCAGAGACTGGGCGAACGCGCCGGAGGGCTTCAGCGCATGGACGAACAGCCCCTCGAAGTTGCGCCGTGGCACCTGCACTGGCACGTAGGGTGCCTTCCGCGCCCCCACCGCCGCGTCCTTCGAGCCCCGCCGCTCCATGGCGTTCCCCCCTCCGAATCCGCCGGTCCACACCGGCCCGGAACCACTCTAACAGCCCGCTGTCCGCGCGGCTTTCGTTGCCCTGGAAAACTAGCGCCTCAGCACACTTTTACAACACGAGGGCTCGTGCAACGATGGTCGTTTGCATGCAAGGAGTCCCATGCGGGTCCTGATAGTCGCTCAGGGAGGGGCGGACCTGTCGCCACTGGAAACCCTGCTGGAAGCCAGGGGGAACACGGTGGTCCACGTCGCTCGTGACGTGGAAGTACCGGCGGCCTGGCGCGCCGAGCCCTGTCCCCTGGTGGTGCTGGATGCGCGCGAGCCGGGCTCGCGAATGCCCCTCGTGCGGGCCCTGCGCAGCCTGCCGGGTGGCGCCGCGGCGGTGGTGATGTTGGTGGGGCGACGCGGCGCGCTCCACCTGTTGGAGCCCGCGCTGGAGGACGGCGCGGATGAAGTGCTGGCCTGGCCCATGGACGCGGAGGAGTTGCGGCTGCGGCTGGACATGGCCGAGCGCCGCTCCGCCCGCCGCGAGTCGCGCGTCGGGGTGCCGTTCGGCGACGAACTGCGCGACACCATGCTCTCCGTCAGCCCCGTGCCCACCTCCATCACCACGCTGGGCGAAGGCCGCGTCGTGGCGGCCAATGACGCCTACTTCCGGGCCTTCGGCTACTCGCGCGAGGACATGCTGGGCAAGACGACGGTGGAGCTGCGCCTGTGGGAGCGCCCGTTCGACCGCGCCCACGTCATGGAGCGGCTGCGACAGCACGGCTCGGTGCGGGGCGTGGACGCGCAGTACCACACCAGCACCGGCGAAGTGCGCCACACGCTGTTGTTCATGGGGCTGGTGCCCTATGCGGGCGAGCCGCACGTCATCTCCTTCTTCCCGGACATCACCCCGCTGAAGCAGGCGGAGGAGGAGGTGCGCCGCTCGGAGGTGAGCTTCCGCACCCTCATCCAGAGCCTGCCGGACCTGGTGGCCGTGTTCGACCGTGACGCGCGCGTGCGCTACGCCAACCTGAAGGTCGCCCGCGCGCTGGGCTATTCGGACGTGCGCGAGCTCATCGGCAAGCACATCTCCGACATGATTCCCCCCGAGGACCTGGCCTCGGCGGACGCGCGCATGCACGAGGCCCTGCGCACCGGGCGCAACGCCCTTTCAGAAAGGCGCATGGTGCGGCGCGACGGCGGCATCCTCCACGTGGAGTCCACCACCTTCCCGCTGCACTTCGACGGCGAGGACTCCATTGTCTCCGTGGCGCATGACCTGACGGAGCGCCACCAGATGCAGGCGCGGCTGATGCTCGCCGAGCGCATGGCTTCCGTGGGCACGCTCGCCGCGGGCGTGGCGCACGAAATCAACAACCCGCTGGCCTACCTCACCGCCAACCTCGCCTTCGCGCGCGAGGAGCTGTCCAACCTGCCCGGCCCCGGCGCGCCCGGCATGGACGCCACGGTGACCGAGTCCCTGGCGGATGCGCAATCCGCGCTCGCCGAGGCCCAGCAGGGCGCCGAGCGCGTGCGCACCATCGTCCGCGACCTGAAGACCTTCAGTCGGGTGGATTCGCTCGAGGACTCCGTCGTCGACGTGCGCCAGGTGCTCGACTCCACGCTGAACCTGGCGACCACGGAGATCCGCCACCGCGCCCGGCTGGTGAAGCTCTTCGAGGACGTCACGCCCGTGCGCGCCAACGAGTCGCGGCTGGGCCAGGTGTTCCTGAATCTCCTGGTCAACGCCGCGCAGGCCATTCCCGAGGGCTCGCCAGACCGCCACGAGATTCGCGTCGCCGCGCGCATGGGCGACGGAGGTCGCGTGCTGGTGGAGGTGTCGGACACGGGCGTGGGCATCGCCGCGGAGCACCTGCCGCGCCTGTTCGACCCCTTCTTCACCACCAAGGCTCCCGGCGTGGGCACCGGCCTGGGCCTGTCCATCTGCCACAACCTGGTGACGGCGCTGGGCGGCGAGATTCGCGTGCGCAGCTCCCCCAACCGAGGCTCCACCTTCCAGGTGCTGCTGCCTCCGTCCGAGCGCCCGCGCGCGCTGCCACCACCGCCGCCACTGGAGGCGCCCTCCTCCGCGGAGAAGCGCGGACGGCTGCTCGTGGTGGATGACGAACCCCTGGTCTGCACGGCGCTCGGCCGCACGCTGCGCCCCCACCACGACGTCACGCTCGCCACGCGCGCGCAGGACGCGCTGGAGCGAATCGAAGCCGGCGAGCACTACGACGTCGTCTTCTGCGACTTGATGATGCCCGGCATGAGCGGCATGGACTTCTACTCCACGCTGATGAAGCGCTATCCGGACCAGGCCCGCCGCGTCGTCTTCCTCACCGGCGGTGCGGTGACACCCCAGGCCCGCGCCTTCCTTGAAACCGTCACCAGCCCGCATCTCGAGAAGCCCTTCGCGGGCCGCGAGCTGCTGTCCTTGGTGCAGGAACGATTGGCCCGCGCCTGATCCGGGTCACAGTCCACCTGTGGAAGAATCGGACAGACTCACGCGCCGGCTGTCCTTCAATTCCCCAGCGCTTCCACGGCCCTGCCCAGGCTGCGTCACACGACGCCCCCGCAAGCCCGCAGCTTCATTGACCTCAAACTAAATCCTCCGAGTAAGCGTGCGCGATTCCTGAAGATATTCCAGGGATGAACGACCGCGTCATGGGCTGGTACGGGGGTTGCTCTGGGCTGACGCGCCGCACCGTGGAGGCCATGCGGGCGGCGGAGTCGAGCGAGGTCCGGGAGTCACCAGGAGCCGCTCGCCCCCTCGGTTTTCCCGGAGGCATCAGGCGTGACGGCGGACAGGAACAAGCACGGTGGGACGCGCGCGGCGTGCGTGCGGTGGCTGGGCGTGGCGCTGGTGGCCACGGCCGGAACCGCGTGCGCGGCGGCCCCCGCCCCGTCCACGTCGCAGTCTCGGGGCGGCTCGAGCTTCACGTCGGAGACGGTGGTGGAGCGGGCGAGGGCGAAGGCGGCGCAGGCGTACGTGGAGCCCGTGTCGACGCTGCCGGAGTCCTACAAGACGCTGGACTACGACGCGTACCGGGACATCCGCTTCCGTCCGGAGAAGGCGCAGTGGCGTGACGCGGGGCTGCCCTTCCAGGCGCAGTTCTTCCACCCCGGCTTCTTCTTCCAGTTCCCGGTGGCGATGTACGAGGTGACCGGCGGCAAGTCGGCGCCGCTGCGCTTCTCGCCGGAGCTGTTCACCTACGGCCCGCTGGTGAAGCCCGGCCCGCTGAAGAAGGCGGATGGCTACGCGGGCATGCGGCTGTCGCATCCGCTGAACCGCTCGGACATCTTCGACGAGTTGGTGGTGTTCCTGGGCGCCAGCTACTTCCGGGCGTTGGGCCAGGGCAACCTGTATGGCCTGTCCGCGCGCGGGCTCGCGCTCGACACGGCGACGTCGCGCCCCGAGGAGTTCCCCGCCTTCCGTGAGCTGTGGCTGGAGAAGCCCGCTCCCGGCGCGGACCGCGTCGTCGTGCACGCGCTGATGGACAGCCCCAGCGTCACCGGCGCGTATCGCTTCACCGTCATCCCCGGGGCGAACACGGTGATGGAGGTGGAGGCCACGATTTTCGCTCGCAAGCCGGTGGAGCAGCTCGGCGTGGCGCCGCTGACGAGCATGTACCTCTTCGGGGAGAACGACCGGGGCGACTACGACGACTTCCGGCCGGAGGTTCACGACTCCGACGGCCTCTTCGTCTGGACGCGCACGGGCGAGCAGCTCTGGCGGCCCCTGCAGAACCCCGAGCGCATCAACGTCTCCAGCTTCCAGGTGGACAGCCCGCGCGCCTTCGGCGTCCTGCAGCGCGACACGGCGTTCGCCCACTACGAGGACCTGGAGGCGCACTACGAGCGCCGGCCCAGCGCGTGGGTGGAGCCGGTGGGCGAGTGGGGCCCGGGCGTGGTGCGGCTGGTGGAGCTGCCGACGCCGGACGAGACGAACGACAACATCGTCGCCTTCTGGGTGCCCCAGAAGCCGCTGGCCGCCGGCGATTCGCTGCGCGTCGCGTACAAGTTGCACTGGGGCTCGCGCTCGCCGTGGCCCGTGACGGGCGCCACCGTCGTCAGCACGCGCCTGGACGCGGGCGACTCCTGGAAGGGCGCCAGGCTGAAGGACGCGCGCCCCATGCGCCGCTTCGTCATCGACTTCTCCCCCGTGCCGGACCTGAAGGAGAGCACCACGCCCGTGGAGCTCGTCGTCAGCGCCGGCTCGGGCAAGGTCCTGCGCCCCATCGCCAACCGCCACACGCCCTCGGGCGGCTGGCGCGCCACCTTCGAGCTGCACCCCGCCTCCCCTGCCGTCCCCACCGAGCTGCGCGCGTACCTCAAGCGCGGCCCGGAGACTCTCACCGAGACCTGGAGCTACCTGTGGATTCCGTGACGACGCTGACTGCCTGCCCCTCCGTCCCGTCCACCGTGTGGGCCGTCCCGCGTTCTCGCGCGGCGCTCGACACCTTCTTCCGCGGCTTCGGCTTCACCACCGAGGCGGACCTGTCCGCGCTGGCGGCGTGGGTGCTGGACGGCTACGGCGCCCAGGGTGCCCAGCCCCCCGCGGCGGTGGCGCTGGCGCGCGCGCGCATGGAGACGTGGTTCGCGAGCGTCCTGGGGATGGAGCACGCGGGCCCGGGCCTGCTGGCGCGAGGCCGCGCGGCCTTCGTCCTGTGCGACGGCGCGAACCGTGGCGCGCGGCTGCTCACCCGGGCTTCGGCGCCGGAGGACTTCGTGAAGGCGGCGCGCGCGGCGGTGCCGGTGCCGGCGCCCGCGCAGGTCAGCGCGGTGATGCCCGAGCAGCAGCTCGTGCTGTGGCCGTTCGGTGAGCTGCTGCGCCGCTGGTGGCGCGGGGTGTCGCCGGACGTCTCCATCTCCCGCTGAGCGGGGGTGCACTGGAGCCTCGCGATGGAAGCCCACTCGTTTTCGCCCGAGAGCGCCGCTTTCCGGCGCGTCGGAGTCCTGGGCCTGGCGGCCGTCACCACCCTCGTGGGGACGCTGGAGATGCACCGCCTGTTGAGCGCCCACGGCACCTCGGTGCCCGAAGTGGTGCTGGTGGGGCTCTTCGCGCTGTGCTTCGGCTGGATTGCGCTGTCCTTCTGGACCGCCATCGCGGGCTTCCTCCAACTGGCCCTGGGCCCCCGGCTTCCCGGGCTGCGCTACCCGACGCCGGACGAGGAGGGACAGCCCCTGGCGTCGCGCACGTCGGTGGTGATGCCCATCCACAACGAGGACCCGGCCTCCGTCTTCGCCAACGTGCAGGCGACGTACGAGTCCGTGGCCGCCACCGGGCATCTGGACGCCTTCGACTTCTACGTACTGAGCGACTCCACGCGCGCGGAGGCGTGGGTGGCGGAGGAGCTGGCGTGGTCGGAGTTGTGCCGCCGGGTGGGCGGCCAGGGACGCATCTTCTACCGGCGGCGCACGGACAACACGGGCAAGAAGGCGGGCAACCTCGGCGACTTCTGCGAGCGGTGGGGCCGCCGCTACGACTTCACGGTGGTGCTGGACGCCGACAGCCTCATGGACGGCCGCACGCTGGTGAAGATGGCGCGGCTGATGGAGCTCAACCCGCGCGCGGGCATCCTCCAGGCGCCGCCGTTGAACGTGGGCCGCACGACGCTCTTCGCGCGCCTCCAGCAGTTCGCGGGCCGGGTGTACGGGCCCGTCGTGGCCGCGGGCGCGGCGGCATGGCAACTGGGCGAGTCCAACTACTGGGGCCACAACGCCATCATCCGCACGGAGGCGTTCATCAACCACTGCGGGTTGCCGGTGCTCCCGGGCAAGCAGCCCTTCGGCGGACACATCCTCAGCCACGACTTCGTCGAGGCGGCGCTGATGCGGCGCGCGGGCTACACGGTGTGGCTGGTGCCGGAGCTGGGCGGAAGCTACGAGCAGCCGCCGCCGAACCTGCTCGCGTATGCGCAGCGCGACAGGCGCTGGTGCCAGGGCAACCTGCAGCACCTGAGCCTCGTCATGGCGGGAGGCCTGCATCCGTTCAGCCGGGGCCACTTCCTGATGGGCGTCATGTCCTATGTCGCCTCGCCGCTGTGGCTCCTGTTCCTGGTGTCGGGGCTCGTCGCCGCGCTGCATGACCGCTTCTTCCTGGACGCGCACGCGCTGGAGTCGCCCGTGCTCGCGTTCGACGCGCCCGGCGCGCTGCGCCTGTTCGCTGTGTCCATGGGCATGCTGTTCGCGCCCAAGGTCCTGGGGCTGATGCTCGCGCTCTTCAAGCGGGGCGAGGCGGCGAGGATGGGGGGGCGCGTGAAGCTGGTGCTCAGCGTGCTCGTGGAGAGCGTGCTGGCCTCGCTCCTGGCGCCGGTGATGATGCTGTTCCAGTCACACTTCGTCTTCGGCACGCTCCTGGGGTACCGGGTGAACTGGTCCAGCCAGCAGCGCGAGGACGCGGACCTGCCGTGGTCCGAAGCGGCGCGGCGTCACGCCGTGCACATGGCGGTGGGCGTGGGGATGCTGGCCGTGGCCGCGCTGGTGTCCCCGGCGCTGGTGGCGTGGCTGCTGCCGGTGGCGGTGGGGCTGCTGCTCGCCGTCCCCCTCACGGTGCTGACGGCGCGCTCCTCGCTGGGGATGTGGGCCGCGCGACGGGGGCTGTTCCTCCTGCCGGAGGAGACGGAGCCTCCCGAGGTGGTGGAGCGGGCCCAGGCCATCACCGAGGAGCACGCGGTGGAGCCGGTGCCGGACGCCATCGAGCGGGTGCTCGGCGACGCCAAGATGCACGCGCTGCACCTGGCGCTGCTGGAGTCGCAGCCGGGGCTCGCCGAGCACACCTCGCCCGCGGCCCTGGAGTCCGCGCGACGCAAGCTGCTGGGCGGCGGCGCCGAGCCCCTCTCCGCGCAGGAGAAGGTCGCGGCCCTGCTGGACGTGGGCACGCTGAGCGAGGCGCGCGAGCAGCGCCTCACGCGCGCGCTGTCCTGACGCGGCGGAGCGGTCAGTCCTCGTCGTGCAGCACGAGGTCCAGCGAGTCGAGCGCTCGGCCCTCCGAGGAGGCGCGGCGGACCTCGCGGTCCTCGAATCGACGCGACATCAGCGCTCGCAGGTTGAAGCGCGCGGCGCGGGCCAGCCGACCCGCACGGGCCTTCAGCGCGCCACGAGAGACCTTCTGCGTGGACGTCAGCCCCACGAAGACGCGGTTGGCCGTGGTCTGCGAGTCGAAGGCGTGCAACTGCGCGAAGCTCGCCTGCCACGTCTGGAGCATCGCCGGGTACAGCGGATTGGGCGAGCGATGCACGTTGCTCACCACCGCGCCGTCGGGCGTGAGCCGGGCCTTGGCGGCCTGGAGGAACTCCCACGTCGCCAGCGCCTTGGGCATGCCTCGGGGGCCATAGGCATCCAGGAGGATGACGTCGTAGGCGGGCCCCGGCGTCTCGATGAAGCGGCGCCCATCCGCCACGTGCGCGTGCAGCAGCGCATCCTCGCGGAAGCCGAAGTAGCGCCGGGCGACCTCGAGCACCTCCCCGTCACTGTCCACCGCGTCGATGCGCGTCTGGGGCAGCGCGGCGCGCAGGAACATGGGCAGCGAGCCGCCCCCCACGCCCACCATCAAGATGCGCTGGGGATTGGCCACGAAGGCCACGCCGCCAATCATGCCCTGCGTGTATTCGAGCTCCAGCCGCAGCGGGAAGCCCTGCCCCACCACGCTCTGGTAGGCGCTGTCCCAGCCAAACTGGAGGTAGCGCCGGCCCTCGTCGTCCTGGCTGACGATGCAGCGATGCGAGCCGGCGAGCCCCACGTGCAGCACGGTGCGCGGCTGGGAGAGCCAGCGGAACACGCGCGCGAGGTAGCGCCGGGAGCGCTCGACCTTGCCTCCGGGAAGTGCGAGGCCGAGCGGTGCGCCCTGGCGGGGGAGAACCCGCTTCCAGGGCGCCTCGCACCACCAGGGACCTCCCGCGCGCGGCCAAGTCACGCACAAAGGTCTATCACCTCCCCGGCCCGCTTTTGACAGCCCCGCGTCACGCGAAGAGGCGACGGAGCACGGCCACCATCGCCGCCACGTCGGACGCGCACGCCATCTCCCGGATGGAGTGCATGGACAGCATGGGGTTGCCCACGTCGACGGTGCGGATGCCCAGCTGTCCCGCCGTAATCGGGCCAATGGTGCTGCCACACCCCAGGTCCGTGCGCGTGACGAAGTGCTGCGGCGTCACCCCTGCTTCGCGACACAGCGCGGCGAAGTACGCCCAGGACTCGCCATCGGTGGCGTAGGACTGATTCACGTTCGACTTGATGACGGGCCCGGCACCCATCTGCGGCTGGTGCTTGGGCTCGTGCAGCGACGCGTAGTTGGGGTGGACCGCGTGCGCCATGTCCGCGCTGACCAGGAAGGACTGGGCCATGGCGCGGTGGAACGCGTCGGGCTTTCCGTCCGAGAGCACCAGCGTGAGGCGCTCCAGGAGCGTGCGCAGGAAGGGGGACGCGGCGCCCTGCGCGCTGCGGCTGCCCACCTCCTCGTGGTCGAACAGGATGACTCCGCTGGTGGCCTCGCGGGAGGCCGGGCCGGTGAGCAGCGCCGTCAGGCTCGAATGGCAGCTCGCGAGGTTGTCCAGGCGCGGCGCATGGAGGAACTCCTCGTGCGCCCCCGAGCGCGTGGACGGCTGCAAGTCATAGAGGCACAGGTCGTAGCCCAGGATGTCGGCCGCCTCCGCCTTCACGCCACCCTTCGACAGCTCCTTCACCAGCATGGCGCGCAGGTCCACCGCGCCCGCGCTCTCCAGGCCCAGCACGGGCACCATCTGCTCCTGGGGGTTGAGCTTGAGGCCCTCGGTGTTCACCCCTCGGTTGAGGTGGATGGCCAGGTTGGGCACTCGCAACAGCGGCTTGCGGAAGTCCACCAGGTGGCCCCGGGGCTTTCCGCCCTCGAGCAGCACGACGCGGCCGGCGAGCGACAGGTCTCGGTCGGTCCAGGTGTGCAGCAGCACCCCGCCGTAGATTTCGACGCCGAGCTGCTGGTAGCCGTTCTTGGCGACCTGGGCGTTGGGCTTGAGTCGCAGATTGGGCGAGTCGGTGTGGGAGCCGACCAGCCGGAAGCCCGCCCGGTCCACTGGCGCGGTGCCCAGGTGGAAGGCGGCGATGCTGGTGTCGCCCCGGGTGACGTAGACGCGCTCACCGGGCTTCAGCGTCCAGGACTCGCGCTCGTCCAGGGCGCGGTAGCCCGCTTGCTCCAGGCGGCGGGCCGTCTCCCGCACCGCGTGGTACGGCGTGGGCGAGGCATCGATGTACGCGAGCAGGTCATCGGCCAGGGCATCGGTGTCGGTGGGGCTCATGTCGGCCCGAAGCTAACCGCTACCGGGCGTCTCGCCACGTCCGAATCACGTCCCCCGAGCGGGCGGACGGGCCCCTGTCCCCGGCGGCGGTACGGTGGAGGACGGCCGGGCCTGGGGGGCGGCGTCGAGGAAGGTCCCCAGCAGCACCCACCGGCGGGACTGGTCCTCCTTGCCGCGTTTGGCGAGCAGCGGCGTCGTGTAGTGCCAGAAGGGCAGCCGATACACGGTGATGCCGCCCACGGTGCTCACCCGCGTCATCTCGGACAGGTGCCCGTCCTTCTCATAGACGAGGTACTGGTGGTCCACGCCCGGCATGGTGAGGCTCACGTGCATGTCCACGTAGCCGGCGCGGGCCTCGGCCTCCTCGGGGTGGTGGTCATTGTGGGGGCCGGAGTAGTCGCCGGGCCCGTAGCAGAGCACCTGGATGCCCCAGTTGCGCCGCAGCACGCGGCCACTGACGGAGGCGGCGAAGGCGGCGAAGGTGTCCGAGCGAAGCATGGTGGTGAGCCCCACCGCTTCCGCCGCGCGCCAGGAGCGGGAGCGCCGGTTCTCCAGCAGCGCGGTGCGCACGCGGACCGTCTTGGGCAGCAGCTCCATGTAGTTCATCGTCATCCCGGAGATGGAGTCCACGGGGATGGGGTCCTCCATGCGCACCAGGGTGTCGTTGAGCGCCGCGTCGAGCGCGTTGCGACAGGCGGCGGCGCGAGTCGCGTCCACCACGCCCTGGAGGGAGACAAAGCGGCGCGCGGGGTCCAGCAACGCGCCCGAAACTGACGTGTCCCGGCCCTCCAGGATGCGGCGGCCCTTGGGAGTGAGGAGGTCGGCGAACTCGGAGGGGAAACGCTTCATGCCGCCCCGAATACGGCTTCACCGGCCGGTTGTCGTGCGGAATGCGCGCCGCATCCGTGTTCGCTCGGTGCCACGGGCCGTGCTTCATGTCCCGGAAAGCACGGCCCGCGAGGGGCCTGTCACGTCCGATGTGTGGGCCGCTGATGCCGAGGAGGCTCGAAGCGGTCCCTGTCCCGGTTGGGGTCGGGCTTCTTGCTCGGAGGCCGTGACTCGGTCTTCGAGGGCGCCTTGGGGGGCGGCCTTGGTGTGGGCCTGGGACGATGGGGGTTGATATGAATGGGCATGTTCGTCTCCTGTGAGTTGTCGCACCTCGTGCGCACATGAGGGACAGGTCGGAGAGGAAATACCGGCTACAGGCTTCAGCACGATCTGGGTGTCCAGGGACCTCATGACGTCATGCGTCAGACATTGGGCGCCGTTCTTGGCTCCCTGATGGGTGTGTTTCCGCTCGGCGGCAACCTTTACCGGCCGCCTGCGATAACCTGCTGATTCGTCGAATTCTGGAGAGTCCCCAAGCATGGATCCCATCCGCAACCGTGCCCGCGTCGTCACGTCAAACCCGTCCACGTCGCTCCAGCCGCAGCGGGAGGCGCAGCAGACGGCGGCCCCGGCGAGGGCCAACGCGGTGGGTCATGCGCAGTTGAGCACCTTCGAGGCGAAGCTGGCGGCGCCTGTGCAGGCGGTGGCGACGCAGCCGACGCCGGGCGCGTGGCGCGGCGGGCCGGACACCGAGGTGGGCAAGGCGGTGCAGGCCATCTGGGACCGGATGCAGAACATGCCGGGGGCGGATGTCATCATCAAGGGAGACACGCCGGCGTCGCTGCTCGGCCGCGCCATCCTGGACGGCAAGAAGGTGTCGAACGAGCAGATCATCGCGATGTCGAAGGTGACGTTGGATCAGCTCGCGACGGATCCGAAGGACCGGGAGAAGGTCCTGAAGAAGGTGCCGAACGCGCGCGAGCTGCCGGTGCACAAGTTCACGGTGGCGATGCTGTCGGCGGCGACGGGAATTGATCCGCAGAAGCTGTCCGAGGCCTGTCCCGACCTGGGTCTGACGGGCGCGCCGGGCACGCCGCTGCTGTATGCGGCGGAGGGGCAGAGCACGCAGCGCTCCACCGCGCTGCACGACTTCACGGACTACCTGCGCGGAGCGGGCATCAAGGGCCTGAACAAGGCCGTGTGGGGCGTGGAGAACCGCATCCTGTCCGCCCTCGTCTCCATCGTGGGCGGCGGACGGTACTGAGCAGACCAGGGTTCACGCCGTGAGGCGTGTCAGGGCCGTGTCCCGTACAGGGGCGCGGCCCTTCGTCTTTCACGGGCTGAGCTTCGAGTGAGCCGCGTTCCCAGTCCTGGCACGTGCGCGTTCGTGGCAAGCAACTTGTTCCGGCGGAACGCCGACAGCTCGCGCAAGCGGTTTCTACCGTCTTGCCTGTACGCGCGTCATGAGGTCAGTCGCCTTGTTCCGGCACCGCACCCGCGAGCTTCGCGCGAGCAGCCTCCAGTCGCTTGACGCGTACCTTCCCAGCAACGTCGAGCAGTCGGCGGTCGCGCGCCCAGCGCTCACGAGTCACAGCGTCGACCTGGGCCCACAGCGGCTCACTCTCGACGAGCGTGCGCTTCACCTGAGCCAGCGCGCCAGCGAGCGCCACATGTGTCGCCACGGATGACGGGTCCGCCTGGGCAAGGCCGCGCATCATCACCGCGAGCGCGAGCAACTCCTCGCGGATGGGGTCAGGCCAGCCGCTGCGTCGGCCGAGCTGGAGAAGCCAACCGAGGAGTGCGAGATGGACATGACAGTCCTCCACCGTGCGGAAGGGCTTGAGGTATCGCGTGTAGCCATCGCCCGGGAGTACTTCGTCCGGTGATACCGCCACGTCTTCGAGCCGCAGCTCCGCGTGAGGGACCTCGGGCACAAAGGGGAGTTCGGGCAATTCAGTAGCGATAATGCCCGCGCGCCTGGCGTCCACGGACACCAACCTGAGCCGGTTGCGGCCCTGATCGTCCTGTCCCTCGGAGGCGACGATGAGTAGCAGCTTCGCGCTGGAGCCCAGCGTGACGAAGGCTTTCTCCCCTGTGAGTGTCCAGCCCGTGGCCGTTGGCGCAAGACGCGTCTGGATGGCGGCGGGGTGCCCACCCATCGACTCCGTGGCGCAGAGCGCGACGGGCTGGTCAGCGGGGAGCATGGGGAACAGGAAGCGGTGGGCGGCGTGGTACCCGGAGGCGAATGCAAATCCGAGCCGGTCCGCGCGAAAGCCTCCCGCGAGCGCGAGGTCCGCGGGCGACTGGAACCGCGGCACCAGTTCCACATGTCGGCGCCACCACGTCTCGACGGAGTCAAGTGTGACGGGCTCGGGGGACTCGGTGAGAAGGAAGGAGAGGACGTCGTTCACGGGGCCACTATACGACAGCCAGACGCACGCGGCATGCCCAGACCAATCCAACCAGAGGCGGCCCTTCGGCCCGGCTGAAATCAGCCAGCAGCGCCAGACCCAACATGCCTTACCCTCTCAAAGACAACGCTCAAGACAGGACTGTGTACGGGATGCGCTGCACAAGCCCTCATGATGAGCAGACAGAGTCCAGCGCACGGCATTACATCCCACGCACCTCCATCTACAACCGCATCAATCGCAGCCCGAGCATCCGGCTCGCGGGAGTCGTGGACGTGGCAGGAGTCACTCGCTGCTTCCACGAATGCGCTGGCGACCTGAATCCGCAGGGGCGCGGCTGAGGTGTCTCGGAATGCACTCAGTCGGCGGGCCAGGGAACTGGGATTGGCCCGCACCAGCACGTGACCTTCGCGGGCCCCAGGGCGACAGCTCCCAGCCGGCGTCGCTGGCCCTCGCACTCACTTCGCCACAAGGCCCGACGACAGCGCGTCAGGCCCGGGCAACCCACCTCACCCCGCCAGGCGCTTGCGACCACCCGCGGACTTCTTGCCCTTCGTCGTCTTCTTCCCCTTCACGGGCTTCTTCGCGGAGCGGGACTTGGACGCGGACTTCTTCTTCTTCGAGGCCTTCTTCCGGGCGGGGGCCTTCTTCTCCGGCGCCAGGATGGTGCCCCGGCACTGGGGAGCGCCACAGCGGCACACATAGAGGGCCTCGGAGTCCGGGCCCATGTCCTCGGTGCGCTCGTACGCGTAGTCGTAGACCAGCTCCTCACCCACCTCGAGCGAGCGCAAGGCGAAGATATAGATGCGCCCCTTGTCGATGAGCGCCTCGCAGTTGGGGGCACACGAGTGGTTGATGTAGCGCGCCTCGTTGTGCAGGGTGCCCGCGTCGAGCACCGTCTTGCTGTCCAGGTTGAACAGGAAGGTGTGGTGCCGCCCCATGGCCTCGTCGTTGTAGCGACGGTCCGCCTCCGCCTGGGCGATGCGCTCACCGACGTACTCGATGATGCGCTCGCCCTTGCGGATGCGGCGGGTGGCGAAGGCGCCGGTGCCCTGGATGGACGACGGGCGCAGTTCGAAGGGGATGGGCTTGGAAGAAGGAGTGAAGGTGGGGGATGTCATGCGGGTATGAGTGGCCTGGAGTTCACGTCGGCCAGGACGCTCCATCAACGGCGGTGTAGCGTGCACCAGACGGACTCTCGATGAAAGGCGTTCGATGATGCGGTGGTGGCTCGTGCTCGGTGCGGTGAACGCTTTCCTGTCCGTGGCCGCGGGAGCCTTCGGCGCGCACGCGCTCAAGGCCCGGCTCCCTCCCGACCTCCTCGTCATCTTCGAGACGGGCGCGCGCTATCACATGTACCACGCGCTCGGGCTGCTCGCGGTGGGACTGCTGGCCCTGCTGCGCCCCTCCTCGCTCCTGAATGGCGCGGGCTGGGCCATGCTCGTGGGCATCGTCCTGTTCTCCGGCAGCCTCTACGCACTCGCACTCTCCGGCGTCCGAGTCCTCGGAGCGGTGACGCCCCTGGGCGGCCTGGGCTTCCTCGCAGGCTGGGCCCTCTTCGCCATCGCCGCCTGGCGCGCGACGCCCTAGTCCTCCTCCCGGATGACCTGTCGCGTGTTGCCCAGAGATGAGGGCGCACGCGCAGGGGCGGGGACGGAAGCTGAGGCAGGCGGACAGTGTGGTCGACCGGGGCCATGGATCGCAGGCGGGTCACCCAAGCTGTTCGTAGCGGGGGGCGGCCAAGCGGCTCGCGCGTCGGAGCAGTCGGGACGGGGAGCCCTTCACTCCAAAGACAGCTGGAAGAAGCGCGGCTGGTAGGTGGGGTGGGCGACTACCCGGACAGTTAACCCGTGCATCTACGCGAATCCACGAGCACCTCCACCGCGGGGTGCGCCCAGGGACGTGCGCGGATGAGCCACCGGAGCGTCAACATGGACAGGAAGAGAGAGTGGGTGCGGCGGCACCGCATGGCGACGGGGTTCGCACTCGAAGTCCTCGCGGAGGTGCTCGGGGGGCGTAGCGGGCGCGCAGGGGCTGCGAGCAGGCAGTAGGCAAACTTCCAGTCCTTGGCGTCGGAGGCATCGAGGAAGCGGCGGAGGGGTGCCTTGGGGACATCCCCAGGGCGTGCGCCTCGACGATGTGCCTGACTCTTCCTGAAGCCACGCAACCCTCGGCGACCAGTCTCTTCTCGGCGCGGCTACCACTCTGATTCACGGCTCGGATGAATCCGTCGCTGGTCGTGTGTTGAACCTACATGAGTCGGCTGAAGCTGAGTGAAGGGCAGAGGAGCGAGTTGGAAGCATGATTCCGGACGACGGGAAACCGGCGTCTGCGCGAGCGGTGTCAGGCGGTGCTGATAACCGCCCGGAGCCGTCCTCAGCAGCAGATTGTCGAGGACCTGGGGACGACGCCGCGCAACATCCAGCGCTTCCTCGCTCGTTACCGCGCTGAGGGCCTGGAAGGGCTGAAGATTCAGTGGGCGCCGGGCAAGACACCCCTGATTTCCGAGGACCTGGCGCCTACCATTCTGGATTGGAAACGCTAGGGCCCCCGGGCCTGTGGGTTGAAGCGTGCCAACTGGACGCACGCCACCCTGGCCGCCTTCTTTTACCGGCAGACAGGGATTCGCGTGGGCGAGACGGCCATGGGCGATTTCTGCCGCCGCCATGGCGTTCGCCCGTATCGGCCCACCTATCGATTCCTTCGCGCCGACCCGGCTCGCCAGCAGCGGGCCCGTCAGGAGTTGAATGAAAAAACTACGCCGGTAAATATGGCCTGAGCCCATCTTCGATGTCTCGGAGGTAGCCATCCGGGTTGGCACGGAAGCGCCGGCCCAGGATGCGAGGGACGCGCCGCTGCTCAAGCTGAAAACGCAGTCTCTGCCAGTCATTGATGTTCCCAGGTTCCAGGTAGGGGCCGTCAAGCGCAGGCAGAAGGAGTGCCGAGGCAATGGCTGGCAGCCGCACGGCTCCGCGCACGACGAGTCCCGCGCTTGCGCGCACCCGGCCCCAGGCGCGCCGCTCGTGGTAGCGGCAGGTGCCGAAGAGGTGCTCCAGGTCATTGTCGGTGCGGGGCAGGTCCGGCACGTCGTAGCAGTGGAAGAGCGCAGGGCAGGTCACAATATGACCACCACTCCGCAACGTACCATCCTCCAGCCATCGTCCTTCTTCACCAGACCTATGCGCCTGCCCGCCTGCTGCTAGAACGCAGCAGGCGGGCCGATTTCTTCCCTACCGAAATAGGCTCTTAGGACCTGCGCCCCGACTCGGACGGCAGGTGAACATCGGCCCGCAGCAGGAACTCCTCGGGCGTCAGGCCGATATTCGAGACCCACTCGTGCCACGTCACGTCTCCCACCGCGAACGAGTCCTCGAGGCTCGCGGCGAACCGCTTGCACAGCGCGTCCAGCGTCTCCTCAGGGAAGTTCCGCTGAGCCGCCCATCCGTTCTTCAAGATGGCGACCTCGCGGCCCACTGCGGCGATCTCCGGATCGCCGTAGTTGCCTTGATAGACAACCTCCGACCCTAGCTTTACTTCCGCGATCCAGATGTCGACGTCTTCTTCATAGTTGACACCCACGAAATCGAAAAACATGCCTGCTCCTACTTGATGCCCATGTCACTCAACGACTTGTCCATCGCCTCGTTGCCCGCGTGACGAGACTGGACCGTGGCCCCGTAATCGAAGCTGTAGGTTACCTTCGCGTTCGGGAACTCACGTGCCAGCATCGTGCTACAGGTCTTGCCAGGAAGCATACAAGGTTGCCGCTCGGAGTACACACGCCGAACCTTCGCCGGATCGATTCCAGCGTCGGCCAGCACCCTTCGCCCGACCTCCTCCGAGTGAACGCCGAACCAGAAGTCTTTCTCCCTGAATTTTCCCATCGGGAGGTTGGGGACCGCCGTCAACTGGAGGACTCCGTTGGCATCCTCATACTCAAAGACAGCCACATTGGCCTTGCGGCTGTTCAGCCCCATCGTCTTTCGCATCCTGATGGCTTCCTGCGCCAGATCCGTGGAGCCATAGCCCACCTGGCCCGTCACCGTGGAGGGAGCCATCTTGACGGGCGCCCCACGCCCGCCATTGGGCCCACGCCGGAAGGGCCCGGTGCTCATCTGCATCGGTTGGGAGTTGGTGACGAGGTCCGCCGCGTCGTCGTCGAACCTGATCGGCACGCCCTCCGGCGTCACCGCCACGGGGCTCGCCTGCCTGGAGATATTCCGCCAGTCGTCGGCGAGATCGCTGCCGAGCTGGCGGGTGAAGCGACGCACATCGGGCGCCTTCGCCATCCCCAGCGTCACCAACTCCGTGCCCGTACGAATGCAGGCACCCACCCGGTCAGGACCACTCCCCTCTCGGGTCGCGCACTCCGCCGCATCGACCGCCGGCCCGTAGACGATGGGCGCGGTCACCTGCCCCGACGTCTGGCTCAGCGCGAGCGTCGTGACGCCGACCCACCCCATCATCTTGGCGACAATAGGGATGCTTCCCACTGTGGTAATGACCGGCGCCATCGCGACGCCACTCCCTCCCATCATGATGGGCAGGCCAACATTCGTGTGTAAGTCCCGGCTCTCCTCATCCTTCCGGAGCCACTTCTGGCCCTCGGTGTACCGCTCCATCGCGGCTTTGTGCTCCGGAGTCCCGGGCTTGGCCCACTTGAGCCACTCCTGCGCTTGACGCTCCAGCGACTCTCCCAGCATCCGCTGCCACGCCGTCTCGCCCGTGGGGTCCACGTACCGCAGCGGGTTCGTCCGGGCGTAGCCCCACGGGTTCAGCTCTGTCGGCGTGGCCAGATAGGTCGCCGCTGCCAGCGGATCCTCGGACAGGAACTGCCCGGTCGCCGAGTCGTACCAGCGCTGCTGGGCATAGTTGAGGCCCACCTCGGCGTCCCACGCGTGCCCCGTGTACCCGAGGCTCGCCTGCGTCGACGGTGGCGGCGTGCCGCTTCGGTAGCCACCCCACGCATCGAATGACGACGTGGTGAGGACGCCGGCCTCCAGCCGCCCCACGGCGCTTCCGAGCCCATCCTGGAGAATCCGCGTGCTCCCTGTTGCGAGCTCGAGGCCCGCCGCGCGCTGGTACAGCACCGCGCCGCCCGCGCCGGGGAGCTGCTCCTCGATCAGCGAGCCTCCACTCCACAGGTAACGCGTCGTCGTGCTCCCCACCGTCCGAGAACGTCGGAGCCCCGAGTAGTCATACTGGTACTTCACCTGCTGGAGTTGGACACCGTCGTCCAGCTCCGCCTCGACGAGCCGCCCCGCCGCGTCGAAGTGGAACATCCGCGTGAGGCTGCCGCGTGTCTCACGCGCGCGCCGGCCCGCCGCATCCACCGCGTACTGGGTCACCACCGCGTTGCCATTCAGCGGGTCCCGGCTCTCCTTCAGGGAGCCCAGATTCGCGTCGTAGTGGTACGACAGGTGCTGCTGCGGCGCTGAGAGCACATCGAACCCGCCAGCCCCGAGCGACCCCGTGTACGATGTGCTGCGCTTCTCACCGGACCGGGCGCCGTCCGCGTGCATCCGATAGAGCACGGACTGGCCGGAGGGGTAGCGCACACCGGTCAGTCGGTCGGCCGGGTCATAGCCATACTCCGTCGTCTCGATCATCCCAGGGCCACCCGACTCGAAGCGCTCCAGCAGCTCGGTGAGCCGGTTGCCGCGCTCGTCGTAGGCGTAGCTGTAGCGCAGCCGGGGCGACGCAATGGGCGAGGCGCAGCCCTCCGCCCGTGCGTCATGCGTGACGGACGTCAGCCGACCTCGGCCGTCATGGCAATAGGAGTGCTTCAGCGCGCTGTTGCCCACCCGGATCAGCCGGGCGCCGCCCTGCTCCCACGCAACGTCGAGGACCGTGCCGTTGGCCAGCGTGACGCCCTGGAGCCGCTGGAGTCCGTCCACTGTGTAGTTCACCGTCCCGGACGGGGCTTGAATCGAGAGCAGCGCATTGCTGTCGTAATAGCCGTACTCGACTGTCTCGGAGCCGCTGGTGACGGCCTCCAGGCGATCCCGCCCGTCGTAGCGCATGCTCCGGACCAGGTCGATGCCAGCGCGGTGCTCCGTCGCCGAGCAGAGCTGGTCCAAGCCATTGAACACGTAGCTCACGGACTCAAGGTCCTTGAAGGTCCGCGACACACCCGAGGCGTCCTGCGTGGGCGTGCCCGGCTTGAAGACAGACCGAATCACCCTGCCACGCCCATCCAGGACCTGCTCGACGCGCTCACCCAGCTCGTTGCTCTCCTCCGGGCTTCCGTTCGTCCAGGTGGTGGTCCACTCAGCCGTGCCACGCTTGCGCAACAGCTCTCGCCCTAAGAAGTCGTAGGTGAACTGCTGCGGCTTTGTCACGGAGCCCGCTGGCGGCGTCACCGTCTCCAGCCGCGCCAGCCCGTCGTAGGTGTAGGTAAAGAGCTCGTTGCCCGGCTGGGTCACCTGGACCAGCTCGCCCCGGGGGCCGTACTGCCTGGACCAGACCGTCTCCGCCGAGGTGCCCGCCGCATACCTCACGTCCGTCGCATTGCCCGCCCCGTCATACGCGGCATACCGCGTGCGCTCCAGGTCCGTCCCCTGCCCATAGGTCTCGTTCTCCAGGAGCCCACGCGCGTTGTAGCTGAGCGTCCGGATGCGATTGTCTGGAGTCTGGACGGAGCGCAGCAAGCCATCCGCGTAATAGGCATAGCTCGTCTCCTCCGGACCAAAGTGCTGTGACTTCAGCCTGCCGCTCGTGTCGTAGGTCCACGTCGTCGCGGCGGCACTGGCGTCAAATCCAAAGGGCACCATCCGCATCGACTTGCCGTCGGCGTAGTAGTCCCATTGATCCGCCGCCCCACTCTGGGTCTTCCGGATGACATTGCCGAGTCCATCCACCACCACCGTCACGGTCCGGCCGCCCAGGCTCTGTCCACCCATGCTCCACGACTCGGTGGAGACAGCCTGCCGCCCACTCCAGTTCGTCGTGGTCGTGTACTGGTAACCATGGTCAGGCGCTGACCAGGTCTCCACCTCGTTGCGAATCCGGCCGCGATCATCGATGGCCGCTTCCGCGCCGCGGTCCACAATCCGTGACGACGCGCCTTCGAGCACCGCCTGCCGCTTCACCCAGGTCCCGTCGTACCGGGTCCGGACGGAGCGCTCGCCCCCCGTCCCAGTCTGGACCTCCAACTCCACCAGCCCTCGCGCATTGTAGGTGCGAGCAATGGAGGCGCCGTCCGGGAGGCCCTCCACCTCGACGCCTTCTCCTGGATGGCTGTAGCTCCACTGCGCCATCCCCGTGAGCGTGGTCGAGGCCAGGGTGCGCGTCTGGAGCCGACCCAGCCCGTCATACGTCATCGCCCACGACTCCAGTTCCTGGGGCCCGACCTGTGACAGGACATTGCCCTGCGCATCCTGCGTGAAGCGAGTCGTGATACCGCCGGGCTCGACGACCTCGAGCAGATTGCCCGCGGTGTCGTACTCGCGCGTCGTTATTCGCCCCGAAGGGGACTGATACGAGACCTCGCGCCCGAGGGCGTCGTAATCCCAGGCATGCTGCGCGAGCTGGCCGTCGACGGTCTCCGTCAGACCAAGCACCCGTCCCTGCGTATCAACCGTATACGTCCGGACCTCTTCGCGCGTCCCCGTGGTCCCCGGACCCCGTCCGTTGAGGACGCGCGTCACCTGCACGGTCCCCGTGCCCGCCAACGTATCGGAATAGGCACGCGTCTCGGTCAGCGTCCGCGCACCATTCGCGGACTGCACGGTGCGCACCGACCGGGTCATCCGTCCCAGGACGTCGTCGTATTCGTACGTGTCCTCCAGACCCAGCTCGTCGTCCACGCGCCGTGTCACCCGGCCCGCGCCGTCATGGAAGGCCTTCGAGTCGACCCCACCGTGGCTCGTGGTGCTGCTCTTGACGGAGAGCTCTCGTCCCATCGCGTCCGTCGTGGACTCGAGCACATGCTTCTTCGCCAGTGTGCCGAACGTCCGCTGAACCACCGCCCCCGCAGCATCCAGCACCACGGTCTCCACATCGGAGAACCGACATCCGTCCGGACACGGCTCGCCCGCCCCCTTCGACTCGTACTCCCACCGGACCGCGCGTCCGAGCGCGTCGTGCAGCACTCGGGTCACCAACCCCCGGCTGTCCGTCGCCTGGGTGATGTTCCCTTCTCCATCCAGGACATACGAATAGAGCGCGACCCCGCCCACCGACTCGCCCGTCTGTCGTCCAGCGGAATCGTAGGTCAGGGTGTGCCGCTGCCCTCGCGCATCCAGGAACGACTGGAGCCGCGACCCCTGGTAGGTGTCGTACTGGATGGTGGCCGGGAGGCCCTGGGCCCCATACGTGTAGCGCTCGTTCCGGACCAATCCCTCACGAAGTTCCGTCGTCCGCGACTGGCTGCGGGACCACCGCCCCAGCGCCACGCTCTCCGTGACGACCAGCGTGTCGTCCCCCAGCAGGTAGCTGTACGTCCACACCTGGGGTGGGCGCCCGGAGACTGTCCGGGAGAGGAGCCGGCCCACGGCGTCATATGTCAACTGCACACGCGCCCCCGTGGCTCGGTTGAGCTCGGAGATGCGATTGCCGAGGACGTCGTACTCGTACTCCACGGTGTACTTGTCGAGCCCACCAGCGCCCGTCAGGACACGCGAGACCTCCGCGGAGCCCGGGAGGCCCAGCGCCTGCTCTTCGTGCCCGAGGAAGGTCAACGTGTTGCCAGTGGGGTCCACGCCTTGCTGGACCACTCCGTCCACATCCGGGAGCTGCTGGGCCGAGAACACGACGCCATGCAGCGGGTCTTGAACCGACAACCCCGTCGAGTCACCCGCCGCGTTGCGCGGCTGGCTCACGTTCGCCTCGCCGTGCCCCGTGGCCAGCTTCATCTCCACGGCGCGCCCCGTCGTCGGCTGTCGCGCGGACACCGACCAGAGCCGTCCGCTCCCGGCTCCAGGCACCGGCAGGCTCTCCGGAGGCGCGGCGCTGAGTGACACGCCATCCACCTGCATCCGGTCATTGACCGCATGACTCAAGGCGCGTCCCGTCGAAGACACCGTGCGATCCACCTGCACGGGTCCTCCCCGGACATCGCTCCCCCAGGCCGCGGTGCTCGGTCCCAGGCCAGGAAGCGTGGTGGCGCTGGCGTTTCCGTACTCGTTGAGGTCGAGCGAGACAGTGACGCCATCGGGACGCGTGAGGGTCCGCTTGACGGTGTCGGTCGCCTGGATGCGCCACCCCGGCGCTGGCATGCCGGTGCCAACCACGGAGGTGACAGCCTCCGCCGCGCTCACGTGCGCATACATTCCTGGCTGCGCCTCCCGCCCATAGGTGGCCACCCACTGAATGACAGGCGTTCCACCTTCGGGAGGACTGAGCTTCAGCTTCGCCTTCGCGACCTCGTTGGAGGCGGACCACAGCTTGCTCCCGCTCAGGTCCTCGGGCGGCGCCGCGTAGTCGTACTCCCACACCTGGGTCGCGGGCAGCGCCGACGTCCGCGCCACGCTCAGCAGATTGCCTTGCTTGTCATGCGTGAGCCGCAGCGCGTGGATGACGGAGCCATCCGACTTGAGGCGCAGCTCCACCGTGGCGAGCAGGGCGAAGCCCTGGTTTCGTGCCTGATTGCGCAGCCGGTTCGCGATGGACTCGTCGTCCAGATTGATGGGCTCGTAGTCGAGGACGAGCTGGAGCCGTCCTGGCGCGCGCTCCACCCGCTCCACCAGGTTGGTGCCAGCCCGGTACGTCAGCACCGTCCAGCCCGACCCATCACCGCGCCCGTGCCCGTCATGGTAGCGGTCGAGCAGCCATCGGCGCCGCTCCTCCAGCGCGTGGCCCCGAGCGCGCATCCCAAACTCATAGACGGCGCCCTCGGCCGTCTGTACGACCGCGAGGGCACTCCCGGCCCGCTTCTCGATGCGCAGCGTCAGTCCATGCGAGCGGTCCGTGGTGCAGTCCGTGGCGGTGCGCTCTGCGTCGCTGACGCTGCCGCAGGTCGGGAAGTCGTAGGACTGGCCCGCGACGACCACCGCGTAGCGTCCGAGATTCTCCTCCTGCACGAAGCCGTCGAGGTTGTTCGTCCAGCCCACGCCCGTGGTGCTCACCAGACTGCTCTGGTTGTTGTAGGTCCGGGAGAAGCGAACGGCCTCGGCGAGCTGCGGCACCGAGAAGTCCTCGTGCTCGAAGGACAGGTGTCCATCCGCCACGTTGATTCCCTGGACGGTGAGCTGGCCGGGCGCGCGGGCATTGAGCCCCTCGAAGACGCCGCGCGGGCGCCCCAGCGTTTGAACGAGACGACGGACCTCGGGCTCGAGAATCTCCTGGACCAGGAAGAAGCGCCGGGCTTCCCCGCCCGAGCCCGGCATCGGCACAAGCTGCGCGGGAATAGGCAGCGCGAAGTGCCGGGCGCCGTTGAGCCCTGTCTGTGAGAGCTGCTCGAGGGCGTCCTCTCCCAACCCTCCCCCCGACTCCTGGACGCGATACGCGCCATTCGGAAGGAGCTCCACGTCCGCCTGTTTCACGAGGCTGCCGGCCGCACAGGTGTCGGAGGTGCAGACCTTCACCCTTCCCCTGCGGATGACGTCTGGGTCCAGCGCGAAGCGGGCCGCGGCCGGAATGGAGACCGGCCGGTCCTTGACGGCCCCTCCGTTGGCGGCCACCTCGACCGAGCGTCGCGCGGTGAAGGCACTGCCCGCCTTGAGCAGGTCCGTGCGCGGAGACAAGCCCATCAGGTTGAAGCGATAGAGCACGTTCTCGGCGTTGCCGCTGAGGTACAGCTCCACATAGAGCAGGTCATTGGCGCTCAGGACGTCGTCGATGAACTCGCCGTCGCAGCTGCCTGTGATGGCCTGACTCTTGATACTGACATCACACTCGATTCCGAAGGCATCCCCACCAAAGCGTACGACGTAGTCACCCACCGGCGTCGGCGCGCGTCCCTCCCGCTCTGGCTCCAGCAGTCCGCTCAGGAAGGAGTAGGCCAGGTCGTCGGAGTCCGCCTCCGCGGTCGAGCCCTCCAGCGGCCTCGTCCCCGTGGAGGTCGTCGCCGTGACATGCGGGTTCGTGAGCCCCAGGACCCGGAACTCGTGCTCGCGGTCCCGGTCGTACCGGAGCACCCGGAACCCGTCCGGGTCCATGCTGGCGTAGACGTTCTTCAGTCCCACCGCGCGCTGGGGCAGGCCCGCCGGATGCGTGCCCAGCGGTTCACTGAAGTCCGGTGGCCTCGCGTTCCGCTCCGCGGGCGTCAGGGCCCCGTCGCCATCGAGGTCGCGCGGAAACACCTCATGTCCCACGACATGCAGGTAGTAGTTGGCGCTGGGCAGGCTGCCGAGCGTCAGGCGCTGGCCGCTTGGAGTCACCACGCGCATCGCGGCCTGCAGGGCCGCCGAGCCACGACCTGGAACCACGGCGAACTGAGCCACCGCGGGCTCCTCCGCCGCGGAGCTCGTCACCCGCACCACCCGCCCCGCGAGCGGGGGAACGCCCTTGGGCACATCCTCCAGGTCCTGGTTGCGTCGGCACGCCAGGAGCTTCTTGGCCGAGCTGTTCGCGCCCTCTCCGTACTCGGAGCAGGTCTCCAGGATCCGCCCGGAGACGCCCTCATCCCTCAGCATGTCGGGAAGGCACGGCGCGCCTCCATCGGGCGTGCCGCCATCGGCACGGGACGCCTCCCGGCACGGGGACACGCCCCCGTCGAACCACTCCGGCGGGAAGCCCGCATCCAGCGGCGTCTGTCGCACCCCTCCGTCTTCCGCACGCCACTCCTCGGGAGCCGAGGTCCGGACGCGCCAGTGCGTGTCCACATGAACGTAGGTGTCCCGCGTCGTGGCCGCGCCGCCGTGGCGCACCAGCGTGGGGGCCTGGTCCTGCCGCACCCCTCCCGCCTCGGCGCTGCGCCATACCCGGACGTCGATCTCCGGAGGATAGAGCGCCACGGGCACGTCGATGCCCAGCGCCTGCACCGAGCAGCGGGAGAGGGAGACCTCCTGCCCCGAGTCCACCACCTTCAACGGGCCTTGCTGCTCATCCAGCAGGCAACGACCGTCGGGGCCCGGACTCCACTTCGAGATGGGGGGTACGCTGGCGCGTGTCATCCCCGTATGGCCCGTAGCGTGATTGACGGCCACGACGACCAGGGGCTCCCCGGCGCTCAGCCTGAGGAAGTTGTTCCGATTGTCGCGACACTCCGTCTCATAGAACGCCCGGTCCGCGTCACCCAGGTTGATGGGCGGCGGGGCGCTGGAATCGTCCAGGATGGCGGGATTGAGCTCCCGGCAGCGCTCTCGAATGGCTCGCTTGAAGGGCGCCGTCGGTCCCACGCGCACGCGCGCATAGTGTCCCTGGGCGAGCCGCTGGCCGGGTTGAGGCTGCTCACACTGCTCCTTGGCGACGCCCACCGTGAACTGGGCAATGGGGTGCTCCAGGTCATCCGCCCTGAAGAAGTGGACCTCCGTCTTGGTGATGTCTTCGTCGGCGATGGAGGCGAACGAGCCACCATCCGTGTCGAACTGGCTGTGACCGCCGGCCGCGCAGTCGCGACGCAGCGAGCGTCCCTCGCGGTCCACGAAGTGGAGGGCGCCGTGGAGGAGCCGGGCGTCGACGAGGATGTCCGCACGGGTCTGCCGTCCGGAGGTCACCTGGAACGGAGTCGAGCACGTGGGATAGCTCGCCATGACCATCGACTGGACGACGGCGGCGCCTGTCAGGGGATCCCTGCCCAGGATGGGCCGAGGGCCCAGGGGGACGTCCGCGCAGGCGATTCCCTCGGCCTCCCCTCCCGCGACCATCACCGGAATGCCGTACTCACCCGTCGGCCCCGTGGCGCCACTCATCGTGGGCCCAGGCCCGGTGACGGTGACGCGCATGTCGGGGAATCGCACCACGGACTGGACCGCCACACCGCTCGCAAGGGACTGCTCGTCCCGCGTGAAGGTGAGCCGATAGCCATTCGTGCCCGCGTCCCCCACGGGCGAGGCCTGAACCGTCAGGGTGTACGTCCTCAGCTCGGTGCCCAACCGCCCACCGAGGGTGATGACCGTCGTTCCACGGGAGAGCTCGACGTTGCCCGCGAGACGCAACTCGCCAGCCGAGGCGCTCTGCGTGGTCGCGCTCCACGTCTCACCCTGGGGAGGCAGCAGCACTCCCCCCGTGCCGGACTTCGCGGAGATGAAGGCCTCGATGGGCTCTCCGGCGGCGCTCGTGGCGACTCGTGACGCCAGCAGCGAGACCGGGAGGGAATAGGGGAACGACACCTGCCGAGGCACGGAGATCAGCTCGGAGAGTTCCTGCGTGGGCCCGACAGCGAGCTGGCGGTCCTGCTGGGCTCGCAGCGCGCCGCTCACGACGGCGGGCACCATCGCCTGGATGTGCTGGTCCAGGAACGGGAAGAGGCCCACGAAGGCCTGGGCGTGCGCCTCGCCGAGCAGCAGCGCATCCAGCGCCCGCTTCCAGAGCGGCACCGGCGGCCCCAGCGGAAGCGGGACGCGAGGCAGGGAGCCTTCGACTCCACCATCGGTCGACGTGCCACCCTGCCCATCCAGGGTGGACAGCGCCTGCCGGACGATGGCGTCCTGCTCGTCGGTGAGCGCCATGTAGCCCACGAGTTCCACGGACCGGAGGTCCAGGAGCGACTCCGCCACCACCGAGTCTCCTCCGTCCGCCACCCGGGCGAGCCCCATCCTCGCGAGCATGTGGCTGCGGGGATCATGCGCCAGCACCACGGCATAGCGACCGGCCTCGAGGTGGGTGACGTTGGGGAACGTCAGCAGCACGGGCTTCTGGACACGCACGCCCACGGGCCCCACCTGCCAGACGGCCGTGGGAGACGCGTTGCTCTCCAGCTTGAGGGGCAGCGCGATGGGCGCGATCCGGGTGGCCGTCAACATGCCCTGGGACTGCCCGTCCTCGAACAGCAGCGCTCCAGGCGGGCCGTCAATCGCCAGGGCTCCGTGGCGGTTCGCGAAGTCCATGTGGAGCGCGGCGGAGGTGTCCACCCGGGTCGCGCTGCCCGTGTCCACCTCGGTCAACACGAGGGGCGCATCCAGCGTCTCGGCCTCCGGCGTCACCGTCAGCAGGCGACGAACGGTGGGCAAGGGCTTGCCGTCAGCGCTGGCTCCGCCCTCGAAGCGCAGCACCCGGGGCCCGGACACGGAGGAGAGGAGGGACCAGTTTCCATCGGCGCTCGTGCGAGCCGAGTCCTCCGTCCCTTCCAGCACCACTCGCACCCCAGGCAGTGGCTGGAACGTGCTGTCCATCACATACCCGCGCACCCGCGTGAGCGGACGGCGGACGGTGAGCTCGCTCACGAACTCGCTGGCCTGACCGGGACCGACCTCGGCCGCGACACTCCGCACGCGCACCCGGAGGACCGCTCCCTCGGGCAAGGGCGAACGGGCGATGAAGCTCGCTGTCTGCCCTCCTGGCGCGAGCGAGTGTCCTCCCTCGAGCGCGGTCCCCTGGTACAGCACATCGAAGCCCGCGCGCACCGATTCGAGCGTCGCCGCCTTGTTGAAGGAGACGCTGATCAACGCGTCGGGCTTGACCTCCGCCGCCCCGGCGGCCGGCTGAACACCGGTGACCACCAAGGGCTCCGTGGCCGGGTCCCGGTAGCGCACCGTGACGGCTCCGCGCCCGATGAGTCCCTGCACATCCCGCGCTGTCACCTGGATCGTGCTCTCCCCCAGGGGGACGGCGAGCTGCGCTTCGTAGACGCCCGGCGACACCTCGGACGCGGGGCCGGTGCCGATGAGCACCTCGGCCAGCTCCGCGAACGCCTCCACACGGGCCCTCACGAGCACCAGCGGTGAATCAGAAGCGCTGCCATCAACGGGCAGGAGCATCGTCACCCGAGGTGGCGCACCATCCACCGTCAGGCGAAGCGACTCGGTCCGCGTGTTCCCGGCCTCGTCGATCGCCGTCACATCCACCCGGGATTCGCCCGACTGGAGCGCGATGGAGGCACTGAAGGTCCCGCCCAGGATGGTCGCGGGTTGTCCACCGACGGAGACTCCCGCCAGATGGAGATCGCCCACCTCTCCCTGGATGAGGTACGGCGACTCATTCACCGTCACGGGACTCGTCGAGGGACGGGTCACCGTCAGGTACGGCGGGGTCCGGTCCACCGCGAGGTCTCGGGTGGTGCTTGCGGTGCGCCCCTCCGCGTCCGTCACGACGATGGAGAGCGAGTGGTCTCCTTCCGTGAGCGCGAGCGCCATGCTGAAGCTGCGCACCGAGACGGAGGCATTGACTCCGTTGATGGTGACGGTCAGCGGGAGGGTTCCTCCTCGGACCTGACCGGACACCGCCACGCTGGGGCCGCCGAGCACGGCGCCAGGGGATGGCTGGTCGAGCGACAGGGAAGGCGAGGGCTCCACGTGGCCCGCGTCCTGGGTCGGGACGCCTGCGTCCCCACCAGGCGGCCCACCCGCATCCACGCCACCTCCAGCGTCCGGAGCCGGGCCTCCATCGGTCGAGGCACCGCCGCGAGTGACGCTGACCGAGGCCTCGGAGCGAAGGCCGTAGCCGTCCATCGCGACGACCAGGAGGGTCTGTCCACCGGGGGAGAGCGGCGCCTTCCGGGAGAAGCCTCCCTCGGACGTCGTCGTGGCCAGCACGCCGGCCACCACCACCGTGACGGTGTCGGTGCCATCCGCGGGCACGGCCGTGCCGCGCACCGTAATGGAGGCTTCCTCTGTCACGAGGCCGTCGAGGGGCTCGCTGATGGAGAGGGTCGGAGGCGTTGCGTTGGCCCGCACATGCAAGGTCTTGCGGACTTCATTGCTGGCCGCATCGGTCGCTCGGAGTTCCAGCGTATTCGCGCCCTGGACGAGGGACCGATTCACTTCGAAGGTGCCGTCCGCGGACAGCGCCGCCGGGCCTCCGTTGATGGTGAGGATGACGGGCGTCGCGTCCGAGACGGACCCATGCACCGTCACCGTGAGCGCCCCAATGCGCGCGCCCTCCGACGGCCCCGTGAGGGTGAGCGTCGGGGGGGTGGAGTCACGGACGACCGACACGCTTCGAGTGGTGGTGTTGCCCGCCGTGTCCAACACCTGGACCACGAGCTGGTTCACACCCTCGAGCAGCGAAATCGTGCGCCGCCAACGACCATCCGCGCCCTGGCTCAGCAGCTCCCCGCCAACCTCCACGTGGTCGACTGGACTGCCATCCACCACCTCCACCTCGAGTTCCACCTGGGCCTCGCGCGTGACCAGGCCGTTCGAGGGCGCATGGATGGTGACACTTGGAGGCCCCACGTCGATGGAGAAGCTTCGTTGCTCCACCCGGGTATTTCCGACGCTGTCCGTTGCCGTGATGACGAGGAGGTGCGTTCCCCCCGACGCGACGGTGCTCCCGCTCGTGAACGGCGCGTCATCCAGCGTCGCGCTGTCCGTGCCGGGATGCGCGTCCTCCACGGTCCAGGAGATCGTCGCCGGAGTCCTGCGCTGCTCGCCATCCCGGACGCCGGAGACGGTGATGATGGGCGCCGTGCGGTCGATGACGAAATGTTTGAGGGAGGTCGTCGCGTTTCCCGCGAGGTCTTCCGCTCGAACCTCCAGGAAGTAGGCACCGTCCTCGACCACCTCGGTGCCCGAGCTGAAAGGCGCGCCATTCAGCGTCGCGCCCACGACCCCGAGGTTCGTGTCGGTCGCGCTGAACGTCGGTGTCACCGTCACGGCCACGGGGCCTGCCGCGGGAACACCTCCCACCGAGAGCACCGGAGGCGTGTAGTCGAGGGTGAAGGACACCCGGGAGGTGGTCCGGTTGTTGGCCTTGTCGCGAGCGCGGACCTCCACCGTGTGAGGCCCTTCGGCGGCGATGGTGTCGCCACCGAGATAGGGCTGGCCATCCAGCAGGGCCTCGACTCCCTCCGGCGCCATGTGGATGTCGGTGGCGGTGTAGCTCACCACCACGGGCTCCTTGACGTGGGCCCCATCGACGACGCCCGACAACGCCACCACCGGATAGGTCCAGTCGATGGTGAAGTTCACCGTGGCGAAGCCGTAGTTGGCGGCCCGGTCCTTGGCCACGACGAAGAGCGTGTGTGTCCTCTCCTGGGTGACTGGTGTGTTGTTCTCGTGCCCCATGCCATTCAAGGTGATGTTGAGCACCTCGAGATAGGGGCTGGTGACCTTGATGGACGGCGTCACCCAGCCCGGCGCGAACTCCCCTTCGGAGACGCCCGTCACCTCGATGAGTGGCGCTCTCAGCAAGAGGGTGAAGCGCACCCGCTTCATGGCCACGCGACCCTCCAGATCCTCGGCGGTGACCAGCAGGTCGTACTCCCCCTCCGCGGATACCGTCGTGTTGTTCTGGAAGGGAGCTCCGTTGAGCGTAGCGGAGGTGGTGACCACGTACGGGCTCGCGGCCTGCCATGCCACCGTGACCGGGCCCTGCGTCACGTCACCATCGGACACGCCCTGGATCGTGAGGGTTGGAGCATGGGTGTCCAGCACGACGGCTCGACAGACGCGGGAGACGTTGCCACAGGAGTCCGCCATGACGGCGGTGATGGAGTTCACTCCGTCCACGAGCGGCACGTCCGACCTGAAGCCATCGAAGCCAACGAGCCAGGCCGGAACGCCATTGATTGTCAGCGACTTGCCGTCACGGCCGTAGCGACCGGCGACAACGACGGGAGATCCGATGAAGTAGGCGCCGTGCTCCGGCTCGGTGATGGAGAGCTCCGTAGGGAGGGTGTCCGCATCGAAGACAGCGACGCGAACGTTGGAGTCCACGCCCCCCTGCACCGAGACCTCCAGGTGGTTGGTCGCATTCAGGGGAATGGCGGTCGCGAACGCACGACGTTGCGCTGGGGCGATGCCCGCCAGCACGTTGACCCCATTCAGGAGGACCTGGGCATCGGCGGTCGCGCCCACCATGTCCACCAGCAGGACGCCGAGCGTCCCCTCCCCCTTCGGCTCGAAGTCGAACACAGCCAGAGCCGGCTGGTGCCCTGGGGCGAGGTAGCCTGTATCCGCCATCACGCACGGAAGAGAGCCCAGGGTCGCGACCGAGACACGCACCTGTCCCCCATCTTGCGCCTCGACCGTGAGCTGGTTGGCCACCTGGAGCGCGACGCGCGAGACGTTCAACCGCTGTCCCGCGGCGATGGCTCCTACCGGGACGCCATTGAGCGATACCGTCGCGGCCTGCGCCTCGCCAGTCCCTCGCCCATTGCCGTTCTGGATGACGACCAGGGCCTCCACGCCGTCGGACGCCGCGAAGCTCTCCGTGCGCGAGGAGCCTCCGGCCACGGTGAGCCCTCCGAGCCGCCAGGTCGTGTTGACCGTCTCGGGAACCACGCCATTGCAGGCGGGCTCGAGTTCCTCGGCGGAGAGCTTCGCGCGCGCCGTGCCCGAGGTGGCCCCGGGTGACTGGGGCACAGGCTCCTGGGGCTCCGACTTCGTGCGACAGCCAGCGACCGCCACGGCGACGACAAGCGCGAGGACAACATGCCCCGACCCGATGCTTCTGACTCCCCGACTCATCCCTCATCCCCTCGCTTGACAGCCGCATCCGGCGCGGGCTTCCCCTGGGAGCCCATCGCTTCAGGGAAGCGCGTCACTTTGATGCGTTCTTCCAATTCCTTGCTCAGACGGGCCTCGGCCTCACGCCGGGCCTGCGCGGCAAGCACTCCACGAATCTCATCGAACGACGGCACCACGGACTCCACCGGAGCAAGCGCTTGCGCCACATGGACACCGAAGGGTGTTTCGAAGGGCTTGCTGAGCTCGTCCTTGCCAAGCGCGGCGACAGCCTCGAAGAAGGATGGGTGGACCTGTCCTTCCCGGACAATCCCGAGGCTCCCTCCGTGCTGGCTGGAGGCCTCGTCCTGGCTCGCATCACGAGCGACGGCCTCGAAGCTCTCGCCGCCCGTGATGCGGGCATGGAGCAGACTGGCCCTGTCCCGTGCCCTCCTGCGCTCCGCGTCATCCGCGCCGGGTGACAGGCGCACCAGGATATGGCGAACCTGGACCTGCCGTCGCGCAAGCGTGTCGCGGGTGACCGCATAACGTTCACGCAGGGCCGTCTCGTCTGTCGCCCCTCGCAGCGCCTCCTCCAGCGCGGCCTGAGCCAGGACTTCACGCTGGGCCGCGGCGAGCCTCGCCCGGATGTCGGGACGGGCCGGAAGGCCGAGTCCGGTCGCATGCTCGGCGAGCCGGACCCGTGCGATCAGCGCGTCGAGCTGGGCGCTCATTTCGCCAGCACCGGACGCCCGGCGTGATGTGAAGTCCTGGAGGTCCTCGTTCCGGAGGTCGGTGTGCCCCACCCGCGCCACGACCTCGGGGTCGCGACACGCTGTCGCCTGCACGGCGAGAACCAGCACACCCACGGCGAGCGCTCTGTGAATAGACATGGAGGAGATCGAGGCTGTCCGGTCGCGCGATGGGGAGGTCATGGCAGGTTGTAGTTCTGGGATTGCAAGCGTGCCCCTGGCGACACGGTCAGCGTGCCCGTAATGACGAGGGTGTCCGTGGTGAACACCTGGGCGTTTCTGGTGACCGTGAAGTTCCGGAACACCTGCTGTCCTCCTGGCGAGGAGAGCAGCGTCGTAGGCTTCACGTAGTTGATGTCGAAGCCGTACTGGACCTGGTCGAAGACGAGGTCCCCGTACTCCTGCAGACTGCCCTTCAGGTACACCGAGCCCACGCCTCCGTTGGGTCCACCTCGGGCAAGCACCTTGCTCCAGTCGAAGCTGCTGGTGGCCGTGTCGTAGTACACCGCCACGCGTCCACCACCGCCGCCGCCGCCGATGTAGCTATTGCCTCCATTCGCGTTGATGGAGCCCGTGCCCGTGAAGGCTCCCACCTCCACCCGGATTCCTCCGCCCGCGCCTCCATGCCAGCCGAGCTGGCCATCGGCGAGCAGCTGCCCATCCAACTTCAGGCTGCCGGCTTTCACCTTCAGCAAGCCTCCTCCCGTCCCTCCCATGGAGGAGCTGTTCGTCGCAGCGCCTCCTGAGCCGGGCGCCGCCGGCTCCCGGTAGTCGCCATACACCGGCATGTTCTCGACACCATACTGGCCGTGCCCACCGTGGCCTCCGTGACTGCCGGCCGCGTTCTCCAGCCCGCTCGACACATTCCCCAGCGTCCGCCCTGCCCGCTGCGCATTCCCCTCCCGGTACCCTCCCAGGTACCCCCTCTCACTCACGTCGATTCGAGCCGCGGAGCCCACCTCGACCGCGCCGCTGACTTCCAATTCCAACGCAGGTGCCTGCGGCAAAGTCACATCCGACAGCTTCACCAGCGCAGAGCTGCCCAGCTTCAGGCTGCTCAGCTTCAACGGAGCGCCTCCCGCGACAGTCAACTGGGAGGAGCTCCCAAGCTCCACGGGGATTCCTTCCGGGAAGGCCCACGGGCGACTGAGTGACAGGTGGCCCCCATTGAGCACGGCCAACGCCGGTATCGCGCCACTGACTTGTCCACGCGCCAGCAGCGTCCCTCCATCCACCTGGAGCCACGGCGTGACGAGGTCCTGCTGTACCTCGATGTTGGCGGTTCTGCGCACCGCGAAGCGGTCATACGCCCCGCCCTCCACTGGAGTGGACTTCACGTAGTTGATGTCGAAGCCGTACTGGACCTGGTCGAAGACGAGGTCCCCGTACTCCTGCAGACTGCCCTTCAGGTACACCGAGCCCACGCCTCCGTTGGGTCCACCTCGGGCAAGCACCTTGCTCCAGTCGAAGCTGCTGGTGGCCGTGTCGTAGTACACCGCCACGCGTCCACCACCGCCGCCGCCGCCGATGTAGCTATTGCCTCCATTCGCGTTGATGGAGCCCGTGCCCGTGAAGGCTCCCACCTCCACCCGGATTCCTCCGCCCGCGCCTCCATGCCAGCCGAGCTGGCCATCGGCGAGCAGCTGCCCATCCAACTTCAGACTGCCGGCTTTCACCTTCAGCAAGCCTCCTCCCGTCCCTCCCATGGAGGAGCTGTTCGTCGCAGCGCCTCCTGAGCCGGGCGCCGCCGGCTCCCGGTAGTCGCCATACACCGGCATGTTCTCGACACCATACTGGCCGTGCCCACCGTGGCCTCCGTGACTGCCGGCCGCGTTCTCCAGCCCGCTCGACACATTCCCCAGCGTCCGCCCTGCCCGCTGCGCATTCCCCTCCCGGTACCCTCCCAGGTACCCCCTCTCACTCACGTCGATTCGGGCACCAGTGGCGACGCGCACTTCGTGAGTGACGGTGAGATCCATCCCGTTCTGGCCCGAGACGCCATGCGCGCTGTGGGTCACTGTCGCGGTGTCCAGCACGTAGAGGCTTCGGAACGTATGGGCCCCGTCAATGCGCAAGACCTTGTTGCCCTTGACGACGATGTCCTGGTTCTCGAAGCGGAAGTCGTTCGCGGCAATGACCTCCGTGATCTCCGTCGGCTGCTGCGGCTCGACCACGGCCACGGATTGGCACGACTGGCCCACGAGCCCCATCCGATCTTCCGCGAAGAGGCACACCTGGGCGGTGCCAGTCACCGCTGGCGTATAGCGCTGTCGCAGGGTTGCCCCGACATTCGGGGACGCGACGCGACTGCCCAGCACCGCTCCGTTGACCCGGAACTCGGCCCACGCCAGCGGCCCACGTTCATCCGAGATCCACCCAGACAGGTCCGCATCAACCCCGACGCTCAAGAAGCTGATGGCGCCGAGGCTGATGACGGGCGGCTGATTCGCATTCACCTGGAACGTCCGCTCGCCAGCCACCACGGAGCCCATGGTGTCCTCGGCGCTCGCCGCGACATGGACCGCCGTCGCGGTGCTCGCCACCGTCGCGTCGGTGCACAGCTCGCGGCAGCCCGCGCCGCACGACGTCGGCACCAGCATGGGCACGCCATCCACCGTGGCGGTGAGGTCCGAGACCCCGACGGTGTCAGTAGCTCGCGCGCAGATTCGCACCAGCTCTCCCTGAATCGCCGGGTCGGGCGTCATGGAGAACGTCAGGACTGGCGGAACATTCGAGTTCACCGTCGTCGTGCGCTCAGCCGTTGCCGTCCGGCCGCGAGCATCTGTCGCGACAGCGCGGAACTGAACCGACGCCTTCGTCGACTGCATGGGCAACACGTGGCTCGCCGACACCTGTCCACCCGTGCCTGCCCCAATCTCCACGCCGTCCGCGTAGAGCCGCACTCCCACGAGATCGCCGTCCGCATCCCACGCGGTGGCCTGAACGACGAGGGTCGCTCCCTCGTGGCCCGTCTCCGGCGGCGTGCCTGTTCCCAGGACCACCGTCGGCGCCGAACCATCCGGCTTCACGACATAGCGCTGCTCCGCCACGCTCCTCCTGCCCGCGGCATCCTCGGCCGTCACCGTCAGGCGGACTTCCTGGCCGATCAGCTCCTCGGAAAGCACCAGGGCATGGTCGAGGCTCGCGCTCCCACTCGCCTCGGCGCCTGATGCCACCACGACGCCATCCCTCTCCAGGGACAGCGACACCTGTCCATCATCCGTGGTCACCAGATGCAGCAGGTTGACGAACGGGCTGACACGCAGCTCCGAGGGCAGTCCCGTGGCAACCCCGGGCGCCTGGGTATCGGCCAACACCCGAACCGTGACAGCGGCCTCAGCGCTTCGGCCCGCGCCGTCGGTGAGCTGAACCGTGAGGGGAAGGTCCACGGACGTGCTCACGACCGGTGCACGGACCCAGGCCTTGAACAAGGTCGGGTCCGACGACTCGGAGGTCAGGCTTCCGAGGTATAGCGAGCCCAGTCGCGCGACGACCGACACGGGAGACAGCCCACCCGTGCGTCTCGCGGACACGGTCACCACAGCCCCCGAGCGGAGCTGCTGGTTGGCTCCGGGCGACACCACGGCCACCACCGGAGCACCCGTGGAGGGCGCCTTCACGTCGACGAAGAGCGCCGGAGACAGGGCCTCGACGCCGCCGGCGCCACGCACCCGGAACCGCAATGAATGCCGCTGGCCCACCACCGAGTCCGCGGGCACGGACCACCGCGCTCGCGGTGCCTGATCATCCACCGCGACCACCGGCACGCCATCAACCACGAGCTCCGCGTCGTCCACCGCCACGCCACGTGCCTCGGCGGCCAACACGACGTCCGTCCCCGCCTCCGCGGTGACCGTCCCGCCAGGCACATAGACACGCGCCGACGGAATGACCGCAACGGGAGGGCTGAAGTCCCTCACCCCCATGGCGCCGTCCGCGACCAGGATCCGGCCGGCGGCCAACACCGCGTCACTCGCGCTGGTGGCGGAAAGCTTGCCCAGCCGAACGGCCGCCGCTCCCTCCGGAAGGTGCCAGAGTTCGACGCCCTCGGTCCCTTCGCTCACGAGCGCCAGCCGCCCCTCCAGCCGGATGCGTTGGACTGCTCCCGCCGTGGGAACAGTGCCGATCAGCACCGGCGAGGCACCGTCCTCCCACCTGTAGATCGCGAGCGACGTCGTGCCACCCACCACAGCGAGCGTCCCATCCAGCGCCACGTTCGTCGCCGCCACGGGCAGCGTCGCGACCCGACGAAGCTGGCCGGAGGGGGCCACTTCCACCACGCCCACCCCCTGGTTCCCCAAGGCCACGAGCGCGCGTTTCTCATCACCCGCCACGTCGAGCGCGGCGCTGCCCAGGACGAGGGCGTCACGCGCCTCCGCCGCCGGCCAGCGCACTGACTTCACCGTGCCGGACGACACCGTCCACAGCCGTCCCTGGGTAGCGGCGAAGCGCTCCACGGCCCCCAGTGCGACGAGCGCATCCGCGCGGAGGTCGTTGGCCGACAAGGCCCCCTCGGCCGTCTCCCTCGCCACCTTCAGCGTGCTGCCATCCAGGAACAGCACATCGCGCCCCGCGCGCTCCACCTGTCGCACGTCCTGCCCCGCGAACAGCGGCCCCACCACTTGAGGCTTCGCCCCGCCAGCCACATCAATCGCCTGGACACCCGAAAGACGCGTCGCCGCGAGGACGCCGCCTCGGAACGGAGCCAGCCCCACCACCATGTCGGGGAGCGCCACCGGCTCGGCGACAACCGTCGGCACGGAGTCCGGCAACTTCAACACCCGGACGCCCGTGGGGCCGGCTGTCAGCAACAGTCCTTCGGTGACCAGCACGTCACTCACATCGAGCGCGGAGCGGGCCACGACCCACGGACGAGAGGGCTCGCGCAGGTCCACCACGCGAAGCCAGCCATCCCCCCCCGCCACATAGGCAACGCCCCGCACCACGTCGAGTGCGCGGACACCCGAGGGCATTCCCACCTCGGACACATGGGAGAGCGTCGTTCCGTTCGCACGCACCCAGGCATGCACTGCGGAATCCGTCGCCGACACCACGAGATCACCATCCACCTGCGTCGCCCGAACCTGCGCGGGGGCCACGGACAGCTCGCCCACGCCACCCTGCCCCTCGGGCGTCACGAGTGGCACCCTCACCGTCGAGGTCCCCACCGCGATGATCGGCCCGTCCGCCTGTGCGCCCAGCAGCAGCTCGGCGCTGCCCTGTGACAGCACCGAGCGAATGGGCATGGTCGGGTCTCCGAGATCCAGCGCCTCCACCACGCGCTGGCCGTCGGTGCGCGTGCGCGCGGCGTAGAAGCGGCCTGAGGCCGCGACACCGGTGTACTGGCCTTCGAGCCGCCCCACCACTCGAGGTGACGCCGGGACACCGATGTCCACGAGCCACAATCCGGCCTCTCCAAGCGCCAGGGCCACATGGTCTCCAAGCACCGCCAGCGAGACGGGGGCCACGGGGGTACTCACCGTCGCCACCGGGGCCAGCCCAGGCGAAGACGCCGCTCCCATCAGCCGCCCAATCCACAGACCACTCGAAGTCGCGACATGGACGTGCTCTCCAAGCCGGACAAGTCGAGTGGCGCCATCCAGCGTCACACTCGCCACCTCGGTCGGCAGCCGCGCCCCCACCACGGTTCGGGACACCACCGCCGTCGTCGTGTTGTTGGCACGGTCCTTCGCCGTCGCGCGAAGCTCCAGCAACGCTCCCGTCGGCGTCGCGTCCGGGACATGGAAGCGCAGCTCCGGTCCTCCCGTTGCATGGAGGACTCCCGACAGCCGCACCTCCAGGCTCACCCGCTCCAACGTCCCATCGTCGGAGGCCTCGGCACGCGCGAGCAACTCGCTCCCCGCGGCCACGATGTCGCCCGAGGGGTCCACCATCACGGCCACGAGCGGTGGCGCCAGGTCATCCACCACATTCAGCGTCAGCACCGTAGGCGCGGACTCGCGCCCAGCGGAGTCTCTTGCCACGGCGGTCACCACTACCGCGCGTGTCCCCACACCCAGCGGCATTCGCAGCGCGGCCTCCACCACCGAGCCAACGCCAGCTCCCGCGTCCTGACCATCCACCAGGAAGCGCACGCTGTCGCCCGTTCCTCCGGGCATGAGCGACGCACGCACCGTGACGCGGCTCCCTTCGTACACGAGCCCCGTCCCCACGCGCTCCAGGACAACCGCGGGTCCCTGACCGTTCAACCCATCGACCACCTGCACCGTGTGTTCGCGGGCCGGCCCTCGACGTCCCTCGGCATCGATGGCCACCAGCGTCACGGTCAACGGCGTCGTCGACCCCACCAGCGGAGCACGCAGCTCACCCGCCAACACGGGCGCCACCAGGAGCATCGGCTGCGCTCCCTCGAGCGTCACTTCGACTTGCGCGACACGCGCGGGCTCCTCGGGTATCGCCACCACGGAGAAGTAGGCCCCCTCGGCGACCGTGAGCGGCAGTTGGATGCTGGCGAGCGCCGGGCCCGTGGCCGCACCCGACAACGAGATCTGCCGTGTCACCCGAGCCTGCTTTCCAGCCAGATCCCGCACCCACCACTCCACCGTGGCCGTATCGCCAGTCAGGGGGAGGTCGACATAGGAGGGCGGCCGGGAGTCCCTGACGTCCACCACGACCTGGTTGACGGAGACCTCGGACACATAGCCATTGAGGCCCAGCAGGTCGTCGGACACCTGGGCATCCATCAACTGCAGCCGCCCTCCCCGGAGGGCCGTTGCGGGAAGGGCCGCCAGCGTGAGCCGTGGCGTCGCGGCTCCGCGAACCACCGCCTGACGGGACACGCCCCGAACAAGTCCACCCACCAGCGCACCTGGGACCAGACCGGCCACCCCCGTGACGGCGGGGTATAGGCCCGCCGCCACTGGCGCGCCACGGGCATCGAGCAGGCGTGCGCCCGTCTGCGTCCCGACGACGAGCAGCTCTCCAAAGGCCGCCGCGCTCAGGGCGCTCGCCCCCAGGACCGCCTCGCCCCTCGAGGTCAGTGTCCCCGCCACGACGTCGGCCGCGAAGCAACGCACCCGGACGCCGGCCACGCACACCCCGCCGTCGGCCAGCGCCGCGACCTTCGCGGAGACCGTCGCACCATGTCCCGCGCGAGCCGCGATGCGCGGAGCCTGAGGCCAGGAGACATCGAGCAGCACCAGCTCCGTACCGGCAACGGCGAACAACCGTGTTCCTTCCATGGAAACGGCCGACACCGGCCCCAGCGGGACAAAGCCGAGGCGGCCGCCCGTCCACGTCCGCAACTCCACGCCCTCGTCCGTGGCCACCGCCAGCCAGGCTGCCGAGCCATCCATCGCAGTGGGGCTCCGGACCAGCTCCGTCGAGGTCTGGAACACCAGCCCTGGCAGCGTGAACCGCTCCAGCGCACCGGCTCCGCCGCGTCGCAGCGCCACCACGGCGGAGTCTCCGCCGAAGCTCACTCCCACGGGGATGCCGACCAGCGAGCGTGATGCACGCCGCTGACCGGTGAGCCGCGAGCGCAGCTCCAGTTCGCCCCCGCCGCCGCCGTCCGCCCTCAGCACGAGCACGTCGTCTCCCTGCGAGACGAGCGCCACGGGCTCCATGGCCGCCAGCGAGTCCTCCACCTGAGTGGCCTGCCCGTGCGCGAAGACAGACAGGGCGCCGCCGTGCTCGGCCACACCCCGTGCTCCACCCAGCGCCGTCCCGGCCGCCCGCGCCACCACGGAGGCACCCTCCGGACCTTCCGGAAGGATTGTCTCCCCTGAAGACTGGTTCGCCGCCAGTCGCACGGGCAGCTCCGCGTCCGCCACGTGGACGGAAAGGGCTGGCGTCGCGCCAGCCTCCACGGTGCCCACGAGGGCGAGCGTCGACCCACCCAGCAGCGCGGGGCCGGCGGGCTCCTGGGCCAGGGAAACCGAGACAGAGGACGCCCCGTCGTCCATGACCGTCACGTGGAGCTGGATGATCGGGCTCATCGCCCCAGCCCTGTCCGTCGCCTGGGCCTCCAGCCGCAGCGGCGCGCTCGCGCCATCCAGGACCGGAGCCTTGAACGTCGCGCGCCAGGGAGACTGGGTGAGAACGCGCTCATCGGCGCCCGAGCGAATCCGAACCGACGCCACGCCAGCCTGGGCCGTGGCATCCACCAACACGTCAAAGGACCGCCCCTCCGAGAGCACTGCTCCCACGGACGGCGCGGCGAACGACACGTAGGGGCGTCCCGAGGACGGCTCCACCGTGAACGAAGCCACGGCCTCCGTCGAGTTCGCACGTGCGTCACGAGCCACCGCCACCACCTGATGAGCCTCGGCCGACGTCACGACGGGGGCCGCCCAGGTCACCGTCCAGGGGGCTCTGCGAGCAACGCCCACGGGCGCGCCATCCACCAGGAACTCCACCTCCACGACACCGTTGGCATCCGTGGCGGTCGCTTCCAGCACCAGCGCCGCTCCACCGACCACCCGGCCACCCGCCACGGGAGTCCGCAGGGCGACCACAGGCGCAGTGACGTCTCTCGTCACGGTGATGGTGCGAGGCGTCGCCGCCGTCACCTGGCCCTCGTCGTCCGTGGCAAAGGCCGTGAGCACCCGCGTCGCGCTGGTCGCCGCGCCCGTCAGCCTCGCCAGTCCGACAGGGTACGAGACGGATGCGGTCGTCCCGGAGTCCTGCTCGTGGCGCACCACGGGAACGCCGTCCACGTGAAGCTCAAGAACCCGCAGGTCATGGTTGTCGAGAGCGGAGACGACCACGTTCCGGGTTTCCCCCTCCTCCGCCGTCAAGTCCTCCGCCGGTGAGTCGATGCTCACGGTGGGTGGCGAGTCCGCCACGATGCTGACCACCACCGTCAGCGGCTGGCTGGTGTTTCCACTCGAATCCGTTGCCGTGGCCACCAGCGTCGACGGGCCATTCACCGCGTCCATCGGCCACGAGTAGCGGTAGTCGCCTCCCGACAAGGCGGTCAGTGGCTGACCGTCCACGCGCAATGACGTCGTCACCGAGCCGTCACTGTCATCGCTCCCGTCCACTCTGAACGTCCAGGCCACGCCAGCGGCGAAGACCGCATGGTCAACGACCAGTCCACCATCCGAACGACGCAGTCGCAGGGTGGGCTTCACCGTATCCACCGTGCGGAAGACTCGCTCGTACGGGGCCGCGATGTTGCCCGCGACGTCCGTGACGCCTTCCGCGCTCAAGACATAGAAGGTCGTGGAGACAAGTGGTGCTGTCGGCGTGAACCGCAGCGTGCGCCCATCCGGAAGGAGCGTCGACACGCCTGCTTCCGCGACGCGCGTCGGGGAGCGCATCAGGCGCAGGCGACTCGCGCTCGCCAACGACAGGCCTTCGTCGAAACGCACGTCGAAGGTGGCGGTCAGCGGCACCGACGAGGCCCCCACCGTATCCAAGGGCTCCACGCGAGCCACGAGGGGAGCCCTCACGTCTCCGCGATAGACGGCGTCCGCCACGACCACTGGCGACACGCCGGGCTGCCGCAGGTTGAGCGTCAGGTGCCCTTCCGGCCCCGAGGGAACCAGGGCCTCCACGCTGTCGGGTGTCCAGCTCCGTGTCGACGCCACCGTCGAGCCGAACAACACCTCGAGGCCCCGGTGGAACCCCGCCCCCGAGATGCGGACCCAACCACCCGCCATGTCCACCGCGCCCGGAGTCACGCTCGCGAACGTCAGCGGCGCGACGTACAGGAAGGGTGTCACCGCCCTCGCCTCCGCGCCGTCGGACTCGCGCTTCACGCGCACGACGGCAGGCCCCGCCAGCGACGAAGCGGGCAGGGTCACCGTCAACTGCTCGGGCAACACGGACTCGATGACCTGCGCCTCGGCACCGCCCACCTGGACATGCGTGGACGCATCGAAGCCCAGGCCATGCACCGTCACCGGCACGCCTCCGGCCACGGGGCCGCTGACAGGGTCCACGGCGTCCACACGCAGGGACACCGGCGCTCCACCGCCACGCAGGGGGTACGTCCAGGTGCCCTGAACGGCACCGCCCTCGATGTCGGCCATCGGCGCGAGGGTTACCTGCGCCGAGTAGATCCGCGTGGGGTCCAAGGCCGCCGACGGAACGAAGGTCAGCGTGCCAGGCAGTCGCGAGCCCGGAACCAGCGCGGCCCCGTCACGCAGCTCCACCATGGAGCTGGTGGTCATCGCCTGCGGGAGTTCCACCGGCAGCGTCACGGCGACACTCGCGCCCGACGGCACCCGTCCTCCCGGAGAGGGAGAGAGTGTGTCCACCGTGGGATACGGCACGCGGAGGATTCGCAATGAATCCCCCGCCGCGACCACGGCCACGCCGTTGACGATGGCCGAGCCCGGTCCCGCTCCCACGCCCTCGGCGAACGTGGCCTCATCCAAGCCGAGACTGATGTCGATCCACGCGGCCCGGGTTCCACCCACCGCCAACAGCCAGGGGCCCGAGAGCGACAGCGAACTCGACGTCGTCCCGCTCGGGTCCGCTGCCGCGGCCACGACGATGGGCGCGGACAGGTCCGTCATATCGACCAGGCTCAGGCGACGGCCGGCGGCCACCGCCACGCGAGTCCCCTCGCGGGCCATGACGCTCACGGGAGCGGTGAGCCCACGCACCTCGCCAATCAACGGCAGGTCGCTTCCCTCCGTGCCTCGGACCTCCAGACGGGAGCTCGCGCCATCCTCCACGAGCACCAGCAAGCTGTCGTCCACCACGTCGAGGTCTCGCACCACGCCCGAGCCGAGCACGGTACGCCCCACCACCACGTAGGTCCCACCCACCGGCGCCATCAGCGCGAGTTCATGGCCACCCGCCACGGCGATATAGGCGCGGCTGCCACCCGCCGCCACGGCGCTCAAGAGCACCCCTCCCGAGGGCGCCAGGGCCACGCGCTCGATGAAGGCCGGCTCGCAGGGAGACCGGGGCGCCTCGGTACACGCCGACAGGTCATAGCGAACCACTTCGCCCTCGCCCGCCAGATAGAGCGTGTCTCCGTCAACAGCCAGATCCACCGGAGCCGCCACGCCCTCCACGGTCCCCGTGATGAGCGGACTGCGCGCATCCGACAGGTCGACCGTCGACAGCCAGCCCTCCCGGGCGGTGAACAGTCGAGGCCCTGCGCGCACCAGCACTCCACCCACGTCATCGAGGCGGGCGCGCTCGGCCAGCGTGAAGGTGAAACCCTCCGGCAACGAGAACTGCCTGGGCGGGACTCCCGGCGTCAGCACGGTCAGTGCCACGCTCCCTGTCACGTCGTCCGGCACCTCCACCCGAAGCGCGCCGGTGTCATCCATCGTCACGCCGCGCGCGGGGGTCTGCCCGAAGGCGACTTCGCTGCCCGGGAAGAGGCCCTCACCTGTGAGCGTCACCACCGCCCGGCTTCCGAACGGTGCGTGGGCTGGCTGGACCTTGGCGATGACCGGAGGCACCAGATACCGATAGGCCCCCAGGCGCAGCCCCGTCAGCCCACCCGGGTTGATGACCTCCACCGCGGCGGCTCCCGCCTTGCCCGGAGGCACCTCGATGCGCACCCACCGACCGTCTGGCGCGACCGCCTGGACGACGGCGGGCTGCCCACCGACACGCACGACACAGCCTTGCAGGAAGCCTGTCCCCAAGACCTCGACGATGGTGCCACCCGCCTCAAGACCCTGGGCAGGCGCCACGGACGACACCTCCGGCCGCTCCAGGGAGGCATCACGGCTCGTCCGGAAGCGAATCCGGGCAGCGGTGCCCAGGCGCGCGCCTCGCAAGTCCGCGAGGTTCGCGCCCACACGCAGTTCGTACCCCGTGTCCAGCGCGAGGGGGGCATAGGGCGTCAGCACCACCTGCCCACCCTGCTCGTCGGCGCGGACCTGCCGCGAGACCGCCACCGGCTCACCGTCCGAGCCCCGAACCAACACCACCTCGCTCGCCGTGGCCACGTCGGGCAGCGCGGTCACCAGCACTCGCGCGACCTCACCCGGCGCCACGGTGTCGCCCTCTCCGGGCTGCGTCCCGCGAATCTCCAGGGTGTCCAGCTCCACGGAGGCCAGCGCTCCCGCCAGAGGCAGGTCGGCGTCATCCGGGTCGCTCACCGGCAGCTCCACGGGCGTCCCGTCTCCATCCAGGACGAGCGTCCCTACGAGCAGATGCCGCCCCATGAACGCCAGCGTGCGTGCATCCCCCACCACCGAGGCACGTCCAAGCCGGGTCGGCACCGCTCCCACGGGAACGGCGAAGCGCTGCACCTTGCCGCCTCCCGCCGCGACGTAGGCGATGCCCGCGGCGACCCGCGTCTGCTCCGCCGAAACCCAATTTCCCCCCAGAGGGTCATCCACCACGAGAGTTCCCGCGGGCGCCGGACTTGCCGGCGCCGTGAGGTCATAGATCGCCACCTGCCTGGCGCGCCCCAGGGACAGGAACGCACGGCTCCCCTCCGCGGTGATGTGCAACGCGGGAGCAACGAGGTCCGTCGCACCTCGCTCGGCCAGGTCTCCCGTCCGGGCGTCCAGCACATACAGCCGCGCCGGACTCCTGGACGCACTCGACACCAGGAGGTTCGTCCCCTGGAGCGCGAGCGCACTGACGCCGCCAGGAATCGACCGCGAACCCACGCGCAGCGGCCGTCGCGCCTCGTCCGAGACGTCGTACACGTGGACGCCCTCGGGGCCGCCGACGAACAGGAGGGACCCATCGAGCGCGATGTCCGAGGCATTCCCTGAGAGTTCCGGACGCTCCAGGGGTTCGTCCGGACGGGTGACATCCACCCGACGAACTCCCCCGCTCCCGGCCGCCACGAAGACGGTGTTGCCGCGCTTCAGCACGCGCCGGCTTCCGCCGAGTCCCGGGAAGGAGATCGACCTGATGAGCGTCACGTGTGTCGGCTCACTCAGGTTGGCCAACAACAACCCGCCTACGGCGGTCTGGCGGTTCGCCATGAGCAGCTGGCCATCCGCGCCGTAGACGTCCACGGTCGCGCCCAGCGCCACATAGGCAATGGCGCCGTCGACCACCACATCGCGCACGGGCGGTGTGCTCAGTCGAGCCACTGCGCCAGAGCCGTACAGGAAGGACGCCGGGAGCGTGCCGCTGTCGGCTCCCACGGACACCGAGACGTCGACGAGCCCGGGCGTATGCGTCGGTGCCACCGCCTCGGCGCTCTGGGAGCTCGTCACGCGCACATCGAACGAGTCCGTACCGCCGAAGTTGACGCGGAGCCCGGGCGCGAAACCGCGCCCCTGCAGCGCCACAAGCACCCCGCCCTGCCCGGGCGCACGCTCCGGCGACAGGCTGACCAGCTTCGGGGCATCCCGATAGACGAAGCCACCCATGAGACGCGCGGCCAGGGTGCTGGGGTCACGCACCTCCACCATCGCGGCGCCCACGAGGCGGACTCCATTCTCCAGGCGCGCCTTCGGAATGCGGAGGATGATGGACTGCGGGTCCTGGGACACCACCGTCGTCAGCGCCTCCTGCCCACCCACGAACACGCGCGTTCCCTCGCGGAAGCCGCTGCCCGTGAGCACCGCCATCGTTTCCTCGTCCGCGAGCCCGGAGGCAGGTGTCAGCGACGCGATGCGCGGCTGAACAGCGCCCTCCTCCGCCAGCTCGAACGTGCCCACGAAGGACTCCGCCTGCCGCTGGCTGCCGAAGGACTGGAGCCCGTCGACGTACACCGTGACGAGATCCCCAGCGACAAAGGGGCTGGCGGGCGTGAACACGACCGATGAGCCTCGGACCGCGAACTCGACCGTTCGTGTCCCTGGAACCGAAGGCGTGCTCACGCCATTCGCGTGGACGACGGAGACCTGCAGCGTCTCCTCGGTCAGCGACGATTCCTGCACCGGGAGCGTGAAGTCGATCCGGATCTGTCCTGCCTCGGCCACGAGCGAGTCGGGCGCGGGCGTCATGGCCACCGGCAACAGCTCCACGGGAGGAACGGACTGGAGGGTCTGCTCGCCCGACCCGGCCACGAAGAGGGTCCCCCCCACCCAGCCGATCCCCGAC